>JAZNOM010000040.1:0-11551 GCA_045580835.1 Eubacteriales bacterium
GAACATCGCTTGGATTTCCGCTTTCGCCGTTAATTGTTTCGTTAAATTTGTCCATGGTAAAAAGTCCTTCTTTAACAAGTTTCTCAGCGATATTGTCGCCGCCGTCTTTGTTTGCCGCGGTCAATGCGTTGTAGCAGATAACAAATGCATCGCCTCTGGTAAAACTTGTATCGGGAGTTGTGGTTTCAACAAGTCCAACCTTTTTTGCAAGCTCGTAAGGATTGTTCCAAGCAAAGTCGCCCTCACTGTCCTTGTATCCGAGAACACGGAGGATAGCAGTAAGGAATGCATAGTCGCTCATTGCGCCATTTGCATCAAACTTTGTATCGCTTACACCCTTGGTAATACCGTTAGCGTAAGCATAGCTTACATAAGGCACGCCCCATGCAGGAAGGTCGGTGAAAGGATGCGCGTTTGTCTTTGAGGTTGCCTCTTTTTCCTTGCCAAGGAAGCGAACAACCTGCGTGATAGACTCCGCGCGGGTGAGGCTGCCCTCTGTGTCAAAATTAACGCTACCGTCGCTATTTGTTCCCTTGCCTGCAAGAAGTCCGAGGTCATGCAGTGCTTCTGCCGCCGACTGTCCGGTTACAGTCTTAGCCGCAATCGCCGTAGTCATAACCAAGGCTACAAGAAGCAAAACAATAAAAACCGACAATGTTTTTGTGATTTTTCTCATTTTATTCTCTCCTTTTGTATTGCAAATTGCACAATAATATAAATAATATATTAGATTATATCACACATTTGCTTAAAAATCTATAAAAAATAGTAACAAAAACATTGCAAATATCAAAATTTCAAGGGCGAGTGCAAAGCACTCGCCCTTTGATTTTATTCTTCGAGATTTGCCTTGTTTTCTGCGATGATAACGTCTGCAACGTTCTGCGGAACTTCCTCATAGCGGACAAATTCCATGTCGTAACGTCCGCGGCCCTGCGTCATCGAGCGAAGCGCGATTGTATACTCAAGCACTTCTGCCTGCGGAACTTCTGCCTCGATAATGGTGGAGCCGTGCTTTGATTCATCGGGAGTGATGTTAAGCACTCTGCCGCGGCGCTTGTTGAAGTCACCGAGAATGTCACCAACCATTGAGTCGGGAACATAAACCTGCATTGTCATTACGGGTTCCATAAGCACTGGGTTAGCCTGCTTCATACCCTCTTTATATGCAATGGATGCAGCCATCTTGAACGCCATTTCCGAAGAGTCAACATCGTGATAAGAACCGTCAAAGAGGTTTGCCTTAAGACCTGTCATCGGGAAGCCTGCAAGCACGCCCTTCTTCATAGCCTCTTCAAGACCCTTTTGTACTGCGGGATGGAAATTCTTAGGTACGCTGCCGCCTACGGTGCTTTCGGTAAAGATAAGGCCGCCTTCTTCATTAGGCGAGAACTCCATCTTTACATGGCCGTACTGACCGTGACCGCCGGACTGCTTCTTGTGCTTACCTTCAACAGAAACCTTTTTGCGGATAGCTTCACGGTAAGCAATCTTCTGCTTTTCAAGCGCAACGGAAACACCGTAACGCGCCTTAAGCTTTGCAACGGTAACGTCAAGGTGAATATCGCCCAGACCGTAAACAAGACGCTGTCTTGTTTCTGCATTGTTCTCATAACGGAGGCTTAAATCCTCTTCAAGAAGTCTTGCAATACCCTGCGAAATCTTATCTTCATCGCCCTTGGATACGGGAACGACGCCCTTTGCCATGTAAGGTGTGGGAGATACTACATGAGCGTACTGAACCTTACCGGAGAGGCTAAGTGTATCATTGGTATTTGTATTATTAAGTTTTGCGGTAACACCGATATCTCCGCAGCAAAGTGTGTCAACCTCGGTCTGCTTCTTACCAACAACAGTATAAATCTTTGCAAGCTTTTCTTCGCCGCCGCGCGCATTCTTAAGAGTCATATCGCGCTTAACGGTACCGTTCATAACCTTGAAGTAAGTCATCTTACCAACAAACGGGTCAGCAACGGTCTTGAATACGAAGAGTGCAGGTTCGCCATCCTTATCAATAGCAACCTCACCTCCGTCAACATCCTTCTCTGCACCGCGAGCAGTAGGTCTCGGGAACGAGTCTGCAATGATGTCAAGAAGAGGAGCGATGCCCCATACCTTTGCAGCGGAGCCGCAAATTACGGGAACGATACCGCCATGGATAATGCCCTCATGAATAGCTTCAACCGCTTCTTCGCGCGTGATGCTTTCGGGGTCTTCAAAATACTTATCCATGAGCGCGTCGGAAGTACCTGCAATAGACTCAAGAAGCATATCACGGTATTCGTGCGCGGTGCCGATAAATTCTGTAGGAATCTTATCGCCCTTAGAGAGATTGCCTGCATCGTCGTATGTATAAACCTTCATATCAATAAGGTTAAGGAAGCCTGCAACCTTGTCTGCCTCAATCATAGGAATAATGATAGGACAAACCGCAACGCCGTAGCGCTCGCGAAGAGCATTGAATGCCTTTGCAAAACGTGCTTCACCGTCGTCAAATCGGTTGATAAAGAAGGACTTGGGAATACCCGCTTCGGTAGCATAGTCCCAACCAAGGTCTGTACCTACCTGAACGCCGGTACGGCCGTCAACAACGATAACGGCTGCATCGGCAACACGTGCCGCCTGCTTTGCCTCGCCGCGGAAACCAAGGTAACCGGGAGCGTCGATAACATTAATCTTTATATCATTGTGCACAAAGTTGACCATTGCCGCGGAAAGAGTAAAGCCGCGCTTGATTTCTTCTGCATCGTAGTCACATACTGTATTTCCTTCGGTAGGCTTACCGAGTCTGTCAGTGAGTTTTTTGCGGTAAAGCATAGCCTCGACGAGAGAGGTCTTACCGGTTGATCCATGTCCGAGGAGGACAATATTTCTAATATTCTTGGTGATGTAATCCGCCATAGTCTTTTGCTCCTTTTCGGAAATATTATGAAATTATTATACTATATTTTCAAACTTCATGCAAGTAAAAATTTGAACTTTTTGCCGTACAAATGTAAAATGCACAAATCTAAATTTGTGCATTTTCAACAATTCTATCTGTATTTCTTTCCTTGCCAAAGATTTTCAGCAAACATCAATTTGTCAATGGTGTTGATTACATTTGTTTTTCTAAGGCTCCATAGCGGTGCTAAAAGTTCACTTTGTACTCCGTCACCCGTTATTCTGCCTATAACGGTTTCAGGCGGTAAAAGCGTAAGTTGATTTGCTACTATCCTTACATAATCGTCAAGCTCAAGCGGTATATATTCGCCGTTTTCATACATTTGTGCAAGGAGAGTACCTTTTATAACGTGAAGCAGATGTATTTTCACTTCATCGGGGCAAAGCGCCGCTACATCCGCAGCAGTTTGCATCATGTCGCTCTCGGTTTCATTTGGCAAGCCGTCAATAATGTGTACGCCTATGCGGATTTTATCGGATGCCGCGCGAAGACGGTTGTAGCCTTCAAGGAACTCGGAGTATGTATGACAACGGTTGATAAGTGCGGCGGTGTTGTCATTGGTACTTTGAAGTCCAAGTTCCACCGTCAAAACCGTTTGCTCGGCTATTTCAGAGAGCAAATCAAGTATTTCCTCGGAAATACAGTCGGCGCGTGTTGCAATATTCATTGCAACAACATTATCAAGTTGCAACGCTTCGGTATACTTCTCACGAAGAAAGTCCACATCGGCATAGGTGTTTGTATGTGCCTGAAAATAAGGGATTATTCTATCGACGTTCCATTTTTTCGCAAGTGCTTCCCTGCCTTTTTGGCATTGCTCGGCAATAGAAAGTGTCGGTGCGCCTGCAAAATCGCCGCTTCCGCGTGATGAACAATATATGCAGCCGCCTTTTCCGCGGCTGCCGTCAATATTGGGACAAGTGCAACCGATGTCCAGCGGAATTTTCAAGCATTTGCCGCCAAATGTTTTTCGCAAATAATAATCATATGTAAAATACCGCTTGTTAGAGTCGGTATTTTTGTATGGGTTGGTCTGTGTTTGAGTTGGCATTAAAGTCACATCCTTTAATTAGAGTGTACTATAATTTGCAAAAAAGTGCAACCTTAATTTATATCCCCACTTTATTCATAAATTCTTCGGTTGTCATATTTGGCTTGCGGTTAAATCTTCCAAGGCGGTAGAGCTGGTCAACCGTACCGTTGATATAATTTATGCGTTCATAGCAGGTCAAAGCCGCCAAAAAGCCAAGTTTTTTTATCACCGGCAGCGACTCCTCGCTCACAAACCCAAACGGATACGTGAACACTATCGGAGTGAGTCCCGCCTTTTCGGTAAGTGCATTCTGAAGCGAGGTCAAATCGTTTGTAAGCACCTCGTCATACCGCTCCTTGCTCTCACCGCTTATCTTCATACAGCCGCGTCGCTCACCTATCTCGTGCATTGCACCCGTATGGTTACCGATTTCAATTCTACCCGAATCTTCAAGCGCTTTTATATCGTCCCACGTAAGATGTGCGTACAAGGGATTCGGGTCATTCTCTTTTACCGCTTTTTCGGTAAATGCCCTCACCACCGAAACGGTTGCGCACATATCGTATTTCTCTAAAATCGGCAATACCTCTGTAAGATTATTGAGATATCCGTCGTCAAGCGTTATTATCACCGGCTTTTCGGGCAGCGGCATTCCCTCGTACACATAGCCAACAAGGTCGGCGACAAAAATCGCGGTATAACCTTTATCATATAGATACTTTATATCATTTTCAAATACTCGCGGCGACACACGGTAGTCACTCTGTACACGTTCATTATCGCACACACTGTGATACATAAGTATTGGCACCGCAGGTATTTTTTCGGAGTTTTTGGGTTCTTCAACGACGGCGGCTACAGGTATTGAATCCGAATAAAAAATATAGAATAAAGCAGATGCAAAAAGTGCAACGGCAATGGCGCAAATCAAAAGTTTACCTTCAATTTTTTTTGCAATGTAAAACATATCTTCACCTCTTGAAAATAGCATATCCAAGAAGACGATAAATATTGACTTTATTTGTAAAATAGTTTAATATATAATTTATGTTATAATAAGGAGAATAAAAATGGAGAAGATTGCAAGCTTTACCGTAAATCACATTGACCTTTTGACCGGTCTTTATGTTTCACGCCGCGATAAAATCGGTGCGGAGATAGTGACAACTTTTGATATGCGCGTTACACGCCCAAATCTTGAGCCTGTCATGGATACCCCTGCAATTCATGCCATTGAGCATCTTGGTGCAACATTTTTGCGTAACAGCGAAGATTGGAAAGACAAAACAGTTTACTTTGGTCCAATGGGCTGCCGCACGGGATTTTACATCATCCTCGCCGGTGAGCTTGAGCCATGCGACGTTTATCAGCTTATACGCGAAATGTGCGAATTTATTTTAAACTATGAAGGCACAATTCCCGGTGCGAGCGCACGCGATTGCGGCAACTATCTTGACCTTAATCTTGATATGGCAAAGTATTATATAAATAAGTATAAAACCGAAGTTATCGACGATTTCACTAAAGAAAGACAGGTGTACCCCAAGTGATTAACGCTATCGGCAGCGCACTCGTTCTGGCAATAGGACTTGCAATGGACGCTTTTGCGGTTTCTATGTGCAAAGGGCTTGCTGTAAAAAAACTAAAATGGTCGCACATGATTATTACCGGTCTTTATTTTGGTATATTTCAGGCGGCAATGCCGACTATCGGCTACTTTTTAGGCACAAGATTTGAAAAATACATCAGCAGCGTTGACCACTGGGTAGCATTTTTTCTTCTCGCTATAATCGGTATCAACATGATTCGCGAGTCCCTTGGAAAAGACGAGGACGAACACTGTGACTCGTTTTGTTTTTCCGCGATGCTTCCTTTAGCAATTGCAACAAGCATTGATGCTCTCGTTGCGGGCATCGGCTTTATCGGCGCCGGCAACCTCAATGTACCGTTTACAATCGTTGCAGTTGGCGTATTTACCTTTGCAACCTCCGCTGTCGGTGTGAAAATCGGCAACGTTTTCGGTGCACGTTATAAATCAAAAGCAGAGCTTGCAGGCGGTATCGTGCTTTGCGGAATGGGACTAAAGTTCCTTATTGAAGGATTAATGGAAACTATGTAAAAAAGATGTTTCGCTTTTAATAAGCGAGACATCTTTTTTCACAAATTTTTCAAACTTTCGCCATTATGTTTTCAAAAGCAAGCTGTATCATATAAGCAACGGAGGATTAGCTTATGATTAACAAAGTTTTAGCTTTAGGTTTAAGTGCTTGCATGCTTTTATCAGCGTGCGGAGATGCTCCAAACCAAATTGAGGAAAACACAACTTCGGAGACTGTATCGACAACCATCAACAGCGAAAACGAAACATTTATATCTCTTTCCGAAAGCGAGATTACGGTTGACGGCGAAGTGATTTCTGCCGATACCGATGAAACCGTTTACATCGCAAACGATATTATCTATTACGAAGCCGGTACCGACGAAGCCTACGGCGAAGGTACAAGCAATGACATGCACACTGCCGAAGAAGCATCGGAACATCTTGTTATTCACATTTCAAAAGCAGGCGCCTACCGCTTAAGCGGCGCACATCCAAAATGCCAGATTTTCGTTGACCTCGGCGATGATGCAAAAAGCGACGAAAACGCTGTTGTAACACTTATACTTGACGGTGTTGACATCACCTGCTCCGTTGCCCCTGCGGTGCTTTTCTACAACGTTTATGAGTGCGGCTCAAAGGATGAAGCTGCTGCTACTGCAACAGTTGACACAAGCGCAGCCGGTGCAAACGTTATTATCGCAGACGGCAGCGTAAACAATGTAAACGGCGCATATGTTGCACGCATATATGAGCCGGGAACTACTGACAAGCTTCACAAATATGACGGCGCGTTTTATTCAAAAAGCAGCATGAATATTTACGGCGGCGAAAAAGGTGACGGCGTGCTTCACATCAATGCAACAAACGAAGGCCTTGACAGCGAAATGCACCTGACAGTAAACGGCGGCAACATCACAATTACCTCGCAAAACGACGGTATTAATACAAACGAAGACAACATTTCCGTTACGACAATTAACGGCGGCAATCTCACTATCAACGCAGGACTCGGCGACGAGGGGGACGGCATCGACTCTAACGGATTTATCGTTATAAACGGCGGAACGGTTCTCACTTCCTCATGCGACAAGGGCCCCGACGGCGGTATCGACGCCGACCGTGACATTATTATAAACGGCGGCGCGGTTATGGCATGCGGCAATCAAAACGGCGCGGTTTCTCCGTCATCAAAGCAGCAGTTCATGCAGATTATGCTGACTAAAACAATCGGTGCAGGCAAAGAAGTAAAGGTGCTTGACGGCGAAAAATTTTTGCTTGAATTTACCGCTATAAAGCCACTGACCTCCCTTGTATTGAGTTCGCCGGAATTTGAAGGAGGACACACCTACAAAATCACCGCAAACGGCGAAGAGGTTACATTTTCTATGACTTCAGGCTTTACCCCGGGAAACATGGGCGGCACACACCCCGGAGAATTTGGCGAAAGATTTGAAATACCATCTGTTCCCGAGGGGCTTGATAAATGGTTAAGCGAAACCGAAATGCCCGATGACATTCGCGCATGGATAGAAGCTATGCGCGATGCAAACAACCGTATCGGTATGCAAGGAGGCAAGCATCACATGCAGCCATTCGACGGCAAAATTCCCCCAAATGCATAAATAAAAGGCAGATGCTATAGCATCTGCCTTTCGTTTTAAAAACTTCTGCCGCCCATTCGTGCGCCGCCTCCGCCGCGGGAGCCGCCGCCACCTCCGCCGCCGGAGCTTGAAGGAGGATCGGGTATGCGCGTGACAACAACATTTTTGGTAACAAAATTATCTTTTGAGTCGGTGAGATTAAGCTTTGAATACTGCGAAAGCGGATATGTAGAACCGTGAACTTTCTTTTTATATGAAAGCCATACAAACAGCACCGACAAGCCGCCAACAAGTACTCCGACTCCAAGCGACATTACAAGCGAACCTATCCAAAGATCCTCGTCGTCATACTCTACGTATTCATAGCCGTCATAGTCGCCCGAAACAAAGTTTTCCGAGTTGATGTATGCGCTTTCTGCCATCTCGATGAACAAAAGCGCTGCATCGGCATATTCGCCGTCTGCCATATCGCCGAAAATACTGTCAAGAATGTTTTCGGACTCGTAATATGATATACGGAATGCGCTCTCGCCCTCTTCGGAGTTGTACTGATAAATTTCAAACTCGCGAGCAGACATATCTACAGTAAGCATCACCATATCGGTTGCGCTGCCTGCGTATGAATAAAGATTGTTTAAAACATCGCCAACGCCGTAATCGGTAAGCACTACGGTGAGCAAGCCCGATTCATCATAAACTTTTTCTGCGATATCGCAAATCAGAGTTTCTTCATCATCGGTAAACAAATCAGCATCATCGTAGAGGTATCCAAAATCTGTCGCGCAAACGCTTACAGCAAGTAAAGCCGCAAATAATAATATAAGCAGTTTTTTCATAGCAACAGTCCTCCTATTGTACCAAGGAGTGTGATGCCGAGCGAAACTATAGCGAAAAGAAGCCACAGTTTTTTACCGCTGATAGGCAGTTCGCCGTATACCTTGCCGGTGTGACCGTTCATTGCGTATGTGTAAACTTTGCCGCCCTTGTTATATGTAAGAATCCATAGCGGAAGCAAGGTATAGTCCCCAAGTATTTTGTGTAGCCTTACGTGCGTTCCCTGCGGCTGAACGGAGTTGTATCCGCGCATGGTTTCAGCCAAAAGCGTACCCGAATACTCGGTAACCTTGTTTTTGACTTCATCAAGTATGTCGGAGTGTTCAACCGTGCGTTTCTTTGCAATATAACCGGAAAGATAAGTAGCGGTAAAGTCTTTAAGCGATTCCGTGGGATAAGGTAGCACACCCTCAAGCATCGCCTTACTTTCAGCATCAAACGCGCCGGTCGTTACATCCTCAAAGTGGATATCACCTGCACGGTATAGCTTATAGTGAGAGGTTTCCGTATACAGATTTTTGCCAAGCTTCCAGGTGCGAACATTTTGCGCGTTAGCGGTTCGGGTTGCCGAAACATCGACATCGGTAAGCCAGAACGGATAGTATATGCCTTGAATTTTCTCAACCTGTTTCGGTGCAAAAAAGTCTCGCGGAACAAACCACTTTGACTTTGCAAACTGCAAAAACCGCTTTTCCGCCTCTTTTTTGTCATATGCAAACGGAACTATAAACTGCGGCTTAAGCTGTCCCGAAAGTCGACCGTTGCAGACAATAGGCTCGTGGCAGTAATAGCAAAACTGCGCGGCGGTATGCTCATCCGCAAACACCTCGGCACCGCAGTTTTTGCAGGTATACGATAAATAATCCTTGCAAAAATCCTCGTTTTCTTCTTCGGTTGTTTTTCTCGTCTCTTGTGGCTCTTCATTCGGAGTTTGCGCCGCAATCTGCTCCTCGGTGTATTCCGAAAGGCAGTATTCGCACACAAACAGTTGCTTTTCGGCATTAAACGGTATTCCAGCGCCGCAAGACGGACATTTATATGCTACAGTAGCCATGTACGCACCTCTTGTTTTTTCTTATACTTATATTGTACAATCAAAATGTTTCCGTGTCAATTGAGTGAAAGAAGTTTAAAAATAATTTTTTCTTTCTCTTGACACTAAAGTGGTTTTGTGGTATCATATGCGTTGTGAGTGCGAAAAAGCACTTATAATATACGCAGGGATATATCGCCCTTCGTATGAATTTAATTATTTGCAGGGATATCGAAGCGGTCATAATGGGTGAGCGCAGTAAAAATGTCATGGTATGACATTTTTGCAAGCGTGTCACGAAAACAAGAAGAAACGAAGCCGATTTTTCGGTGCGCGTTTCGACTATGTTTTCGGAAGGGCACGAGTCTTGAAAACCGTTTAGTTTTCTCCATTGGAGTGCTACGATTTCTTGTACAATTGAATACGCAGGGATATCGAAGCGGTCATAACGAGGCGGTCTTGAAAACCGTTTGGGGCAACCCACGTGGGTTCGAATCCCACTCCCTGCGCCAAAAACAGAGCTCCACTTTTGTGGGGCTCTGTTTTTCGTTGTGGACGTGGGTGAGACCCCACGCTCCATTGCGTAGCAATGGATTACGGCTTGCGTTAGCAAGACGTTGTGGGTGCCAAGCGCAGCGCGGCTCGAATCCCACTCCCTGCGCCAGAAAAAATATACCGTGGATTTTCTCACCAAAAAACTGAGAGTAAACAACGGTGAAGTACCGCAGTATTATATTGAAACGAGCCACGAAGCCATTATACCGCCCGAGGAGTGGGAGCAAGTACAACGAGAAATTGTAAGACGAAGAAACCAAGGCAAAAAGTACAGTGGTTCAAGCATTCTTGCATCAAAACTTGTCTGCGACGACTGCGGTGGTTTCTTCGGTCCCAAGGTATGGAACTCAAATAGTCCCGAATACCGACGTGTCATTTGGCAATGTAACGACAAGTTTAATGGCGAACACAAATGCACCACACCGCACTTTACAGAAGAAGACATAAAAGAAAAATTCATCCTTGCGTTTAATTCGGTATATGATATGCGTGAGGAGATTATTGCGAACTGTGAGCTTGCCGCCGCATACTTTGCAGATTGTACAGAGATATATGCTGAGCGAGATGCACTTATGCAAGAACTTGAGGAAGTAACAGAGCTTTCGAGAAAGTACATCCACAGCAACGCATCGCAGGCGCAAGACCAGGAGGCATACCTCAAAAAGTACAATGCCTTGGTTGCACGGTACGATAAGGCATCTGCGAGAGTTGCCGAGCTTGATGAGGAAAGGCTTGTGAAACTTCGCAAAGCCGATGCTTTCAACGAATACATTTATGTGTTGAAAAACACCGATAGAAAAATTGATGTGTTCGATAATACCATCTGGACAATAGCACTTGATAAAGCCATAGTGAACAGCAATAAGACGATAACTTTTGTGTTCCGCGACGGCGCGGAAGTAAGGGTGTAAAAAGAAACAAAAAGTGCCTTATAGCCAGCTTTACTTGCTATAAGGCACTTTGCTTTGTATTAGCCTTGATTACCATAATCGTGGAAAATTCGTGGATTTGCTAAAATAAGACCTTGGAATGTCAAGGCTGGAGTCGCCATATGGCACTTCGGGTAAACTTTACCGAGGATAGCCGTTTACTACCCCATATGAAAGTGAATAACTTCTTCTCTTATAAAACGGCTTTCTTCAAAAGATATACGATATGCTTGATACCGAGTTCTTTTACGCTGAAGAAATATGTTTCAGTATCTAAAGCGCGTTTGTTTGTCATGTTCGTAGCCGCCAAAAGGGTGTCTTTTATATCAAACTTGCCATCAGCGTTAAAATCTGCAACAGGCAATCTACCCTTGCCTATACCGCTTGCAACATTTACTGTGAGCTTTCCTGTATTCTTCAAGGGGTTATAATTATTACTTTCTATATAACTGATAATCGAATTATCACGAATCAGAATATTGCCCCACTTGTTGATATTAGCAGTGATATTGCCTGTGTAG
>JAZNOM010000041.1:0-9939 GCA_045580835.1 Eubacteriales bacterium
AAGCGAAAATGATTATCAAACCTGTAGGGGCGATTATTAATCGCCCGAAAAGCCGCCATTAGATGTTTTACAAACGGGCGAATGATATTCGCCCCTACGGATTTGTGCGTTCCAATTTACTCCGCTAAACTTTAATTTACCTTTCCCAAAAAACTTCTTGACATATTTCTTATTTTGAGAGATAATATAATGTAAGAAATTATTTCCGAAAGGACTCATATAAAATGCTTGATATCAGATTTGTCTGCGAAAATCCCGACCTTGTAAAAGAAAACATCAAAAAGAAATTCAAGGACTCAAAGCTTCCTCTCGTTGACGAAGCTATTGAGCTTTACAACCGCAAATGCGCCGCTAACACCCGCGCAAACGACCTTCGCGCAAACCGCAACAAGGTTTCAAAGGAAATCGGTATGCTCATGGGCAAGGGCATGAAAGAAGAGGCTGAAGAAAAGAAGCAGCTTGTTACAAAGCAGGCTGAAGAGCTCGCCGCTCTCGAAAAAGAAGAAGTGGAAGTGGAAGCACGCCTCAAAGAAGTTATGATGAAGATTCCTAACATCATTGACGATAGCGTTCCTGTTGGTAAAGATGACAGCGAGAATGTTGAAGTTGAATGCTTTGGCGAAAAGACACAGGTTGACTTTGAAATTCCCTACCACACCGACATCATGGCACACTTCAACGGCATTGACAAAGAGGCCGCAGGCAGAGTTGCAGGCGAGGGCTTCTACTACCTCATGGGCGACATCGCTCGTCTTCACAGTGCGGTTACCGCATACGCGCGCGACTTTATGATTGACAAGGGCTTTACCTACTGCATCCCGCCCTTTATGATTCGCTCAAATGTAGTTACAGGCGTTATGTCCTTTGAGGAAATGGACGCTATGATGTACAAGATTGAGGGCGAGGACCTTTACCTTATCGGTACCTCCGAGCACTCTATGATTGGTAAATACATCGACACTATTACCGATGAAAAGACTCTCCCCCACACCCTCACAAGCTATTCCCCCTGCTTCCGTAAGGAAAAGGGCGCGCACGGTATCGAGGAGAGAGGTATCTACCGTATCCACCAGTTTGAAAAGCAGGAAATGATTGTTATTTGCAAGCCCGAGGAGTCGATGGACTGGTTCCACAAGATGTGGAGCTACTCGGTTGAGCTTTTCCGCTCGATGGATATTCCCGTTCGTACTCTTGAGTGCTGCTCGGGCGACCTCGCCGACCTCAAGGTTAAATCCTACGACGTTGAAGCATGGTCTCCGAAGCAGGGCAAGTATTTTGAGGTTTGCTCATGCTCCAACCTCGGTGATGCGCAGGCGCGCCGCCTTGGTATCCGCGTTAAGGGCGCAGACGGCAAGAAGTATCTTGCACACACCCTCAACAACACCGTTGTTGCTCCTCCGAGAATGCTTATCGCGTTCCTCGAAAACAACCTTGAAGTGCGCGACGGCAAGTTTGTTATCCGCATCCCCAAGGCTCTCCAGCCTTACATGGGCGGCAAGAGTGAAATCGTTGAAAAGTAATATAAAAATGGCTGCTAAAGCAGCCATTTTTATTTCAGAGTGCTGACAAACACGTCAGATCGCAAGTAAGAAATAAAAGCGAAGGGAATAAATAGAAATAATTTTTCACTTTGTGTAAAAAAACAAAATGCGGCAAGGGCTTTTTTAGCCCTTGCCGTTACTTGCTTTTTCGGATTTTTGTCTCTACCGTACACATGTACGCCGACGAAACAAAAATCCAAAAATCTGCCTGCGTTTCTCATCCTCTGGTTAGCCTGATGACTTTGTCATCAGGCTGAAGCCGACTCCGAAGAGTCGGCTTTTTGTTTGGTTAATTTGTGATTTCTTTAAGGAGCTTGATTATATCTAAAAGTTCCAGCTTGCCGTTTTTATCCATATCGGATGCAGGAGAGCCGCTTTGGTTAAGCATTCCGCGAATTGCGAGCAAAGCATCGCTTACCGAAAGATAGCCGTTATTGTCTGCATCGCCTAAAATTCCGGTCGTTACAAGGATACTTTCGCCCTTGGTAAGGTCAACCTCTGCGGTTATTTCGTATACATGCGAAATCGCGGATGCGCCTGTGTTTGCAAAGGGAAGGACATCGCTGTTAAGCATTATAGGAGTAACGGTAGCCGCAGTATCACCGACAGTTGCACCGCTTATCGGTACCATGGAATGAATACGGAGCGTAACCTTTCGCTTGGTATAATCTGTTGCAAAGTCGCCGGTTGCAGCACCAATATCAATCTTCCATGTGTCTGACGCCAAGGAAGATACCGAAACTGTGGTGTTTCTGTACTTGCCGTCGAGATAACCTTCGGTTTCGCCGTCATCTTCGTAAAGAGTGAAAGATGTGTTGGAGAGACCGTAGAGATTTACAGAAAGGTCTTTCCAATCTGCGCCCGCCATAGGCGAATTTACTTCGCTTACGGGGATAGCGGCACCTTCGCGGATAAATATAGGCATTTCATCTGTGCTACCCTTAACTGTGATTGTTTTAGGACCTACTACCTTTTCGCCGGTGAACGCGTTTGTCCAAGTGCCGTCGGGAATGAAAACTTCACGCTCGGAAATTCCGTATGCGTTCACGGGTTCGCTTACAAAGTAGAATATTGCTCTGCCCGAAAGCTCATAGTATTCAACTTTGACGTCGTAGGTTTTGCCTGCTTTAAGTATATCTGTGGTGTTGAGATAAGGCTTTGCCTGGCTTGAAGCATAGCCGTCAGACCAAAGCTTGCCATTAATGTAAACTCTTGCGCCGTCATCTGCGTATGTGCCTATGTAGCAGTCGTATTCAGGGGTGATTGTTCCTGTAAAGCGTGCTGCAAAGTAGTCTGTATTTACGCTTGAGTGCGGAGAACTTGTGTACCAATAGAAGCCCGGATGTGTAACGATGTCGGTGTGAGCCACGGTTTGATTGAAGTAATCTTCTTTAGCCATGCCTTTTTCGGTGTTGAAGTATTCTGCGTAAAGACCTGCTTCACCGCTTGGTGTTTTCATCCATTCTGTGGGCATAACATCGCGTCCGTCGCCGGTCGTGCTCCAGAAAGGTGCTACAAGAATGTCTTTGCCGATAAGGTATTCGGAGTTGTCTTTCGATTCCTCATACTGTGGATAGTAGAAGTCGAGTCGGCGCATAAGGGGCATACCTGTGTCATAGTTTTCACGTGCAAGCATGTAGTAATACGGCATGAGGTGATAGCGCATGTCGAGGTAATTCTTGATTATTCTCTGCGCATCAGCGCCGTAGCTCCAAGGAAGCTGTTCATTTTTGCCGGAAAGAGTGGAGTGAACGCGCACCGTAGGCGAGAACGCGCCATACTGCATCCAACGGAGAAAATGGTTTTTAGAAATGGTGTCATTGTGCCAGAAGCCGCCAAGGTCGCTCGACATATACGGCGAAGCGCCGTTTGTACCACCAAGTACCATGTTTTCAATTTCGCGCTTGAGCTGGTTAGAGTGACCGTAGATATCACCAGTCCACTGGATACCGTAGCGGTGTCCGATAAGCGAAGGATTGCCGGTTATATGACCGTGTTTAATCCAGTCTACGTTTGTGAGCATAAGCACACGCTCGGGATATTCGCCCTCGGTGGTGTCGATATGGTATTTTTCCATAGTGTCATAATAGAGCACCTGACCGATGGTAGAGAAAAGCACATCACTGTACGGCGACTTTATTGAATATGTCCAGTTGCGGTCATACCACCAGCCGTCAAGACCAATTTCCATAAGCGATGTTATACCTGCACACTGCCACTTGAGTTCTGCGGGAGTGGTAATTGTGAGTGAAGTCTGATGAGTGTGGTCATTAAAGAGTACAAGAACGCCTGCTTTTTCTGCCGCTTCAAGGAACCCTTTCATGTCAGGGTAAAGCTCGTCGTTTGTAGTATAGCCTGTGCCGTCACCGTCATTGCCGTTTGCCGAGGTGTTTTTCCACTCTGTGTCAATAACAATCATGTCAAGCGGTATTCTTTCGGTGCGATATTTTTCAATCATCGCAAGTTTTTCTTCTGCCGAATATTTTGTCCACTTGGAGTACCAGTTACCAAGAGCTTTGATGTCCGACATTAAAGTTTTACCGGTGAGTGTTACAAAGTCGGCGCGGAGCTTGATACTGTCACCAAGAGGGAACAGCACATATACATCGGTGTTTTCGCTGCGTGTCCAGTCGCTGCTTTCGTCCTCACTGCCTACATATACAAGACCGCTGTCTGCAGGGATAATTCCGTTGTCCATGATAGCGTATGTGTCAGGAGTTTCGGAGGGGGCGGGGAGGGATGAGTAAAATCCGTTTTTAGCCGTTTCAAAATAGTTGTAGAGAGTTTTGCCGTCGTTGTCAAAAACCTTAACGGATGCCGCCGTTGCATCGTTTTTCGGAATGTTTACGGTAAACTTTTCTGTTTTAATAATAACTGTATCGCTGTCGCTGTCTACTGCTACAGCCGTACCTTTGAATACCGTGCGGTCGGGCACGACAAGTGTTGCCTTGTCAACGAAAGTGCCGTCTTTGCTTTCCTCAATGCGCATGATGCTTTCAGAGAGTATCTGTACGCGCAAGTTGCCGTTTGTGTAGGTATATACACCGCTTTCGGTGGCGGTTTTGTTTGTTGTTTTAGCGGTAAAACCGCAGTTGTCACAAATCTTTGACACTACAGTACCCTCCGTTTTGGTGGTAAAATTATGAGCAGTACATTCTGCCGCAGTTTTGGAAATACCGCAGGCGGTACAAATTCCGTTTTTATAATTGTGTGCGCCGAATTCGTTTTCGCAGTAGTTTTTAAGTGTTCCCTCTCTGTCACCGTAGCCTGCAAACAGAGAAGTGTATGTATCAACTGCCGATGCGGATGAATCGTTTACATAGATATCAAGCGAGGTAAGGCGCTTGCGCGCGTTGTAGTCGATAAAGTCACCGATAAAATCAATTTTTCCATCCTTAATAATTAAGTTTGAGTCAAAAGATTCTGTATCGGAGTTCTGGTTGCCAAGCGAAATCTGCTTTGAAACCGTGATGTCGCCTATAATGTACATGTCGATACCGGAAGGAGCGGCAAACGACGATGTACCGGTAGAGCCTGCTATGAGATACGCGGTGCGAACGTTGCCTCCGATTTCAAGAGTAGAGTGACCTGTGGTCGTAACATTTTGGTTACGGTTAAAGCCGCCGATACCCCAATATGTGCCGCTTTTAACGGTCATGTGGTTATCACATTCGGTGTAGCCGTCATATGTAACGCCGTTCATGCAGCCTGCATAGAGATACAGTTTTGTGCCAACCTCTTTGTAGTTTCCAAGAGTTACGGTGCCATTTGAATGCATTGTAATTCCGTCGCCCATGGTGAGGTGGTTTCCTCTTGCCGCCATGTAGAGTCCCGATGTTCGGTCACCCGAGGAAATTATGATGTTTTTAAATTCTGTTTCGCCGCTGATGTAGTATTCGTATACAGAGCCAAAGAGTAAGGTTGCGGTGTCATCGTTGCCGCGCAAAGTGATTTTGCCTTTGTGAGCCGGTTCTACAAAAGCGTTGCGCGTCGTACCGATTTTGTTTACCGGTACCGAAACCGTGCCGCAAAGCACAATTTCGCCCTCATCGCCAAGCGCGTTGTATGCGTCTGTGAGCGAGCCGAGTGGATTTGTTGCACTTGAGCCGTTACCGCTTCCGCCGTCGGAAACATAGACGGTTGCCGCAAAAGAATTAATTGCCAAACAAGCCGTAAACATACAAATTACGGCAAGAAAAATAATGAGACTTTTTTTCATTGCCTTTCCTCCGAAAAATATTTTACAACTATATTTTAACTAACTAATATGATATTTTCTATTGCATTTTGCTATGTTTATTTGTTATAATGCTATTAAAAGGAGTGGAGTTATGAAACCGTATTTTATACATTTTAATATAGATCCTTCGACACAGATGCCACATATCAGTCCGCTTATGGGCGGCAGACAGCAGTGCGGTTTGGGGTACACCTACGGACCTGTAATGCGGCAATATTATATTATTGAATATGTGCTTTCCGGCAAGGGAGAGTATACAGTGAACGGGGAAGTACATACTGCAAAAAAAGGCGAAGCATTTATCATAAAACCGTATGAAGTACATGTGCTTCGTGCCGACAAAGAAGAACCGTGGGAATATGTCTGGATAGGATTTTCTACAGATCTTACACTGCCAACGCAGTTTGAAGAAAACTATGTGATAGATGCAGCTGCTATAAGCGAGGAGTTTTTGCGCCTTGCTTCCGAGGGCGGCGAAATGCTTACTAATGCCGAATATGCGGCAACGGTGTTTTCCGTGTTTGCAAAGCTGTATGCATGTAAAAATTATAATGAAGAAAAAACGCAAAGCACTATGGATTTGGCAGAGGCGATTATAAAAAAAGAGTTTGCCTCTATCACTGTAAGCGAGCTTGCCGACAGACTTTTTCTTGACCGTTCGTATTTAGGTGCGCGTTTCAAAAAGCATACCGGCAAAACACCTAAGGAGTACATTGACGAGTGTCGCATGGCAAGCGCAACCATGCTTATGCATGAGCTTGGCTATACCGTGACACAAGCGGCAGCGGCCGTTGGGTATAGCGATGTAATGGCTTTTTCAAAAATGTTTAAAAGACATTACGGCAAGTCCCCTCGCGATTTTTTAAAGTCCAAAACCGAGGTGAAATACCGGAGTACGTTTCATTTAAAATAAGGAAAGATAAATAAAAGTTTAGCGCACTATGCAATGGCGACAAACCAACATTGTAGGGCGGGGGCTTGTCTCCCGCCGTGAGCCACGGATTGATATTGTACCGGCGGCGGAAGCAAGCCCCCGCCCTACGGGTTGGTGTGTACCATTTTACTCACATAAACTTTAATTTACTAAAAAAGGGATTGAACCGTGGCTCAATCCCTTTTTACTATTTCCAACAAAAAACTCCTGTATTTCTCCGCAATACTTTCAGGCGACTTGATTTTTACAAGTCTTCCAAGGCCTGTAACCCAGCCGAAAAACTGCTCACTTACAAATACGCGTACCGTTACGTCAAACGTGCCGTCAGCGTGCTTGATGAATGTCGGTTCATCACCAAAACGGTCGATTATCGCGCCCGCTGCTTCGTTTTTGCAGTTAAGCGTGACAAGTTCTTCGTTGCCGCCAAACATTCCAAAGGTTTTGTTTTCGTAGCGGCTGATATCAAAGGTGCCATAGGTCGCGGAGTCGGTGCGCTCATTGTCGGTAACATTGACCTTTTGTATACGGTCAACGCGGTAGTGGCGGATTTCACGCTCATCCTCGTTGAATGCTACAAGATAATAGTTTTCGTTATCAAACACAAGCGCTATCGGGCTGACGGTGTACTTGTAGCCCGCGTGGCGCTCTACAAGCACTTTGTCCTCATTATATCTGAAGTATGAAAACTCAATTTGCCTGTTGTCACGCACTGCGCGGTGTATCGCGTCAACTGTATAAAAGGTTTTCTCATTTGGCACCTTTGCAAATGCGGTATGTACCTGACGGTCAAGCTCTGCCGCGCCGTAGCGGCTGGTTTCGCGGTAAAGCTTTTTTGTCAGCGCGCGGCTCTTTTTAGCCGTCAGAAATTGCGAAGATTGAATTATATCAACCAGAATTTTAAGTTCGGCAAGTTCATAATCACGTGTCGAAACATAGTAGCGGTGGTCTGATGTTTTTTCGATAACAATGCCGTAATCACCAAGCAGTGTAATATCGCTGTATAATGATTTGCGTTCGGCACTGACCCCTTTTTCTGCAAGTTTTTCGATTATCTGCGACATCGAAAGCGCATGATTTTCGTCCGTTTCTTCATTTAAAATATCAATCAGATAAAGCAACTTTAACTTTTGATTTTCCGATTTTGCCATTTTACACCTCGCCATTGCATTAAAAGCAGAAATAAGCATACTGCTTTTTTATTATAGCATATAATCAGCATGTTTTGCTCGGTTTTGCGTAAAATTTGCTCTTATATCTATAACTTTGTTAAAAATTCGTCAAAGTTTGCAAAAACCCGAGGGGTAAAGGTTCAGTTATTTGTAAGGAAAGAACGCTTCGCTTCTTGACTTAACGGCAATTTTTTACTATAATTATTGTGTACAAATATGGCACGCAGAACGTGCGAAAAAATTATTTTATCGAGGTAAACAAAAATGAAAAAGGTTGTTACTTTCGGCGAGCTTATGCTCAGACTCACTCCTCCCGCAAGAGAGATGATTCTCCAGACCCCCAATATGGTTTGCACCTTCGGCGGCGCAGAAGCAAACGTTGCAGTTGCAGTAAGCGCGTACGGCGATGAGGCAAAGTTTGTTACCGCTCTTCCTAAGAATGATCTTGGTAAGGCTGCAGTTAACGAACTCCGCCGCTTTGGTATTGATACCAGCTCTATCCAGATGACCGGCAAGCGCCTTGGCCTTTACTTCACCGAAACCGGCTCCAACATGCGTCCCTCCAAGGTTATTTATGACCGCGACAACACTGCTATTGCAGCAGTTAAGCCCGGCGACTTTAACTGGGATGAAATTCTTGACGGTGCAGACTGGTTCCATGTAACCGGTATCACTCCCGCTCTTTCCGAATCTCTCTGTGAAGCTACTATCGAAGCTCTCAAGAAGTGCAAGGAAAAGGGTGTAACCGTTTCTTGCGACCTTAACTACCGCAAGAAGCTTTGGAAGTGGGGCAAGGAGCCTATCGAAGTAATGCCTGAAATCGCTAAATATATCGACTACATGATTGCAAACGAAGAAGACTGTCAGAAGTGCCTCGGCATCGAGATGGAAACCGGCGTTGACTCCGGCAAGCTCAATGTTGACATGTACAAGGATCTTGCAAAACTTGTTATGGATACATATCCCAATGTTAAGGGCCTTGCAGTATCTCTCCGCGAGAGCGTTTCTGCTGACCACAACAACTGGTCCGGCGTTCTTGCAATCCGTGACGGCGGCTTCTATCAGAGCCGTAAGTACTCAATCACCAACATCGTTGACCGTATTGGAGGCGGCGACAGCTTCGGCGGTTCTCTTATTTACGGTCTCCGTAACTTCGGCGGTGACTATCAGAAGGTTATCGAGTTCGCTATCGGCGGCTCTGCTCTCAAGCACACCACTTACGGCGACTTCGTAAGATTCGGCAAAGAAGACGTTGAAAACCTCATCGCAGGCAGCGGCAACGGCAGAATTCAAAGATAAGACAGCGAGGTAAAAAAGATGGATATTCTTAAGCATAAAGTTATAGCTAATATGCATGCAAACGGCCTTGTAGGTATCGTTCGCGATAAGTCTGAAGAAGAAGCAATGGTTCGTACCCGCGCTATTATGGACGGCGGCGTTACCATTCTCGAAGTTTCCATGTCCACTCCCGGTGCGCTCAACATCATTGAGACCATCGCAAAGGAAATTAAGGAAAAGGGACTTGATGCATATGTAGGTGCAGGCACCGTTCTCGACCCCGAGACCGCAAGAGCTTGTATTCTCGCTGGAGCATCCTTCATCATTGCTCCTAACTTCCGTCCCGAAGTTGCAAAGCTCTGCAACCGTTACAGCATTGCTTACATGCCCGGTGTACAGACCTTTACCGAAATCGTAACTGCTATGGACTACGGCTGCGATATCGTTAAGATTTTCCCTGCAAGCGCAGTTGGCATCGGCTTTATTAAGGCTGTTATGGGCCCCCTTCCTCAGGCAAGATGCATTCCTGTTGGCGGCGTAGATATCAACAACATCGAAAAGTGGTTTGATGACGGCGCATACGCAGTAGCACTCGGCACCGGTATCACTCACCCCACCAAGGGCACATGTGACTACGAGGAAATTAAGAACCATGCAGCAGCAGTTGTTGCAAAGGTTAAGGCTTGCAAGCGCAAATAATCAGTTAAAGAGGACATTATGAGTTTCGAGAGAGTGTGTGAAAACGTATATCTGCTTCGTGTACCGCACGGCGGCACT
>JAZNOM010000042.1:0-4546 GCA_045580835.1 Eubacteriales bacterium
ACTAAGCGAAAATGATTATCAAACCTGTAGGGGCGATTATTAATCGCCCGAAAAGCCGCCATTAGATGTTTTACAAACGGGCGAATGATATTCGCCCCTACGGATTTGTGCGTTCCAATTTGCTCCCGTAAACATTAATTCACATCGCAAAAAAGGAGCCGCAAGGCTCCTTTTTAATACTTTTCAATATCAATCTTTTTTGCGCTTACGGTTTCGCCGCAAAGGAAAATGCGCGCCACCGCATCAAAATTCACGGGGCTGTCACTCACATAAAACTCCGATGCCGCGCCGCCCTTACGTTCAAGGCTCTTTGCAATCGCCTTTGCCGCCGCCGCGCCCGAATTTATCAGCGTAACGCTTGGCAGTTCATCCTGAATAATATCCGCGATAATCGGGAAATGCGTGCAGCCGAGAATAAGTGTGTCAACGCCTGCCGCCTTGATTTTTTCAAGATAGTCACGCGCCACGAGCTTTGTAACTTCGCACTCGCGCGCGATGTAGCCGTTCTCAACAAGCGGTACAAAGAGCGGACACGCCACCGATACAACCTGTTTTGCGCCGCCGTCAAGCAGCTTCTTTTCAAATGCGCCGCTTGAAACGGTTGCTCCCGTACCGATAACGCCGACGATGCCGTTTTTAGTCGCGGCAAGCGCTTCGGCGGCGGATGCGTCAACAACGCCTACTACGGGTACTTTGTATTCGCCCTTGATTTCGTCAAGCACCACCGATGATACAGTGCCGCAGGCGGCAAGGATAGCGTCAGCGCCCTTGGAAATCAGAAAGTTTATGTCCTGACGCGCGTATTTCAAGAGAATTTCGTGCGAACGCGAGCCGTACGGAACACGCCCCGTGTCGCCGAAGTATACAAAATGCTCGTTTGGTAACAGTGTGTGCAGTTCTCTGTACGCGGTAAGTCCGCCGAGACCGCTGACAAAAATTCCAATCATTCTTTCTCCATAATGGCAACGCGGAAGTTGCCGCCGTAGTCGTTTATAGCAGTAAATTTAAAACCGTGTTCTTTGGCAAGTGCCGCCGCGCATTTTTCTTGGTCATAGCCAAACTCAAACGCGAAAAATCCGTTTTCGGTAAGCAAATGCTTGTAGTTTTGTACAATCGCACGGTAAAAGTCCATACCGTCGCTTCCGCCGTCTAGCGCAATTCGCGGCTCGTGAAAAAGCTCTGCTTCAAGTGTGTCTACCACGCTTGACTCAATGTACGGCGGATTTGAAATTATACAGTCAAAGCACTCGTCAAGGCATGGCGCATTTTTCACATCGGTGTGGAAAAACTCCACCGTTGAAACGCCGTTGTGCAAAGCGTTTTTGCGCGCAATTTCAAGCGCACCGTCGCTGATGTCGGCGGCTTTGCCGCTTGTATCGGCGCGGTTTTTGGCAAGCGACACGGCAATGCAACCGCTGCCGGTGCAAAGGTCAAGGAAGCGCGCGCCGCGCGGAAGCTTTTTTACAAGATACTCGACAAGCATCTCGGTGTCGCTTCGCGGTATAAGGCACGCAGGCGATACAAAATATTCTTCGCGATAAAAATACCACTTTCCTATTATATATTGCAACGGCTCGCGTTTTATGCGCCGCGCAACTGCATTTTCAAGTTCTTCACCCGAAAATTCCTCGCAGAGTATGCGCGCCTCACCCTCGCAGTTTTCAATCCCTGCCTCGGCGAGAGCCGCCTTAACCTCACTCTGCGTCATTTTCTTCGGTTTCGGCTTTTGGCACCGACGCTTCAATCGTCGCTTCAACCTCGGCATAGTCAAAATCATCGGGCATTGCCGCCTTTGCCGCGGTAATTGCAATTTCAAGTTGGTCAAGGTCGGGCTCGAGTGTGGTCACGCGCTGCATCCAAAGACCGGGAGCGGACAAAATCTTTGTAAAGAGGTTGTCGTGCTTGCCTGCGAAAAGGATAAACTCAAATCCGAGACCGCAGATAATCGGCATAAGCGGAAGCTTGATAGCGTAGCGCAGCCAGATGTTGTCCCACGGAACAAAGGGGAGCGAGAACACTAGCACGCTGATGATAAGCATTACAAAAATGAAGCTTGTACCGCAGCGCGCGTGGAAACGGGTGTGCTTTGCCGCGTTTTCGGGAGTAAGCTCCTCGCCTGCTTCGTAGCAAGCAATGGTTTTGTGCTCTGCACCGTGGTACTGGAATGTGCGCTTGATGTCCGGCATAAGTGATACAAGCAGAATGTAGCAAACGAAAATCGCTATGCGGATTATACCCTCGCAAAGTGTTTTTGCCCAACCGAGTTCAAGGCCAACAAGTGAAAGCAGGTAATCGATGCCCTTGGTTGCGGCTGTCGGGAGCAGAAAGAAGAGACCTACGGCTAAAAATACGCCGAGAACGCCTGCAATTCCCATTATAATATTGAAGATTTTGTCGCCGAACTTGTCAAGCAGCCATTTTTCAAACTTGGTTTCGGGCTCGTCGAGGTCCATGCCGATTGCTTCGGCGGAAAGGGTAAGCACCTTGAACGAGAGCTTGAAAGACTCCACAAGTGAAACGATGCCGCGGATGATTGGCAGGTTGAAGAACTTGTGGCGCTTGCGCAGCGAGGTGTACGAGTGGTTGGAAACGGTTATAGAGCCGTCTTCTTTGCGCGAGGCAATGCTGTAGCGGTCGCCGCAGCGCATCATAACGCCTTCAAGCACCGCTTCGCCGCCGACTTTGCCAAGTCGGCAGTTTGGTTCGCAGTTTTTTGACATTTATATATCTCACTTTCATTAATTTCATTCATTTTATTGTAGCATATTCGGTTTGAATATGCCATACTTTTTTAAAAAGTTCACAAAGTTTCCTTAATATATACGCGTGCGTGTATCATTAAAAACTTTCGCAAAAAGAAAATGAATGAGCTATGCCCATTCATTTTCTCTCTTTCAGTTCTTTTTTTGCTGCTTTGAACAAGGTGCGCATTCCTTCTTCTCTGCCTGCTTGCGCGCCTAACTGTTGGCAGGTGTGATTACCTTCCACAAGGCACCAGCCATTTTCTGTTAAAGCAAGATCCCAGCCTATCCAATGTACATCGGGGATTTTTAGACAAAGCTCGGTAATAAGAGGCTCAAGCTCCTCAAAGTGAGGTATCTTTGTGCCGATGGCAGGTGCGCCAAAGCATTCGGGATTCTCAATCTTGTGCAATGGACTTTCAAATACAGCAGTAACAAGACCGCTTTTAGGGTCTACATGGCAAAATTTTCCGCCGCGGCTTACGTTATCAACATAGGAGCCCGCGTTTCCGATTCGAAGCATGATAACCAAAATCGCCACTTTACCATGCTGTTGCAGAGTGATGACGCGGAAAGTGTTTACCGAACTTTCGTTGTATTTTGCGATTTCCGGATGTTGTTTTATGGCTTCTTCGACAAGAAAACCTTTTGGGTTTTCAAGTTTATACTGTGCAAAGGTTTGTCTGTATTGTACGGATGCAAGATTTGATATTTTGACGCAACCATTTCCGCATGAGCCGTCAAGTGGTTTTATAAAGAAAACTTTATGGCGCGAAACAAATGAGCAGAATTCTTCAAAGCTGGTTTCGGATGATACCAAAAGCACTTCACGTTTGAAAAATTGCTTAAAAGTTGTGTAGGTGAGGTGCTTGTTCTTTAAAATATCAGTAGAAGTGGTATTGTTAAGCTTGAAAGCAAAGTAAAATGCCTCTTCTTCGGAAACAAAGGTTCGTCTTTGCTTTCGGTTTTTTTTATGGAACTCAAATGCAAGGTAAGCTTTTGGTGAGAGTCCTCTGCGTGAATATAAGTGCCACATTTCTTTCAAAACGGTATCCCTGTTTGGCAAGTTCGGGGCGAATTCCGAAAGCAAGTTGCCTGCGCGATAAAGGAAATCGTTTTTTGAAAGTTTTATAGAGCGAAGATGTTTTCTTTTGTTTTTACATCTGGAGAGATACAGCCTTGCTTTTTGTATGTATTTTTTCAACATATATATTCCTCACATTGCACACAGATTACTTTTTATAGCAATTTTATCATGGACATATTTTTTTGTCAAGTTGCGCACTTCTACAAATTGTGGTTTTAAAAGTAAAAAATACCCATATAATGTGGCTCGAAAAAAAGTTCAAAAAAATGCGAAAAAGTGCTTGACAAAAGGCTTTGCGCGTGATAGAATGAAAAAGCTCACCCAAAGACAGCTTGTCCGAGTGGTTGAAAAAATTTGAAAAAATTTTTAAAACCTCTTGACAAAGGGTATGAGGGTGTGTATAATATACAAGGTTGCGCAAAACGCAGCTTTGAAATTCGGTCATTGAAAATTGAACAACAAAGAGAAAGAAACACGAACTAAAGTTTAGTGTAGATCTCGAACAATTCTTTAGAGAAACCAAGTAAAAGAAACTTATGCGAAAGAGCAAGCGATTGCTTGAGTAGAGATTGAATTACTCTAAAAGATTTAAATTCCGGAAACGGATTTAGATACAATAATTTAGAGAGTTTGATCCTGGCTCAGGATGAACGCTGGCGGCGTGCCTAACACATTCAAGTCGAACGGAGTTATTACGAATGAAGTTTTCGGATGGATT
>JAZNOM010000043.1:0-10686 GCA_045580835.1 Eubacteriales bacterium
GAAAAGTTTGAGGGCATGTGGAGCGATATCAAGACCTTCTGCGAATATGCGGCTCTTTGCGACCGCAAGTTCTATGACAAGGCAAAGGATTCTTTGCTTATGGAGGTTGTACACGGCGGTTTCGTTACACTTGGCGAGTATCTTGACGGAGCCAAGGAAACAAATGAAAACACCGTTTACTACTCCTCGGATGTCGAGCTTCAGGCGCAGTATATATCCATGCTTGAGGCAAAAGGCATCAAGGTTGTAAAGTTTACACAGATGATTGATACGCAGTTTGTGCAAATGCTTGAGGGCGCAAACGAAAACGTTAAGTTTAAGCGCGTTGACTCGGACATTACTGATGCGCTTAAGGCTGATGGTGAGGCAGAGCATTCCGAAAAGCTTGAAAAGCTTTTCCGCGACGCGGCAGGCAATGAAAAGCTTACCGTTAAGTGTGAAAAACTTACCGACACTGCAATTCCTGCAATTTTAAGTTTCAGTGAAGAAAGCCGCCGAATGGAAGATATGTTCAAGATTTATGCCGCAGGAGGCATGAACATGGGCGCAGGCTTTACCGCAGAGAATTCTCTTATCGTAAATATGGATAATTCGCTTATCAAAAAGCTTGCCGAGGGAGATGGCGAAAACGACACACTCCTTGCAAAGCAGATTTATTCTTTGGCAGTGCTTGGACAGCGCCGCTTTGACGAAAATGAAATGAAGGATTTCCTTGCGGCAAGCTATGAGGTTCTTTCCAAACTGATATGAAGTTGCACCTTGAAAATATAAAAAGTGCCGCAGACAATATCGCGCGGTACTTTGAAAAAGAGGCTTCGGTTGCAGAGCGCATGAGTGCAAACACAAGCGAGCTTGCAGCGTTTGTTGCAAAGGCAGCGGCAAAGGACGCCAAAGCAAAAGGATTTTTTGCAGATGATGTGCCGCTTGAGGGGTACATGCCGCCAATGCCGTCGATTGACGAGACTGCAGGCAGTGCGCTTGAGGAAAATGCCGCTTTAGTAAAAGCAAAGCTTGCCTCGGATGCGGGGGCGTATATTGCGGACTTTTGCGGCAAAGTTACATCAGAACTGAAAAACTCGGCAAAACTAAAACCGTCACCTGCACTGTTTACCGACAATAAAGGTACAAAAAGTTTGGGAGGCACGGTTGCATTTGCCGAAAGTCAGTTGTTGGTTGGTGCTTTTTCGCAGTTTCAAAAGAAGAACTCGCGCCTTATCCCGTCATATGTGCGCTCATTTACCGATGCGTGTGAGGATGTCAGCGCAGGTGTGTGCGATTATTGTATACTTCCCATAGAAAACAGTCGAGAGGGCGCACTTCTTACGGTATATGGACTTATAGAGCGATATGAGCTTTTTATCGCGAGAGTTGTTTCTATCGAAAACAATGAAATCACCACAAAATTTGCATTGCTTTGTCGAGGATTCCATGGTATAATGGAATCCGATAACAGACAGAACATAGATTTGCGGCTTTCTGCACGCGATAAAGAGGTGTGGGCGCAGATTTATACCGGCGCAAATGTTTTAGGTGTAAGTTTTATAAAAACCGTTGCCGTTCCGCTTGGCTATACCGACGGATATGCGCATATCTGCACGTTTTCGGCAAACGGTGAAACACTTTTTGCATTCTTGCTGTTTTTATCTACGATTCGCGCCGACTATACTATAATCGGCACATATGAGGAACAGATATGAAAAAGGAATTTGACTACAGAACACGCGGCACCTGCAGCCGCATGATACATGTAACAGTTGAGGACGGTATTGTTACCGATGTTCGTTTTATGGGTGGTTGCCACGGCAATACGCAGGGAGTTGCGGCACTTGTAAAGGGAATGGCGGTTGACGAGGTTATAAAGCGTCTTGACGGAATTGATTGCGGCGGCAGAGGAACCTCTTGCCCTGACCAACTTGCTAATGCATTGAAGGAGAATATATAATGAGCAATTATAAAGCAGAATATAAGAAATGGATTGACAGTCCGTATCTTGACGAAGAGAGCCGTAAGGAGCTTCTTGCTATTGAAAACGATGAGGCTGAAAAGGAAATGCGTTTCCTCGGTTATCTCGAATTCGGTACCGGCGGACTTCGCGGAACCATGGGCGCGGGTATCAATAAAATTAATGTTTATACTATCGCTCATGCAACGCAGGGCATGGCGGAAATGATAAAGCTTGAGGGCGAAAAGGCATGCGAAAGAGGCGTTGTTATCGCTTGCGACAGCCGCAACAATTCAACGTTGTATGCCGAGGTTTCTGCAAGCGTACTCAGCGCAAACAATATCAAGGCTTATATTTTTGACGATGTTCGCCCCACGCCCGAGCTTTCTTTTGCAATCCGTCATCTTGGTTGCATTGCAGGTATCAATATCACCGCTTCTCACAATCCCAAGGAATATAACGGCTACAAGGCATATTGGGAAGACGGAGCGCAGCTTCCTCCTCAGCAGGCAAGCATAGTTTCTGCAAAGACCAAGGAAATTGATATTTTCGAGGGCGTAAAGAAGGATAACTTTGACGAGGCTGTAAAGGCAGGAAAAATCATTGTTATCGGCGATGCCGTTGATAAGATTTATATGCAGAACGTTCTTGAGCAGCGAATCAAGCTTGATGCGCTTAAGAACGTTGCTGAAGATTTTGCAGTGGTTTACACACCCTTGCACGGTGCAGGTCACAAGCTTGTACCCGAGGCACTTGTTGCAAGCGGCGTAACAAAGCTTTATACAGTCAGTGAGCAAATGGTGCTTGACGGTAATTTCCCCACTGTTAAAAAGCCCAATCCCGAGCTTGCAGATGCGTTTTCTCTCGGTATCAAACTTGCAAATGAGGTTGGCAGTGATATTATAATCGCAACCGACCCCGACTGTGACCGTATGGGCGCGATGACTCGCAGTGATGACGGTTCGTTTGTTACCATTACCGGCAACCAGATGGGTGCGCTTTTGCTTGACTATATTTTCACTGCACTCAAAGAGGGCGACGGTATTCCCGAGGATGCATACGTTGTTAAGACAATAGTTACAACCGAGCTTGCAGCAGCTATTTGCAAAGCAAATAATGTTAAGATTTACAATGTTCTCACCGGATTTAAGTTTATCGGTGAAGTAATAAAGAACCACGAGGCAAAGGGATACGGAACATTCCTTCTCGGCTTTGAGGAAAGCTACGGCTATCTTAAAGGCACATATGCACGCGACAAAGACGCAGTTTGCGCAGCAATGCTTGCGGTAGAAATGGCGGCATACTATAAGGCAAAGAACATGACTCTTTACGATGCACTTCAGGGGCTTTATGAAAAATACGGCTTCTATGGAGAAAAGCTTGTCGATATTTATATGGAGGGACTTGACGGCATTGAGCGCCGTATTCGTACAATGAAGGACCTCCGCGAGAATCCTCCCAAGGAGTTCTGCGGTTGCAAGGTTAGCTTTGTAGGCGACTATCTTGCAGAAACTATCACCTATGCTGACGGCAAGGTTGAACCTACGGGACTTCCAAAGTCAGACGCACTTTACTACGGACTTGAAAACGGTGACGTCGCGGTTGTCCGCCCGTCTGGTACAGAGCCTAAGGTTAAGGTTTATTATCTCGCAAGCGACAAGAGCGCAGAAGCCCTTGCCGCAAAACTTGAAAAGTACGCAGCATCAAAAGAATTGGTTAAATAATAAAAAGAGAGCCGAAAGGCTCTCTTTTACTTTTCAAAATACAAATCAATGCCGTCGGCGAGAGACGCGGCAAAATTCTTTTGCCAACTCTCGTCAAGCAATTTTTCAGCATCGCCTTTGTTTGTGATAAACCCGCATTCAACAAGCACCGACGGTACTTTTGTCTTGTAAAGCACCGTGTATGCTTCACTTCCGTTCATCGGCTTTAGTATTACTTCTTTATCATTCGGAAATTTTTCTTCAATTCCGTATTTGAGCGCCTCGGCAAAACTTTCATCAAGCTTGCTTGAATTTGGCGTGTTAACACCGTAGTAAAGCCTTGTACCGTATACGTCCGCGTTTGAAGGGAAGGAGTCGCAATGAATCGAGATAAAGAGGTCAGCCGCCTGCGAGTTTGAAAAATCGGCGCGCTCGCTTGGTCCGTATGTATCCTCGCCGTCATCATAATCCGTTTCAGGCTTGGTTATGCCGTCATGCGACATGACAACGGTGTATCCGCGCTCGGAAAGATTGTTACAAAGCAAACTTGCAATAGCAAATGTTATATCCGCCTCGGTTACCGCGCCGAGGTTTTCTTCGTTTAATGCGCCTACATCCGAGAGTCCGTGCCCTGCGTCAACTACGATAAGAATTTGCCCGTCCTCCATCGCGCTCTCGTAAACCGAGGGCTTTTCTTCTATAATTACGGTACTGCATCCGACAAGCATAATGCATATCCAAATTAAAGCAATTAACTTTTTCATGTTCTCACCTCATTTTTATGATACAAAAACCGACATGAAAAGTCAACAGATTTATTTTTGCCAAATCTATTGACATTAGGGGAAAAGCATGATATCATAACTGTACTAGAACAAATAGTACACCGATAAAGGAGGTTGAGAATAATGAGCCGCATTATGGTAGATTTACGAAGCAGAACGCCTATTTTTGAACAAATCGTAAATTCTGTGCGTGACCTTGTGATAAAGGGACTCTTAAAACCCGACGAGCATTTACCGTCTGTGCGCGCACTTGCGGCAGAGCTTGCCATTAACCCAAATACGATACAAAAAGCATACGGTGAGCTTGAAAGGCAGGGGGTAATTTACTCGCTTGCAGGCAGGGGCAACTTCGTTGCATCTGACATCTCGGCTATTAAGGACGCGCACCGCGAGGAGCTGCTGGAGTCACTTAAAAAAAGTGCTGTGGCGGCGGCAGAATACGGAATAGGCGAAGATGACATCATCGAAAGTGTTAAAGCAGTAATTAAGGGAGGAAAGAGAGAATGATTAATATAAACGGTGTCAGCAAGTATTACGACACGGTAAAATCGCTCGACAACGTTACCGCCGAGATCAAGAGCGGTTCGATTTTCGGACTTGTCGGCTCAAACGGCTCGGGCAAATCCACCTTGCTTCGTATAATGTGCGGCATCTTTCGCGCGGACGGCGGCGAGGTTATGTATGACGGCGAAAACGTTTACGAAAATGTAAAACTGAAAGATAGAATCGTGTATCTGTCCGACGACCAGTTCTTTTTGCCGAGTAGCACACTGCTCGACATGGCTAATATGTACGCGGCAGTGTACTCCTCTTTTTCATGGGAAACCTATGAGAAGCTTGTAGAGATTTTCGGACTTCCGAAAAACCGCAAGATTTCAACCTTCTCAAAGGGTATGCAAAAGCAGTCGGCGATACTGCTCGGACTTAGCGCAAAGCCGAAATACCTGCTTTGCGACGAAACCTTTGACGGTCTTGACCCCGTAATGCGCCAGCTTGTGAAGCGTATTTTAGCAGACGAGGTTGCCGAGAGCGGACTTACTCCTATTATTGCATCGCACAACCTCCGCGAGCTTGAGGATATCTGCGACCATATCGGACTGCTCCACAAAGGCGGTATACTCTTTGAAAGCGAAATTGATACGCTTAAAGAAAATATCCACACCGTTCAGGCGGTGTTCTCACGCGAAATCGGCACAGAGGAGATTGCAAAGCTTGGCACTGTTTCGATAAAGCAGAGAGGCAGCATGGTGACCGCAGTTGTACGCGGTACACGCGAAGAGGTTGCCGCAAAGATAGAGGAGCTTGAGCCGCAGTTCTACGAAATTATTCCGCTTACTCTTGAAGAAATATTTATCAGTGAAATGGAGGAGAGAGGTTATGACTACACCAAAGTTGTCTTCTGAAAAGCTGCTTGACGTATCGCTTTTAAAGAACCTTACGCGCCGCAGAGCTGCTCATATTCTGCTTGCGTTTTTGATGAACTTCTTTACCCTCACGGTTCCGATAATAATGGCTTTTGGAGAATTTAGAGAGCGTTATCCTGTGGTTGATGATATTTTTATCCGACGCGCGACAAACGAAATGGAAGGCATAGTGGTGCTTAACCTCGTATTTACGTTTGCGCTTGCTGTTTATTTCGGAGTTATCACTCTCGGATATATGATGAAGCGCCGTAGTGCGCATTTCTACCATGCGTTACCGCAAAAACGCGAAACACTTTATATGACCAGCATCGCAAGCGCACTTTTGTGTGCGGCACTTGGTGCTGCTGTTAACCTTGCTATTGCAACGGTTGAGCTTTATGTGTTCGGTGTTGCAATCCCCGAGGTAATAACGCTTTTCTTTACGTCACTGTTTAAAAATCTTGTATTCTTTATCACAACATATGCGATAACACTGTTTGCAGGAAGCTTTTCCGGCAACGGACTCGTTCAGGTGCTTATGACGCTTGTGATAATGCTTTATCCGCTTGCGACATACTACGGTGTTGTTTTGCTACGCGGCATATTTGCCACTTATTTTAACGCATCATATTTCTTTGAGAATGAGGTTATCGAGTGGTTTTCGCCGTTTGCTTACGCAATCGTAAACTATTTTGAAGAGATACAGATTCTGCCCACCGTAATTGCACTTTTAGTTACTGTTGCGCTTGTACTCGGCGGCAATGAAATTTATCGCCGCCGTGCTATTGAAAATTCCGAAAAGCCCATTGTTTTCAAAACGCTCGGCAGTGTGCTGAAATACATGCTTATGTTTACGGTAACCGTTTTTGCGGGAATTTTCTTCTACGTAATCAGCAACGAGGGCATTCCAAACATGATTTTCGGCTTCGTTTGCGGCGCAGTGCTCAGCTTTATGCTTTTCAATACCATACTTGAAAAGTCGCCAAAGGCTATGTTCAAGGGTATAAAGGGGCTTGCGATTTTTGCGGCGGCATTTGCTCTCTATTCGCTTGTATTCTGCTTCGATGTTTTCAATATGGACGATTATATTCCAAATGAAAACTCAATTTCCTATGCGGAAATCAGCATTCCAAACGTTGAGTATGACGACACGCGTTTTGATGACCCCGAAATGCTGAAGGCTCTTGTCACCGTACTTAAAAATCAGCAAAATGCTTCAAAATCGGGAGTTGTTATACCTTCATACGGTAACCGAACAAGCTTCAGAGTAGAGGCTACGATGTACAATAAGCTCGGTATGCCTATCCCGAGGGTCTATGAGATTTCAAAGTATATCGACGGAGCAGAGGAGTTCTTAAAGCTCTATGCCGATGACGCTCGCATGGATAAGGAGTTTACCGAAAGAATAGATTTCTTATGTGAAATGCGCGACAGCGGATATGTTGCAAATTATACGATTCGCCTCGGTGATTACAGGCATGCTGAAGGACTGCTTGATGAGTTTATTGATACCTATGTAAAGGAATTCGGCATTGCAAACTATGACCGACTTTCAAAGCCTCTTGTCGGTTACGTTTCAATCTATGACTTCTATGTTAAAGATGATTATTATAGCGGATACTCAACCGAGCACTCTTTCTTCAATGAAATGCCGATATTTGAGGACATGGTAAAGACTGTAGAGTACATCGAGTCGCTTCCGGTTTATGATGAGTCAACGGGCGAGTATGTCAAGTATTATGAAGGCGCCAAGGCGACAGTTGCCGCGGTTGAAAGTCCCGATGAGGTTGGCGTGATAGTCCCTCGACTTGGATATCTATATGATACAAGAGAGCTTGTAAGCGAGTCCGCCACTTCGGATTCACCGTATGGATACAATCTTAATTGGTATCCCGTGGTTGAACTTTCGAATGAGCAAACAGAGGAACTTTACAATATTGCAGAAAAGTATAGCCATAGCTATTCAATTTGGGGTACGTTTGTTGCTATTGATACCGATTATGCTTTCCGTGCGTACTATGACACCGTAGATAAAGAAATGGAAGAAAAGTACGGCGAGGGATATAACAGCGAAACATATGTCCTGCCCAAAGGCAAAATTCCCGAAAGCATAAAAGCATTGTTTAACTGAAAAAAGGAGCCGTAAGGCTCCTTTTTTGTTAACGAGGGCGTGCTTTCTTAAAAAGAAAGAACCAAAGAACAATTGTAAAATGTTTAATAAGTAGTTATGGCTGCTGACAATAATTTTTTACAAAAAGGTTTGGAGGTGTCGGAACCTTTCCTTAAAAGGTTCTGACCTTTTTCGCTATCCCCCGTATTTGCCGCTTTCGCAAAGACCTTCAAATCCGCGTTGGCGTAGGACTTCGTACACGCCCACGCAAACCGAATTTGAAAGGTTAAGACTGCGCAGACTGTCGCGCATGGGTATGCGCACCACACGGTCAAGATTTGCTTCAAGCAGTTCTTCCGGCAACCCCTTTGTCTCCTTGCCAAACATTAAAAACACATTTTCGGGGTATTCGATTTCTGTATACGCTCTCGGAGCTTTGGTACTGTAGTAATACACCTCGACACCGGGATTTTTTGCATAGAAATCATCAAGATTGTCGTAGTATGTAATATCAAGCTTGTCCCAGTAGTCAAGCCCTGCGCGCTTGAGCTTGCGGTCATCAATTGCAAATCCAAGCGGACGGATAAGGTGAAGTGCCGCTCCGGTTGCCGCGCATGTACGCGCTATATTTCCCGTGTTCTGCGGAATTTCAGGCTCGAGCAAAACAATGTTTATATCTTTCATTTTGTTACCTACTTTCTAAAAACAAATCAATTATACTTCCTTTTAGCAATTTAATCAAGAAATTTTATGTTTAATTTGTGAAAATTCGCATTATCTGTTCAAATTCTTTTTAATATATGATATAATATTAAAGATATAAACTAAATTCCGAAAGGAAATGACAATATGGGACTTTTTGCAAAGATTTTCGGCACATACAGTGACCACCAAGTAAAAAAGCTTAAAGTTATTGCAGACAAAATAGAGGCACTTGCCCCTAAATATGAGGCAATGAGTGACGATGAGCTTCGCGCGCAGACCGCAGTTTTAAAGGAAAGACTTGCGGGTGGCGAAACTCTTGACGATATTTTGACAGACGCTTTTGCAGTAGTGCGCGAGGCAGACTGGCGCGTGCTTGGCAAGCGCCCGTTCTACGTTCAGCTTATCGGCGGTATTATCCTTCATCAGGGACGCATTGCCGAGATGAAAACAGGTGAGGGTAAAACCCTTGTTGCAACCATGCCTGCATACTTAAACGCGCTCACAGAAAAGGGCGTTCACATCGTTACGGTTAACGACTACCTTGCAAGACGTGACAGTGAGGAAATGGGCAGAGTTTACGGCTTTCTCGGACTCACTACGGGACTTGTTGTACACGGACAAATGCCTGCTGAAAAACAGGCGGCGTACAAAGCCGACATCACCTACGGTACAAATAACGAGTTTGGTTTTGACTACCTCCGCGACAACATGGTTATCTACAAGCACCAGATGGTGCAGCGCGGTCACAATTTCGCAGTAGTTGACGAGGTTGACTCCATTCTCATTGACGAGGCGCGCACACCACTTATCATTTCGGGCGAGGGTGAAAAATCTACCGAGCTTTATGAGATTGCAGACCGCTTTGCGCGCACACTTACCAAAATCGTTATCAAAGAAACCGACTCAAAGCAGGATATGGACGAGATTTCCGAGGGCGCGGACTATATCGTAGACGAAAAGGCAAACAATGTTTTTCTCACCGCAAGCGGTATTGCAAAAGCCGAGAGCTTTTTCAATATCGAGGACTACTCCGACCCCGCAAATACCACCATTGCCCACCATATAAATCAAGCTATCCGCGCTCACGGCATTATGAAGCGCGACGTTGAGTATATGGTTAAGGATGGCGAGGTTATCATTGTTGACAGCTTTACCGGCCGTCTTATGCCCGGAAGACGCTATAACAACGGACTCCATCAGGCAATTGAAGCAAAAGAGCATGTAAATGTAGAAAAAGAGTCCAAGACTCTTGCTACAATTACATTCCAAAACTATTTCCGCCTTTATGCAAAGCTTTCCGGCATGACGGGTACGGCGCTCACAGAGGAAAACGAGTTCCGCACTATTTATAACCTTGATGTTGTCGAGGTTCCTACCAACCGCCCTATGATTAGAAAGGATTTTCCTGACGCGGTTTACAAGAGTCGCGCAGGGAAGTACCGCGCAATCGTAAATCAGATTAAGGAATGTCATGAAAAGGGACAACCCGTGCTTGTGGGTACGGTTTCTATTGAAAAGAGCGAGGAACTTTCGCACGAGCTTAAGCGAAATGGCATTGCTCACGTAGTGCTTAACGCAAAGCACCACGAAAAGGAAGCGGAAATCGTTGCACAGGCAGGTAAGCTAGGTGCGGTTACCATTTCCACCAATATGGCAGGCCGCGGTACGGATATTATGCTCGGCGGTAACGCGGAGTTCCTTGCGAAGAACGACCTTCGAAGGCTCGGCTATGACGAATCGGTCATCGTGGTTGCCGTCGGTATGTCAAACGACGTTGACGAGATCGTGCTCGAGGCGCGTGCTAAATACCACGAGGCACTCGAAAAGTACAAGCTTGAGATCGCACCCGAGGCAAAGAAGGTGTGCGACGTCGGCGGTCTGTTTATAATCGGTACAGAGCGCCACGAGAGCCGCCGTATCGATAATCAGCTTCGCGGACGCTCGGGCCGTCAGGGTGACCCCGGTGAGTCGCGCTTCTTCCTCTCGCTTGAGGACGACCTTATGCGTCTTTTCGGAAGCGAGCGCGTTATCGGAATGG
>JAZNOM010000044.1:0-33021 GCA_045580835.1 Eubacteriales bacterium
TTTCAAAAACTCAATTATTCTGCTGCGAACTGGTCCTTGCCGACGCCGCAAAGAGGACACTCAAAATCCTCGGGGAGATCTTCCCACTTTGTGCCGGGGGCAATGCCGTTTTCTTCGTCGCCGAGTTCCTCGTCGTAAACATAACCGCAAACTTCGCATACGTATTTCATAATAAATTCTCCTTTTGTTTTTAGTTATTATATTCAAGACCAAAGAAATTATAACATTTCTTTGGCAAGAGCCTTGATTTGTTCAATATTTTCTTCTTTAACACCGGAATTAATGGTAACGGTGGTATCGGCAAAAGTAATTTCTTTGCACTCTTCAAGCATCTTTTTGATGATTCTTGCCGCCACGGGAGCCCAGCTTCCATTTTCGATAATGCCAACCTTGCGCTTTTTGTAGCCGCGTTCGGCGAGTTCCTCTATAAACGTGCGCATAAACGGGAAAATCTGACCGTTATATGTAGTGGTTGCAAGCACAATTTTTCCGTAGCGGAAGGCGTCCTCAACGGCTTCTGCCATGTCGCAGCGTGCAAGGTCGTTTACCGCAACCTTTGCGCAGCCTGCATCTTCAAGCTCCTTTGCAAGCATGAGTGCCGCCTTTTTGGTGTTGCCGTAAACCGAGGTGTAGCAAATAACTACGCCGTCGCTTTCAACTCCGTATGATGACCATGTGTCATACAAGCCGAGGTAATAACCGAGATTTTCGTCGAGAACGGGGCCGTGGAGAGGACAGATTGTTTCAATCTCGAGTCCGCTCGCCTTTTTAAGCACCGCCTGCACCTGCGCACCGTATTTGCCTACGATACCGAAATAGTATCTGCGCGCCTCGCAAGCCCAATCTTCGTCAGCGTCAAGCGCGCCGAATTTGCCAAAGCCGTCAGCAGAGAAAAGCGCCTTTGCGGTTGCATCATAGGTCATTATAACCTCGGGCCAATGCACCATCGGTGCCGCCACAAAGGTGAGAGTGTGCGCACCGAGAGAAAGCGTGTCGCCGTCTTTTACAACAGCCTTGCGGTCTGCAAAATCAAGTGAGAAAAACTTGTTCATCATAACAAACGCCTTGTCAGATGCAACTACCGCCGCGTTTGGGTATGCCTTTGCAAAAGCGGTGATTCCCGAGGAGTGGTCAGGCTCCATGTGCTGAACGATAAGGTAGTCGGGAGCCTTGCCGTTTGTTGCCGCAGCGATATTGGCAAGCCACTCGTCAACAAAGCGTGCATCAACGGTATCAAAAACCGCAATTTTTTCATCGTTTATTAAATATGAGTTGTACGCCATTCCGTTTGGAACGTCGTACTGTCCCTCAAAAAGGTCAATATCATGGTCGTTTACGCCGATATAGATTATGTCCTTGTGCATTTTCAACCTCCAAAGTGGTATATTCCAATTCTATCATAGTGTAGCAAAAAAATAAAGAGTTTTTTTATACAAATTTTGCAAAAAAACGGCATCGCGACTGCGATGCCGTTTTTGTTATGCTGTGATATTTTTTATAATCTTGATTACGTCAATAAGTGTGATTTCTCCGTCAAAATTGCGGTCAGCGTTAACGGGATAATCTGCAGTGTAATTTAATGCGACTTTAAGCGCGGCCATTGCATCCAAAACCTTTACTGCTCCGTCACCGTCAACGTCTCCCATGTTGCCGTTTGCAAGATATTCAAGTGCGGAGAGAGCGCGCTTGCTGAGGATGAGATAAGCGGCAGGATTTAAGTGCATAGTGTCCTTGAACACACTTTCATCAAATTCGCCGTCTTTCATCGGTATACTCCAACCTTCGACAATGGTTACATCATCGTTTGCTGCTGCATATTCTCTGTATGCTTCGTTGAGTTTCAGCACATAATCACCGTAATTCTCAAGGCGCACCGGCTGCCACCACTCGGTGACAAGGATAAACTTAACACCGGGGCAAAGCTCGCGGAGCATATCAAAGCTATTGTCAAGGTCGGTCACGTTCTTTTCCACGGTATAACCCATGTTATTTGAGCCAATCATGATAACTGCAATCTTGGGATTATATGTTGCCATTTCATCAACGATGTTGGGCATATCAAGTGTTGAGGAGCCGCCAAGGGCAAGATTTACGGTTTTGCCGCATTTAGCAAATTCGTCCACAGCATGAATCCATCCGCCGGGATGAGAGTGTCCCCAGATAAGGATATCCGCCTTGTCGCACTCGGTATCGTCACTTACCTTGATGTTGGCAAACGCTGTGTTTGCGCGGTTGGTAAACACGCCGACGCCCGTGCCTATGAGAGGCTCGGAATCGGTAACGCTCACATAGCAGCGGTCGTTCATATAGCCGTAAATTTTACCGTCCTTTACTACTGCGCGGAGAGAAACCACACCCCATGAGCCAAGTCCGCTTGCTTCCATGTAGAACTCCTCGAGGAGTGTTTCGGTTCCGTTTACGGCTTTGTAAAGTCTTGTATAAATCTGATTGGAAATTTTTGAAATTGCACCGTCGGTTACTGTTGAAACATAGGTTCTGCGGTACATCTGGAGCTTATAGTAGGAGGAGCCGTCTTCAGAACGGTTGAAAATGATACCTGCGTTATCAATTCTGTCGTCGCCCTTGACCGGCTGGAGGTCGGTCTTTGTAGCCGCCGCAGGCATAAACATCTGCGCTTCTACAGTACCTTCGCTCATCGAAAGAGTTTTGTGAATTGCAACTGTGTCATTTGCAAGCAATTTGATGAGGTCATCACCGTACTGCTCTGCGGCGTAGTCTGCCCTGGTGTAAGCCTCACCCACATTTGAGGGAAAAGTTTTTACAACGAGGTTGTCAAAGCGCGAGTCGCTGTTGTCAAGTCCGTTTACTACCTTGGTATAAGCCATAAGACCGAAGGAGCCGCTTGGGCAGTATTCGGTTTCGGCAGTGATGTTACAGAGCACTTTGCCCGTGTCAATATCGGTTACAAGATACTGAACGGTAGTACCTTTCATTACAAGAGTAAGATGCACGTTTGCACCGGGAGCACAGATTTCTGCCGATGTACCAAGGCTTGCCGAGCTCTTACCGTCGGCGGTTTTGGTCACGCGGTTATACGCCTTTGTGCCTGCGGTGTTAAAGTTTGCGTTTACGCCCATGTAACCCTGAATTGCGGTATTACAAGTGTCAAGGTCACAGCGTGCAACAAGTCCCTCCGCCTGACGGAGATTGTAAATGTCAACCTCTACAACATAGTCGGTGAGGTTGTGGAGCGCGGTGTTTGAGCCGGTGTAAACAAAGTAAGCGTTTGCCGAAGCCTGACCGGGGAGAACGTATGCTTTACCGTCCTCAACGCCCCATGTGCCGCTGTACTGTGTGAAGTCATTAAGGGAGTTTGCATTATCAAAGGTATTGCGGTAAACCTCGGTGGCACCGCTTATATCAATAAGAGCGGAGGAAACTTCAAAGTTAGTTTCATCGGAAACAGAGGAAAGAGTCTTTACAACGAGGTTGTCAAAGCGAGTTTCGCTTACGTCAAGTCCGTTGACAAGCGTGGTATATGCAAAAAGACCGAATGAGCCTGACGGGTGAAGGTCGGTGACACCACTGCGTGTCCAAAGGAGCATTCCCGTGTCAAGGTCGTATGCGGTGGTCTGTATTACTTCGCCGCGCATCGCAACCTCAAGACGAATGTTTGCGCCGGGTGCGAATATTACGGGAGAGGAGCCGAGTGAAGTGGTAGCAGAGCCTGCGGTGTTGTTGGTTACGCGAGTGAAAAAGTAAGTGCCGTTTGTCTGGCAGGAAGCATTTACACCCATGTATCCGTGACCGGCAGTATTGACAGTGTCAAGGTCACAGCGAGCAACAAGACCGGTTGCCTGACGCACATTGTACATGTCTACCGAAACCACATAGTCGGTAAGTGTGTGCAACTTTTCGTCAGCGCCTGTGTAGATAAAATAAATATTTGCTCCGCTTCCGTTATCGTCATATTGATTGGGCAGAACATAGGCACGTCCGTCCTCAATGCCCCATTCGCCTTTGTACTGTGTGAAGTCGTTAAGCGCATCAGCGTTGTCAAAGGTGTTGCGGTAAACCTCCACGGCTTCGCTTGTGTCAATGACAAAAATCGGATGTGCCGCAGAAATGCCAATGGTTAAAAGCACCAAAATCAGTGATAAAACAAGCAGTTTTTTCATGGTTTCCTCCAATTTACATTGTACTGCAATTATAGCACTGCTTTCACGGCTATGTCAATGAAAAAAACGATGCATTTTTCTGCATAAAAAACCTTGACTTGTGTTAAGTTTAAAATTATAATTTAATATTATAAATTGAAGTTTAGCGCAGCGGCTTTTCGGGCGATTAATAATCGCCCCTACAGGTTTGATAATCATTTTCGCTTAGTGCTCATAAACATTAATTTACATTACAAGAAAAGAGGCATTTTTATGCAAACAAAAATCGCTATTGTCGGATACGGCAACCTTGGAAAAGGTGTTGAATGTGCCATAAGGCAAAACGCTGACCTTTCTCTCTACGGCGTGTTTACGCGCCGCGAGCCGTCAACGCTCAAAACTCTTACAGACGTACCCGTTTATCATATTGACGAGATTTTAAATCATCAAAACGAAATCGACGTGCTTATCCTTTGCGGCGGCAGCGCAACCGATTTACCCGTGCAAACTCCCACTCTTGCAAGATTTTTCAACGTTGTTGACAGCTTTGACACGCACGCAAAGATTCCCGAACACTTTGCGGCAGTTGATGCAGCAGCAAAAGCAGGCGAAAAAATCGCGATGATTTCTGTCGGTTGGGACCCCGGCATGTTCTCGCTTAACCGCCTTTACGGCGAGGCAATTTTGCCCGAGGGCGAGGCTTATACCTTCTGGGGCAAGGGCGTGAGTCAGGGACACTCGGATGCAATTCGCCGAATTGATGGCGTAATTGACGCAAGACAGTACACCATTCCCGTAGACGCCGCGCTTGAAGCGGTACGTAGCGGTGCAAATCCCACGCTCACCACCCGCGAAAAACACACGAGAGAGTGCTTTGTAGTGGTTGAGGAGGGTGCAGATAAGGCTCGAATTGAAAACGAAATCAAAACCATGCCAAACTACTTTGCAGATTACGATACCACAGTGCATTTTATCACCAAAGAGGAACTTTTGCGCGACCACAGCGGTATTCCGCACGGCGGCAGAGTTATCCGCAGTGGTAAAACGGGACTTTCGCTTGAAAATACCCACATTATTGAATACAGCTTAAAGCTTGATTCTAACCCCGAGTTTACTTCATCGGTGCTTGTGGCTTATGCCAGAGCCGCAGCTCGCATGAACCGCGAGGGAATGTGCGGCGGCAAGACCGTATTTGATGTTGCTCCCGCGTATCTTTCTCCCTGCGACGGTGCAGACTTAAGAAAAAGACTTTTATAAAGATAAAATCGGTTGCAATGCAACCGATTTTTAACGGAAGTAATAATGGAACACATAAAAACTCTATTAAAAGAAACAAAAGTTTTTATAAAATGGGTGCTTATTGCGGCACTTCTCGGCGGCATTGGCGGCGTTGTCGGCAGTGCTTTCCACATGCTTGTGGATATCGCCACCGAAACGCGCGAAAAATATGATTTTTTGATTTTCCTTTTGCCGCTTGGCGGTCTTTTAATCGTGCTGCTTTACAAAATTGCACATGCGACCAAGGGCGTTGACACTAACCGCGTTATTGAGGCAGCGGATACGGACAACAAAAGTATTCCTTTGATTATGGCACCACTGATTTTCGTCAGTACGGTAATCACTCATCTCTTCGGAGGCTCGGCAGGACGCGAGGGTGCGGCGCTTCAGATAGGCGGCAGCATCGGTTATAAAGTCGGAAATCTGCTTCGCCTAGACAAAAAGGATATGCACATCGTTGTTATGACGGGCATGAGTGCGCTTTTTGCGGCTCTTTTCGGCACACCCGTAACCGCTACGTTTTTTGCAATTGAGGTTATAAGCGTTGGCGTTATGCACTACGCAGGTCTTGTACCGTGCATTGTATCCTCGTTTGCTGCGTCTTTTATTGCAAAGTTATTTGGACTTCATCCCGTTAAATTTGAGGAGCTGCCTATCCCCGATATCAGCGTTGGCATCATAGGAAAGGTGATTGTTCTTACGGTGCTTTGCGCTATTGTAAGCGTTGTTTTTTGCACTTTGCTTGAAAAGAGTGAAAAACTATTCAAAAAACTTTTTAAGAATGCGTTTTTAAGAATTTTTGCAGGCGGTGCTTTGATAGTTGTGCTTACAATGTTGCTCGGCACGCGCGACTATAACGGTGCAGGTATGAATATTATTGAGCGCGCAATCTCCGGCGAGGCAAGATGGGAAGCGTTTGCACTGAAAATTCTCTTTACGGTGATTACCGTTGCCGCAGGCTTTAAAGGCGGCGAAATCGTGCCGACATTTTTCATAGGCTCAACATTCGGCTGCGTGGTCGCGCCGCTTATCGGACTTGATGCGTCCTTCGGCGCGGCAATTGGATTTGTTGCACTGTTTTGTAGCGTTGTAAACTGCCCCGTTGCTTCTGTTATGCTCGCCACCGAGGTCTTTGGAGGCGAGGGGATTCTGATTTTTGCGGTTGTTTGCTGCATCAGCTACATGACATCGGGATACAGCGGACTCTACCACAGCCAGCGAATTGTGTATTCTAAATTCGGCGAAAATTATATCAATATTCACACAAGATAATAGAAATAAAAAAGACGATTGCATTGCAATCGTCTTTTTTATGTTTAACGTGGTTTAAATTACTTGATTTCAACCTTTGCGCCAGCTGCTTCGAGGTCAGCCTTGAGCTTTTCAGCATCTTCCTTGGAAACGCCTTCCTTGAGGGTCTTAGGAGCAGCCTCAACGAGGTCCTTAGCGTCCTTAAGGCCGAGGCCGGTAACTTCGCGAACAACCTTGATAACGTTGAGCTTGGATGCGCCTGCATCGGTGAGAACAACGTCAAATTCGGTCTTTTCTTCAGCTGCGGGAGCTGCTGCGCCGCCAACTGCTGCAACTGCAACGGGAGCTGCGGATACGCCGAACTCCTCTTCGAGTGCGCTTACGAGGTCCTTGAGTTCAAGGATTGTGAGAGTCTTTATCTCTTCAAGAATGTTTGTGATCTTTTCTGTAGCCATTTTTACTATCCTCCTGTAAAAATACAAATAAATTTTTAAATTAAAATTTTAGGCCTCTGCGGGAGCCTCAGCTGCTTCTCCGTCCTTGTCGATAATAGCCTGAAGTGCATAGCACAGACCATAAAGGGGAGACTGCAAGCTGCCGAGAACCTTGCCGACCATAACTTCCTTGGAAGGAGTGTCAGCGAGTTCTTTTACGGTTGCAACATCAACAACAGCGCCATCAACAAAACCTGCGCGGAACTCGAAGTTCTCAACCTTCTCAACATACTCTTTAAGAATCTTTGCGGGAGCGATGGGGTCGTTCTGGCTGATAGCCAAAGCGGTCATGCCGTGAAGGTGTTCCTTCATTGCACCGTAACCAACCTCGTCACAAGCTCTGCCTGTGATAGAATTCTTAATAACCGAGTATTCAACACCTGCTGCTCTGAGAGCTGCACGCATCTTGGTATCGTCTTCAACAGTGATACCCTCGTACTGAACGAGTACGCCGGAAGCTGCGGTCTTGAGTTTTTCGGCGAGTGCTGCTACTGTTGCCTGCTTTGCTTCAAGAATCTTCTTGCTTGGCATAGTAATTTCACCTCCGTTAAACTTTTGCAAAAAAAATAAATCTTTCTACGGAAAGACAGAAAGATTCCGAGAAAGATCATAAATAGACATATTTATAAAACATTCCTCGGCAGGAAAGCACTAAACATGCTTTTACCGTAACCTGCTGTCTTCGGTAACACAAGCATTATAGCAGTATTGGGATGCTTTGTCAATAGTTTTTTTAAAAAAGTTTAATTTTTTCAAAACAAATAAAAATTCGTTCTCACTACTGTGAGAACGAATTTTTTTATTCGCCAAGAAAAATATTTCTTATACTTGCGATTTGCTCCTCGGTAACTCCGACCGAAAGCAGATAGTTTTCAACCTTTTCTTTAGTGGTGTCTCCCTCAAGCATGGCAATTCGAGTGACAAATGCAGTGAATTCTTCTGTGTTCACATAGCCGTCTTTAAATGCACTCAACTCATATTCCCTGCGTAAATCCTTATCGGACACTCCGAGCAACGCTTCAAGTAGATAGCAGATCGTTCCCGTTCGGTCCACGCCGTACGTGCAGTGCATATAAATTGGATAGTTATCCTTATCGGCAAGGTCCGAGAAAACGCTTCTTACTTTTTCACTGTCATCGTCAAACAAGTACGAATACATCGAAATTCCATAGAATTTGTGCGTTACGTTTGCACCGAGCGGGTCAGCTTCGCTTTCGTGTTCTCCTCTTAAGTCCATATCAAACCTAATGCCGAGAACCGAAATCATATCGTCAAGACCTTTCTCGGTCAAGAGGTATGACGGCTCTACCGCGCCGTCAAGCTCACTTCCTCTGTATAGGAGTCCGTACTTGATTTTCTTGCCGCCCTCTGCCTCCCAGCCGCCGATATCGCGGACATTGACCGCACCGTCAATGTTCAAAATGCGCGGGGAAGCAACGGTTGTAAAATCGCCGGTTGATCCAATTACGGTATCGCCGGACAATGTGAGCTTTAATTTGTAATAGTATTTCGTATCCGGCTTTAGGTGATATATTTCTATATCGTCATTGCCGGCATCCAGCTCATAACTCAAAACGTCGTCAAACTCTTCATTTTCGGAAAGTTCAAGCACTGCCTTTTCCACAGCCATACCGGAAGGAAGTCCGCGCATGCGATATGTGTACTTCAAAGGCATACCGATATTAAGCTTTTGGGTATCGCCGCCATACATTTTATACGTTTCGCGAACAGTTAAATCGTTTGACTCTTCAAGATAGCTGAATATCGCCTGACTGACAAGCGGCACCTTGTTAAGATATACTGAGCTCTCCACTTCTACAGAAGATTGTGTAATACCGATTATATCATTTTCATTTGTAACATGAGAATCGAGCGCTTTATCATGGCGGCTTGCAAGCAATATCAGCAGAACAACCGAAATGCTGCAAGCAACGATGTTTATGAGTATACTTCTGTAACGCTTAAAGAATTTTACAACCTTATTATCTTTTTTAGCCTTGTTTCGCTTATCGCGACGGTGATTGCTGTGACTGTGATGATGATGGTGATGATGGTGATGGTGATGATGATGATGTTCGCCGGTTTCACCCTCTTTTTCCATATTATCTACCGAGATTTCAGCAACTTGATCAAGCCCTTCAAGCGGAGCTATGGGCGTGTTCTTTTCTTCCATTTTACGTTCTCCTTTTTACGGCTGATTGGAATTAAGCCATGCCTCAAAGGCTTCCGAAGAATCAAAATAGTTTACAAACGCTTCTTTTTGAACATTTGTTAACGCCTCAAATTCTTCCAAAGTATATTCAGCGGGCTGTTTTCCTCCGTTTTCCCAAGGAAGCTTATCAACGTTACCCTCTGTACCTTGTGCTTTCTTTAGCCACTTGTCAAAAGACTCTACACTTCCAAAGCTTTCGATAAATGCGTCTTTCTGCAAGTCCGGCAATGCTTCAAATTCTTCCAAAGTATATTCAAAGGGTTGTTTTCCCCCGTTTTCCCAAGGAAGCTTATCTGCATCACCCTCTGTCCGCTGTGCTTTCTTTAGCCACTTATCAAAAGCATCTGCACTTCCAAAGCTTTGGATAAATGCATCTTTTTGCGTATCTGGCAACGCCTCAAATTCTTCCCATGTATATTCGGACGGTTGCTTTCCCCCGCTTTCCCAAGGAAGCTTGTCTGCATCTTCCTCGGTGCCTTGTACCTTGCTTAACCAGCTATCAAAAGCGTCTGCACTTCCAAAGCTTTCGATAAATGCATTTTTCTGCAAGTCCGTCAACGCATCAAATTCTTCCCACGTATATTTGGAGGGGTGCTTTCCTCCGCTTTCCCATGGCATTTTTTCCGTATCTGTTTTATCATCTTTGTCATCTTTGTCATCTTTGTCAGATACTTGCGGCTTGTTATTTTGAGTTGGTTCTTTAATAAACTTCACTTCAATACGCATATCTTTATCCAAAAGTCTGCAAATCACGGTTGCAGCTTCTGCGCGTGTCAGCGATTTTGCAGGCGCAAAGGTTCCTGCCTCATCAACTCCGCAGAGAAGTCCAAAGCTGAAGCAATCCCTGACATAGTCTGCATAATAATCTCCGATTTTTGAATAGTCGGGAATCTGCGATATCAACACGCGCTGCGACAGCTTTTCGCCGTTTTGAGTGACGCATCTTACCATGACCATAGCCATTTCTTGGCGTGTCATTGCCTTTTCAAGTTCGCCGCCGCCAAGCTCGCTACTCTTGATAATCCCCTTATCAATCGCAAATGTATAGTACCCTTTCCACCACTGTGCAGGATCTACCGCGATATCCTTTGCCTCCTCGGGAAACATGGCGCGAAGCGAAGCGGTGATAAACTCGGCTCTCGTCATGATTTTGTCGGGAGAAAACACTCCTATTCCGTTGACGGGCTCTTCTGTTCCTTTAAATATGCCCTTTTCGGTCATATCCATAATCGTCTTATATCCCCAGAATTCGCTTGGAACATCGGAAAACGCGGTGACATTTGCTGCCGATGGGAATAATGCAAGTGCTAACGACAATACAGCAAGCACTGCAGCCGTTTTTATTGCCTTATTTTTCATAACAAATTCCTTTCTCCGCCAATACTATTTTTTTATAAGCATCCTCGCAATCTCTTTGCTTTCTTTCAAAAAGAAAACGGGATTTAATGACTGTAAAATTAGAGTGTTGTTTTTACGCAACGGTCTTATAATAAAGCTGAGAACAAAGTTGGCAAACGCCTGTGTGATTAATGAAGCCACAGCCGCACCGAATGCACCTAAATGCGGTATCATAATCGCATTTAAAGCGATATTAAACAACGCTCCCGAAACGTTAACGATGGGCAAATACTTTTGTTTTTCCTCCGCTAAAATCCAAACATTCCTGAGCAATCCCATAAGTGAAAAAACAAAGTAAAATGAAAGTATTCGCATCACATTTGTTGCCGCCAAATACTCACTGCCGTATAAAACCCATATAATAAGCTCGGCAAAAACCGAAAAGGCAATTGCCTGCATTATAGACAAAAATAAAGTTACACTGTAAACTCTCTTTACTGCATTTTCATACGCCTGCTCATCACGCTTTTTCTCTTCAAGAATAAAAGGACGAAACGAGTCTACTATTGCAACGTAAACAAATTGCAGCATCGTAACGCATGTTATTGATGCCGAATAAAGTCCGTTTTCTGCCTCTCCCACAATAGAAGTTATCATGATATGGTCGGTATTCTGGATAACAACCACCATGAGCGATGCTAAAATATAATGCTTGCTTCTTTGCAGCATTTCTTTTCCGAGTGCGAGTGATACGCTTAATTTCGTGCCACCTTTTTTTCTATACAGCCAAAACAACAGCAAACCAATGGTAATATACTCTACAGAATGGGAAAAAGCAAACCACGCCACACTCTTTGACGTTATAAGTAAAAAAATCTTATATGCCGAAACGCATAGATACGATACCAACATTACCGCCGATGAATACTTTGACATCAGCTTATATTGGAACCAATACTGGAGCATCTCAAATACTCCAAAAAACACAGAAAGACTATGTAAAATACATACGGCTATAACATCAGCTTCGCCATAATTTACAACCGTTACAAACAACGAAACCGCCGCTATACCAAACAAGCTTGTAATGCCACTGAAAAACAGTGACGTACCCATTATTTCTCCCTCTTTTTCGGGAGATTTTACAAGTTCAAATACCAATACGGCATCCAAACCCAGTTTTACAAACGGAATAACAAACGCAACGATTGAAGCGGCATAGTTTATTAAGCCGTAATTTGACGGTCCAAGATACCGTGCCGTTATCATTCCTATTATCAATTGTAACACAGATTGTACAATTTTGCATATTACAATTGCTTTGGCGTTTTTTATAACCTGCGTTTCCTTCATAAACCACCGTTTCCTTTATTATCCCGTATACGCACAAAGCGGTATAAAGTTCCCCAACTGCCCAAATGGGCAGTTGGGGAGCAACACGATTAAAGAATTACTCTGCCGAGTGCATCGAATTTATAGTTCATCTTAATAGTATGACCGTTCGGAGCCCAAACATAATATGTCTGGCTAACAATAAGTTTTCCGTTAGAGCTGATGAAATAGTAATAGCCGTCAATGTAATCCAGACCCATGTCACCTACTCTGCCGTTTTCGTAGTAGTAGATTCCGTCTGCCTTTTCAACAAAGCCGTCAAGCATCTTACCATCTGCGCCGAATTCATACTCTGCCTCGGGAAGGATGCCGTTACCCATCCATACATAGTATACCTGGTCCTTGATGCAAAGACCCTGTGCATCCTTTGCAAAGTAATATGCACCGTCTACTTCTACAAGTCCTGCCATCTTGGGTCTGCCGTTTTCGTAGTAGTAATTGTTGCCGTCTCTTTCAACAATGCCGTCAAGCATCTTGCCGTCTGCGCCGAATTCATACTCTGCCTCGGGAAGAATGCCGTTACCCATCCATACGTAGTATGTCTGTCCCTTGATGCAAAGACCCTGTGCATCCTTTGCAAAGTAATATGCGCCGTCTACCTCTACAAGACCTGCCATCTTAGGCTGACCGTCCTTGTAGTAATAGTAGTTGCCGTCTCTTTCAACAATACCGTCAAGCATCTTGCCGTCTGCGCCGAATTCTCTGTTACTGTTAGCAAACAGACCGCTGTCGCTCTTCCAGATATAATACGTCTGTCCCTTGATGCAAAGACCCTGTGCATCCTTTGCAAAGTAATATGCACCGTCTACTTCTACAAGTCCTGCCATCTTGGGCTGACCGTCTACATAATAGTAGTAGTTGCCGTCCCTTTCAACGATACCGTCAAGCATCTTGCCGTCCGCGCCGAACTCGTAATTACCTGCGGGAAGCAGTCCGTTGCCCATCCAGTTGTAGTATACCTGATCCTTGATGCAAAGACCGTTTGCATCCTTTGCAAAATAGTATGCACCGTCTACTTCTACAAGACCTGCCATCTTGGATCTGCCGTTTTCGTAGTAGTAGTAGTTGCCGTCTCTTTCAACAATACCGTCAAGCATCTTGCCGTCTGCGCCAAATTCATATTCGCCCTCAGCAAGAATACCGTTACCCTGCCATACATAGTACTTGCCGGTAACAAGCTTGCCTTCGCCCGATGCAAAATAAAGGTCGCCGTCTACTTCTACAAGACCTGCCATCTTAGGCTGACCGTTCTTGTAGTAATAGTAGTTACCGTCCTTTTCTACGATACCGGCAAGCATCTTACCGTCTGCATCAAACTCATAATTGCCTTCGGGAAGGATACCGTTACCCTGCCATACATAGTACTTGCCGGTAACAAGCTTGCCTTCGCCCGATGCAAAATAAAGGTCGCCGTCTACTTCTACAAGACCTGCCATATTGGGCTTACCGTTGTTATAGTAAACACCGTCAATAATACCTGTCACAGCCTTATAGTCCTCACCAAAGGTGTAACCAATATACTTACCGGTTATAGCATATCCCAGACGGTCAAAGAAATAATAAACGCCGTCTATCTTCTGAAGACCGGTCAAAGCTACGCCGTCTTTAACATAAGAGTATCCGTTTCTGTCGGTATAGAAACCGTCGGGAACAGTTTTGGTTCTGTCGCAGGAACCGTCTTCTTCAAAGTAATACCAGTTAGGATTGATATTGTTCTCAAATACAGACTGATATCCGCCTTCGATGCGGTAATAATCCTCAAAGCAGTAGTCCTTGCCGTCAATAGTAATCCAGCCTCTCTGCCAAGGATTGGGGCCGTTGTAATATCTCATACCGTAAAGCGTCTTAGCCCATACGCCGCTTGTGAGCTTACCGCCCTCAAAGTTATAGGTAATAACGCCGATTTCTACATCGCCCTCTGCGCCAATTGCGGTTTCGGCATCAAAATAGTACCAATCGGTGCCAATCATCTGCCAGCCGGTAACTGCCTTACCGTTTACATAGTAATACCAGTTGCCGTCTTCTTCTACAAGGCCGGTGTAGGTGTTGGTCTTGCCGCAGTCTTTACATACACCGTCAACATAGTTGTGACCGGTTGCCTCAACTACGGTACCCCAGTCGATTACAGACTTACATGTTTCGCAATATGTTCTGCCGTTATAGCCGTTTACGGTACAATCAGCAGCCTTATTGAGAGTGGTGAGTTCTTCATCATGGCAGTGCCAAGGATTAACAATGTCGTTGATCATTGTATCGGTCAAGAACTTGCCGCCGAATACGCCGAGAGTGTTCTTGTATTCAGCATCCGCAAATTCAACAGTACCGTTTTCAACTCTGCAGTCAATAGTAACTACGGGGCAGTAGCCGGTTGCATATTGAGTCTCGGGAGCAACAGCTTTGCCGGTAACATGGTCGACAGCGTCCCAAGTCCAAAGACGGATAGGTGCGCTGATAAGAGTGGTTTCCTCTGCATCAATCTCATCGCCATTTCTCTCTACGGTAACAGTGAGAACGTTTGCAACAGAGTCAAGAGTATAGGTTGCCTTAAAGCCTTTCGCAACGGCAAGTCCTTCAGGCTCCCACGTGTTGGCTGTCTGAAGTCTGAGCGCAACAGTAAGTTTATTAATATCGGTGATGTCCGCTGCCTTAACGTCAGCATAATATACCGAGCCGTACTCTGCGAGTGCGCCCGAATCATTGTGACCGCCAAGAGTAATTACAGAATCACCTGCAACGGTGAAGTTTCTGATAGTCTTTGCGGTGTTACCGAGAGTATCCTTGATTTCGAATACAACGGTATGCGCACCGCTTGTAAGAGTTACGGTTTCGCTTGCAAGATACTTGCCGGAAACAGCCGCACTTTCAAGCGCTGTGCCGTCTACGTAAATCTTGCCGGTAGCATTGTCAAGCTTAATGTTATCGGAAACAACTGCGGAGAATGCAACGTTGTTGCCGTTAACCGTTGCGCCTTCTGCAAGTGCCACAGACTCGTCAGCAGTGGTATAGCTTACGTCGCTGATGGTGGGAAGCACTCTGTCGTCAACAGCCGAGCTGTAGTCGAGAGTGATATCGTCGATGTAGAAGGTATGCACTGCAGGAAGCATGGGCTTAACATATGTACGAATGAAGGAAGGTGAACGGGAATTACTTTCATCAGTCGCAACGGGCGTACAGATATAGTCGTACTTGGAAATATCAATAGAAGCATATACCCATCTGGATTCGGGAATATCTGCCTCCGTGCAGGAGTTAAGGTTCTTTTTTACACCGGAATTTGTGGTGAACACGAAGTGGTCCTGCTTGCAAGTATAAGAATATGTGCCATCTTCTTTTACATTTCTGACATAAAGCTGTGACTGGAATGCAAGACCTGCCGCACCCTCGGGGATGTAGAGCCACATACCGAGAGTTGTTGCGTTCATACCGTTTGCAACGTCACGGAGAACTATAGTTTCGCCAATATTGAAGATTACATTGTAAGTCCAGCCAGCAAAGCCCGCATCGGTATTGTCAACATGCCATGCAAGCGCATAGTCGCCGTTTCTTACCTGTCCGTTTTCCTTGGTTGCAACAGTTGTCCAGCTGTCAACCTGCTCGCTGAACTGACCTGCAAGAGGATCGTTACCAACGAGGGTGTTGCTAATGCCGTTTTCAGCACTGTATGCCTTTGCTTCATCAAAACCTACAAAGCCGGAAAGCTCGCCGTCTTCAAAGTCATAGATGATTTCAGAGCCCTTGCCGTATTCAACCTTGAGAACATCGGTAACTTCGGGACTAGGAAGATAGGTAGCAGTAACATTTACGCCCTTAACGCTCTCGTCGGAGGAAGCCTTAAGTACGTTGCCATTAAGAGTTGCAGCACTTTCGTCGGAGAGAGTAAGTGAATATGCGCCGTCAACGCATACACCCCAGCTATCCGCGCCGTAAGTACAAGCAAAGTCAATAGTCATTTCCTTGCCATAAGGAAGTACGGTCTCGTCAAGTGTCAGTGCAAATACATCGGGGTCAACAACTTTAAGTGTCTTGGTGCCAACAACCTCACCGTTGTAAAGCATCTGAACAGTTACATCACCCTTAGCAGAACCGGCAGTAAACTTGCCGCCGCTTACAGTGCCTTCGCCGTCAACCGCCCAGGTGATGCCCTCTTCGGGTACTTCAGCAGGGCTGCCCGCAGCGTCAACACCCTTTGCGCTAACGGTAACGGTTGCGCCGGGAGCAACATAGTCATATTCGCTGTCAAGAACCGCGTGGTCAAACTCACCTGTTGCCTTTGCCTTGGAAACCAAAACTACGCTATTGATGGTTGCGCGCTCGGAACCGTCGGAAGGAACTGAACGCATAACATTTGCGGTTTCGCCCTCGCGCTTTGAAATAAATGTGGAGGAGCCGCCGCCGTCGCAGTTAACCGCATTAACGCAGCCGATAGCAAGCATCATTTCGCCCATTTCGTAGTTGGAAAGACCGGTGGAGAAAGGAGCGTTACGACCGTCTACCTGGCAGAATACGAGAGTACCGTCTGCCTTGATACCAATCATCGAGCGGGATGCATCAGAAGAAGTACGCTCAACAGTCTTGCTTACAAGTTCGCCGTCTTTAACAAGCCAGCCAAAGTTTGCAGGAATTGCAGTGTACTCAGTTCCGTCAAGAGGAGTGCTCATAGAGCGAAGCTCGCAGTTGCCTTCACGGTCAATTGCAAGGTAGGTCTGTGCGCCCTTGTGTACGGTGGGATTACCAAGCTCAACGCCCTGCCATACCATAAATCCGTAAGGAGCATCAGAGTCGTATGCAAGTGCAGTGTTCATTGCACCTACAACATTGTAGCCCATGTCCTCGTAGTAAGCCACGGTCTTGGTAAGCTGTTCGGCCTTCCAATACTGTGTCTTGTCCGCCACGCCGTCAAGAGCGAGGTTATCGGGGTCGAGCTTGTCGATTCTGTAATAACCGGGCATAACCTCAATGTTTTCATTTTTGGTATCAACCTCAAAGTAGTGAACAACCTTGCGGTCGCTGCCCTCTGCATTGTTGAGTACCAATTCTGTTTCGGTTGCGCCGGGGGCGAGGGTATACTTTTCCTCGGAAATCACTGTAAAGTAATCACCCGTAACAGCCGCATCAAAATTTGCCGCGAATACCGACATCGGCAATACTGATAAAATCATAAGTAAAGCCAATGCCATTGCCAGGAATTTTTTCATGTGGTTTTCCTCCTAAAAAATATTTATATGTTCTTTATATCATACGCCACAGCGTGCATATTCTTGTTTTTTAGTCCTATATACGGCAGTGCCAGTGCAAAATAAATAATATATCCCGCTTCGGTACGGAGTGAGGAGTTATAAAACATAAAAACCAAACAGAGAATTGACATTATTATTCCTATCTGATTAAAAAGCACGTTTCCTTCTTTTTGTTTAAATGCCTTAACCGACTTTATAAAACATGCCACAAAGAATGAAACGAACAAAGCCAATCCAATAAATCCGGTTTCGAGGAAAATAAATGATACCGAAAAAATCGAATAATGAAGATCCACATACCTGTCATAAAACTCAGTATTAAAAATTGGTATCGTAGATGTATCGCAATTGCCAAGTCCCATTCCGCAAAGTCTTTCCCAAAACGTAGTTAAAAACCTTCTGCAAATAATGGGGATAGATGTAAACCGCCCCATATCCTCCTTTGAAGCATAGTTCTCTTTAAATACTTCACTTATCAAATAATCAACGGATAAAAATCCCTCAAAATTATCAAACAGCGTTACCAAAAGCGTATACGCAACTGCTATCAGTAAAACCGAAAACAAAATCAAAAAGAATTTTCTTGTTGAAAACCGTGTAAGCCCCGCTGCTAATGTTAAGATAAGAATAAAAATCAAGAAGAATATCTTAAGCTCTGCCAACGCTGACAAGAACAGCGCCGCACCGCATTTCAACACGCAACGGACAGCCTTTTCATCCCCATTCATATAAGAAAGCAGGGATTTCGCAATTACTACGCTTATAAATGCAATCGTATAGCCGTTGCAGCCTTTCTGAGTACCGAAAATGCCTCCAAGGAAGTCCTGCGAATATCCGAACCCAAAATACTGCACCAGCGTAACTGCAAAATGCACGCAAAAGAGAACATCAATAAAACTCAAGCTTTTTGAAGCATCGTCTTCTTTTAAGAAAAATACAAAAATCAAAAATGCAAGATAAAACCTAAAATTATTTCGCGCACCCCAGATATAGTAAAAAATTGATTGATAATTAAATATATATCCTATAAGCGTATACACGAAAAACACTGTGACAATCGTTCCGACTACGGCGGTAACACGGGGAACAAACAATATTCCGCGAGAAAACGACTTGAACAGAATTATCGCAAAAGAGGCGATTATCAAAAAATCCGAAATAAATCTTACCACGCTCGGCAAACCGACCAATTCTGTTAAAAAGCTATATGTAAAGGGCAAAAGCAACAAGAAAATAGGCGCCCATTCCGGCAGCGTTCTTTTTTTTATTTGAATTTTGCCGGACAAAAACATCGCTAACGTTCTCCTTTCACTCTCATTTTTTTGTCTTAAGGTTCAAAAACAGTTTACAAAGCTTGTAGCATTTCAGTTTCAAAAGCAATAAAAACACAAATAAAGTTTTTTTATGCAGCTTCAGCACCGGATAACTTAAAGTTCTATGCAAGGTCTCGCTTTTAAAGATACTGTTCAGCTCCTTATTCTTCTCATCCGAAGGAATGTCGGCAGCCATAAGCTGTTTTACAGTAGCCGCCGTATACATATGATACCTTGCAGTTATATGGTTCTTAACGACCTCGGGCAAGCCCTCTTGTGCAATATAGTCTAACGACTTTTGAATGAATTTATCATTCTGCTCTTGCCTATCCTTTTTATAAATGCGTGACAGCGAATCGTTCCTCTTATAATAAAAATATAAGCTGTCATCTACTATGGATGCTTTATTTATCTTTGAATAAAACTCGAGGGCAAAATACGCATCCTCTGAAATTATTTCGCGCTCGGACATAAAACGAAGTCCTTTGCTTTTTATAGTGCTTAATCTATACATCTTGCCCCAAGCACTGATACCAAACCCCATGCTGTATGTGTACATGCCCGGGAGAAGCTCGTTTTGTATCCGTTTTCCCTCAAAAATTTTAGTTGGCAAATTCAGTTTTGCTTTTTCTTCTCTTCCGTTTTCAAAAGAGTTGCAGTAGCCAAATATAACAACATCGGGGTCGTTATCAAGCGCACTTGAAAGACATTTTTCGACAATAGTACAGTCTACATAATCATCGCTGTCAAAAAAGAAGATATAATCGCCGTTTGCATTGTCAATACCCGTATTTCTCGCCATACCGAGTCCTGCATTGACCTTGTGTATAACCTTGATGCGACTGTCTTTTCTCGCCCAGTCGTCACACATTGCGGGGCAGTTATCCGTAGAACCGTCGTCCACAAGAATAATCTCTATATTATCATATGTCTGTTTTACCACCGACTCGATACATCTGTCAAGATACTTCTCAACATTGTAAATCGGTATAACCACAGTAACCTTCGGTCGCTCCACTCCGGCTCCCCCTTCAGGCAAAATCATTTTATATTCTCAAAATAAGAAACGGCATTTTCCCAATCGTATTCAAGTACGGACTCTCTTGTATTTACATTTTGTGCATCCAATGCCGACTTTACAGTTTTATTTAACAGCTCTGTATCGAAAGACTCTATAAACCAAAATCCGTCTTTGCCTTCAAACGATGCCATCTCTCCGTAGCGTGTGGTTACTAACGGTTTGTTGCACGCCGCGGCTTCCATGCACGAGAGCGGAACATCTATGCAGTTTCCGTCCGCTACTACGGGGAAAAAATACACATCGGAAAGCTGATAAAGTTCTTCTATATCAGGCAAATATCCGTCAAAAATTCTGATGTTGGAACAGCCTTGCAAATCCTCTTTCAGCTTTTTGTCCTGCTCCTCTTTGGTAAGTGTACTGACAACCAAAGCAACCTGATACTTTGAGTCAAACTTCATAAGCTCTGCAACGCCTCGTCCGCTTTTAAGATGACCGACATGGAGAATGACAGGTTTTTCCGCGTCAAAACCGTATTTTTCCTTAAGCGAAAGCTTTTTCTCCTCGGAAACCGGAGAAAAACGCTCGGTATCAACACCGGTTTTAAGGTACTTTACTCTTTTTGCGCCAACCGTTTTTTCGTAAATCTCCTTGGTGTTTTGCGAAAAGGTAACGATATTCGCCCTGCTCATTTTAAAGAGCATCCGCCCTAAAAAGTTGCATTTGCATAGCATAGTCAACACTATGGTCAGTCGCTTTTTGCAGACAAGTGATAAGAGAAAAACACGGAGTGCGGTTGCCCACTCCTTTGCGGGAAACGGAATATATAAAAGCGGCTCGTTTTTTTCTTTAATTATATTATAAAGCTCTTTGCTTATCAGCAATTTATTGAGGTCGAGATGCAGGGTTGACCTTTCGGGCTTTCGCTCGTAGGAAACAATTAAGGTGTCAGGTTTCTTGCTCACAATCCTTTTAACAAGACTGTTTGCAACCTTTAAGCATCCCTCATCGGCTTTTTCTGTTAAACAATTCGACAAAATCAACATAACAAATCACTTATAGCAAGCGTCTAAAAAAGCTTTGTAGTTTTCAAACATCGGCGTATGATTATCCATATATGCAATACTTTGGTCATAGTTGCCACGATTAAGCATCTGTGAATTGAATTTCGGATATTTTACGGCTTCTTCAGAATTGCAGAACAACATAAAATATTCACCAAACACCTCAATCGGCGGCTCGCTGCCATATCTGTTCCTATATTCAACGGCAACGGCCTTTGCCTCCTCAAACTGAAGCGCTTCCCTCTTTACGCGGTATTCTTCGATGCTCATTATTCTTTTAGCAGGGTTGCCCGCATACACGCTGTTGCTGTCGCAATCCTTGGTAACTACGCTGCCGGCACCTATTACCACGTTATCTCCAACAGTTACGCCGCGCGTTATGATAGCATTCATGCCAATAAAGACATTGTTTCCGATTTTCACCGGACTTTGCGCACCGAGAACGCTGCCGTCAAGACCTTTAAGCACCGCCCACGAATAATCATGCGTTAAAATAACAACGCCGTGCGTAATGCTGACATGGTCGCCGATTGTCAAAAGCCATGGTGCAGACACATCAATCAAGGTGTTAAGCGGAGAATAAAATCTTACGTCCTCCCCTATCTTAATGCCCTTTTTACGCAAGTAAGCAACAAACTTTTCAGAATTTGCCCTCTCGCCGAGTAAAATATTACGGAATGCCTCTTTTATCATTTACGTTATCGCCTCAAACATTTTGTATACACCTTTCACATGTGGAGCATGCGTCAAGCATTTCTTTTGTCACTTTACCGTCGCGATAGTCGCGCACGATTTTGTTTTCATACATTGAATACTTTTTCTTTTTTCCAAAGGACAAAAACTTGTGCTTAACTACCCAAAGCGCCGGCTTCCATATGTATTTGTGCATCGCGGGGGAAACCGAGCCTATCATCCAGCAGTTGCGGTTGCATGCGCGCACCTTGCGGCGAACGTTTTCTGCCGCTTCGCTGTTCCAAAGCTCGTCCCACGACTGCTCGTTGAGGTTGCCCATGACTTCCTTTTCTTTTGTGCCGTTGCAGGGCATAACGTCGCCGAACGGGTCGATAAAGAAGGTGTCAAAGCTCATATCGCACGGAAGCAGACGCTTCTGGCTGAAAATATAATTGATAAGTCCATGGTTGAAGTACGCGCGGAACCACTTTTTGGGACTGTTTGACTCAAGCAGTCTGTTTACCAAATCCTCAAAATTCTCTGCAACCATGAGTCTGTCATGTATAATATTGTTTGACTCAACAAAGTAAAAGCTGTTGTGCAGTGACGCGGTTGCAAATTCCATGCCAAGCTCGTCTGAAATGTTGTAAAGTGCAACGAGGTCGGGCGCGTTCTTATCCTGAACAGTCATGCCAAAGCCCACGTCCTTCATGCCCATTTCAACAAGAGTTTTAAGCGTGGTGTATCCGCGGTTAAAGCCGACATCAAGTCCGCGGATGTCGTTGTTTGTCGCCTCAAGTCCCTCAATTGAGATACGGATGCCTACGTTAGGGAACTCCTTGCAAAGGTCGACTATTCTGTCGGTGTAAAAACCGTTTGTGGAAATAACTATACGCTCACTCTTTTTATAAAGCTCGCGGACCACCTCTTTTAGGTCCTCACGCATAAAAGGCTCGCCGCCCGTGATATTGGTGAAATACATCTCGGGTAACTTGCGGATAGTTTCGATTGTAAGCTCATCTTCGGGCTTTGAGGGAACCTTGTATCTGTTGCACATTGTGCATTTGGCATTGCAACGGTATGTAACTATTACTGTGCCGTTAAGTTTTTTTGACATAATCTCATCCTAAAATCAAATTTTCTTAAAATGCAGTAAGACAGTTTTGCTGATTTTATTAACCAATACGCTTATAATAACGGAAATTATAATACTGCCGATTACAAAAAGACCGGAATCAAGTGGCGGAAACAGAGCCGCAAGCGCTATAAATACAACATCATGTACCAGATACACCTCGTACGATACACCGCCGAGGAAACGGCTTACCGCATTGCCGATAGATATTTTTGAATTGAGAAGCAGTATAAACAACAAGATAAAGATGCCGAGAAATACTTTTATAACGTAATCGCCTAAAAAGACGATGCTCTTAAACTTTAAATAGATCACACCGAAAGCCAAAGCTGCGCCGCACGCGGCAACGCACTTCAAAAGCCAGTTTTTTCCGGCAAATCTTACGAAAACATCCTTTTTCCTTGCAAGCAGTACTCCGTAGGAAAAACCGAAGGATTCAACCGACCAACCAAGCAAAGGATTTGACTTCCAAAAATATATCAATAGACTGACTGCAAATATGCAAATGTGAAGAATGTTGCTTTTAGCATCAATTGAGATTTTTTCTGGCAAAAGGTAAAAAACTATCCAAAAAATAAGATAAAAGAATAAAAGCTGTTTTACAAATCCGGTAATGCTTATAAAGCCAAGCAAGGAAAACTCGTCAAGCGCAAAAAATTCGGCGAATACCCTCAAAACATTTACAATCACCATCGGAATCAGCAATTTTGGCAATCTCCGCTTCCAAAATCCCTGCTTTGCCGCGTCGGATTTTTTCAAAATCCCAAGCATAAGCCCGTAACCGGAGGTCATAAAGAAAAATGTAACTCCGATGTACGCAAAGCTTCCGAGAGCATCCTGAATAGAGTTTTGATACAGTGAAGGGATATGCACAAGCACGATTATGATGCACCAAAATCCCCGCATACAGTTAGTTGCATCTATGTCGAAAAACTCTGTAGTCTTTCCTTTTTTGTCTATATACAAAACAAGAAATCCGAGAAAAGCAAGCAAAAGCAGCATGCTGATTTTAGTTAACATACGCTCTCCTGTGAACTGTTAAAGAATTTTTTCACCTATCTTTTTGCCCATGCTTGTACGCGAATAGTTGTTTAAATAGCTTTCGCGTGCGTTTTCGCATAAATAATCGTATTTATCGGTGAAAAGCATATCGTTTACAAGCGCTTCAAAGCGGCTTTTTTCTTTTTCAACCGAAAGCCCGTTTTCGCCGTGAACAATATACATTTCCGCAAGGGTGCTGGGGCTTGTTATAAGCACCTTTTTCTTCATCGCAAGTGCCGTAAGCAAAACGGTGTCGCCCGAGCATATGCTGCCGTCGTCTATCGGAATTACCATGGCTTTGCAATTTGCAATCCACGGATACGAGTCCTCGCCTGCCACGTTTCCGATAATGCGCACATTGGAGTTTCCGCCGTTGTTACCCCCGTATGTATCCGAAATAATAACCAGCGGATAGTTTATATTCTCCCATGCACCAATAAGAAAATCATAGTCGCGGTTTGAGCGACCGATAGCAAGCACATATCCGCCTTTTGGAGCATCGGAGGGAAACGCAAGTCTTGAAAACTTATCATAAGGGTCGTTTATACCAAACGGAGTAACCAATATTTTGTCGATGGGAAAGTTAAAGCTTTTGCTGATTTCTTCCGCGTAGTTATGAGAAAGAACATGGATATAGTCGAGTCCGCAAAGGCATCGCTTCATAAACCAACGGTAAAGGCTTGCCGCCTTGCCTTTTTTCTCTTTGTATGTAAAATTGAGCGCGACTACAGTGTTGCTCTTTTTAACATGGAACACCGAGCAGTAAAAGCCGAATATCAAGGCATAAAACTGCTGCCAGCCGATGATAACATCGTAATCTTTTCTTTTAAAGAAATACTTTAGCGCAACGGCAAAATATTTGGCGTATCTTTTCAGCTCGCTGAATTTTCCCGTACGCTTCCAATTGGAAATGTGCGACTTTATCTCAAACGGATTTTGAATATCAGCATTAATCGAGGCACACAGTGATGCTACCTCGTCTGCTTTGCAGTCACACAGTATTATATTTTTTCTTTCTTTCATATTTTTTCAGGAATATAGCTTTATTAAATCGCTATAATACTCTTCGATTGACGGAAAACGGATATTTTCGCAGTTCTTTGTGTATAACTCCTGCTTGTTTTCATCGTTCCACAAGGACAAAAGCTTTGCTTTAAGCTCGGTTAGTGAGCCGCTTTCAAAAAGCTCGCCGCTTTCCCCGTCTTTTATAAGCTCCGAAATGCCGCCGATATCCGCCCCGATTACGGGAGTGCCGTACATCTGGCTTTCCATTACCGAAAACGGGCAGTTTTCATACCACTCGGACGGATAAACGGTAAATCTAGCCTCGCGTATCAGTTTTTCAAGAGCCTCGCCCGTTTGAAATCCTACGTTTTTGATGTTAGGAACGCTCCCGGTTTCAGCCTCGAGCGGACCTGTACCTGCAAAAACAAACTGAATCTCGGGCAGTTCCTTTGCCGCGCGGATTAAGGTTTCAATCCCCTTTTCTTTAGAAAACCTGCCAAAATAGAGAACGTAATCCTTTTTTGCCACCTGCTTTTTTTCCACCGCGTCAATAAAATTATGCATTGCGACGGTTTTTGCGGCAAACACGGGGTTTGTATCCATTTTGCGCTTCATAAAATTGGAGCAGCAAATGATTGTGTCGATTTTCTTATACACTCCGACAAACTTCCAGAACTGCGCTTCTGCCATGCCGATAGCACTTTTTGCAAGCGAGCCGTGTATGCACTTGCCCAAAGTGCAATTTAAAAAATTACCGCCAAGGCATTTTTCGCAATTCTCACGGGTGCAGGGGTTGTTACACATGTGGTTTGGACATACGAGTTGATAATCGTGGGCGGTATACAAAATCTTACATTTGTGACCGGTTTGCTTTTCCCATTTTCTGATTTCAAGTATAATGCTTGGCGTTAACTGGTAGTTAAAATTATTAAGATGACATACGTCGGGGCAAAAATCGTCTAAAACAAGACGAAGCTTTTTTCTCGCCTCGGCTGAATATATGGTTTTTATCGGATATGTAAGCTTTGCAAGCTTTGAGCCGCCGTGAAAATCCATATCCGAAGTATAGGCATTTACACGGTTGCCAACAACGCGCCCCTCATGCTCCATGCCGAAATACTGAACCTCGTGTCCTTTGGACGCAAGATAGTCGCCGAGTTTGAAAATATATGTTTCGGAGCCGCCGTTGGGGTAAAGAAACTTATTTATGAGCAATATCTTCATATTATTCACCGTATAGCATAAGAGTCTTCGCCGTTACCTCATCCCAGTCATATTTGTTGCAGATATAATCTGCCGCGGTGCTTTTAAAACCGCTAACCGTTTGCGGCGAGTCACAAAGCATTTGCAATTTGTTTTTTAAATCAGCCGCATCGCCGCGCTTAAACGTCACGCCCTGCTCTCCCACAACGTCCGCACACTCCGGAATATCGGAGGTAAGGCACATATTGCCGTAACTCATTGCCTCAAGCAGGCTGAGCGGCATGCCCTCAAGCAAAGACGGGAGCACATAAATATACGCACCTGAGTAAAGCTCCTCAAGCACTCTGCCCTCGACAAATCCTGTAAAAATTATACGGTCATCGCCCTCTGCAAGCATTTTCAATTCTGCTTCGTGCGCGCCGCTGTCCGAAGCGCCGCCCGCAATCACCAGTTTTTTGTCGGTGACTGTAGCCTTGAACGCTTCAATCAAATATTTAATACCCTTTTCGGGCACAAGACGCCCGAGATAAAGGATGTAACTGTCTTTTTTTAGTCCGTACAGTTTTGTGATTTCCTCGGCACATACCGTTTCAGGTTTGGAAACTCCGTTTGGAATAAACACGGTTTCTCTGCCGTAGGTATCCTTAAAATACTGTTTTACGCTCTCGCTGAGCACGATTATCTCATCAGCAAAGCGCACCGCACATTTTTCGCCCGTGCGGATATACCATGATGCAAGCTTTCCCCACTTGGCACGCATGTGGTCAAGCCCGTGTATCGTCGCAATGCACTTTTTGCCAAAAAGCTTCGGCAGCCAAAGCATTGCACACGGTCCCTCCGCGTGGAAATGCACAACATCATATTTTCCAAACGCGGCACACACCGCCGCCGAAAACGATGCTGTCATTGCCGCAAGTCCGCGTTTGTCCAGTGTCCAAACGCTTTTTATGCGCACACCGCCGTATTCTTTTACATTGGCACCGTCAAAATCGGCACCGCTTACGTGATGTCCGCGTCTGTTATAGCAGGTAACGCTATGCCCTAAAGCCGCCATGCGACATGCAAGCTCTCTTACAACAATCTCTACTCCGCCTTCGCGTGACGGTATACGCTTGTGGCCAAGCATAGCAATACGTAAATTCTTTTTGTTTTGGGGCATCATTCGCCCTCCAAGCCGCACACTGCGCCAACAGTGTCAACCAAAATCTTTAAATCGGTTTTAAAGCTGCGCTCGGATATGTACTTTAAATCAAGTGCAAGCCACTCCTCAAAGGTGAGGCTGTTGCGGCTTGGCTGTACCTGCCAATAGCAGGTGATTCCCGGTGTAACCGAAAGCCTTTGCTTTTGGTAATCGGTATACTGCTCCACCTCTCTCGGAAGCGGAGGACGCGGGCCGACAAGACTCATGTCGCCTTTCAGCACGTTCCAAAGCTGTGGCAACTCGTCTATACTTGTTTTTCGGATAAATCTGCCTATTCGCGTAATTCTCGGATCATCCTTCATTTTAAATGCAGGACCGTCCATTTCGTTTTTGTCAAGCAGCTTTTCAAGCATTTTATCCGCATCCGGAACCATGGAGCGGAACTTATAAAACTTAAATGCCTTGCCGTTTTTTCCTATGCGCTCTTGAACATATATCGGAGAAGCGCCGGGGCTGTCGATAACAATTATCAACATCATGATTAAAAGCGGAAATGCAAGCAAAACCAATCCAAGCGCCGAACAAACGATGTCAAAACAACGTTTGAAAAAATTATAAACCGGCTTTTTCGCCACTTCTGTTTGCTCCGAGATAATTTCGGAGGGTGCGGTATATACTTTGTCTTCAAGCTTCATATATTACTTCACCCTCCTTAAAAATCACTCATCTTTCGGCTCGTAGAAAAGCTCGATTACAGTTTTAAATACTGATTCTTCGCCGGGATAAAACTCCATAAAGCTTTCGCCGCGCACGGTTTCACCCGTTATGTCCTCAAGTCTTTCAAACTCGTACTCCGTAAACTTTCTTGCAATCTCCTGAAGCTGGGTAACGGAGCGGTCGGAAACGATATAGTCAGACATCGCAAGCGATGCTTCAATTATAAACTCCTCGTCAGCATCAATGCGCTCCATCGCTTTTTTATAAAGCGCGTCCATATACTGCTGCTGACGCTTCATACGGGTATTGTTTGTGCTGTCCTCAAGACCACGGCGAGTGCGAACGTAGTTGAGCGCATGCTCACCCATAAGCGTAACCGTTTCGCCCTTTACAAGAAAATCGTCGATGCCGGAAAAATCATCGAGAACCTCTACCTCTACACCGTCTAAAAGGTCATTAAACACCGCTACCGAATCCATGGTGAGCGAGATGTAATGGTCTATCTTGCTTCCGAGCAAAAGCGAGGAAACAGAGTCGACGGTGTTTCGGCAGCTTACTTCTCTGCCGTTGCCGTATGTATGCGACAATGCAATCTGTGCCTGAATGGTGTCAACCTTGTTTCCTGCAACACCGAGAACGTTAACATCGGTCATTGAATCGCGGTTGATGTGGAGTGCCTTACATTTTTTAGCTTCGTTGTCAAACACGAAAAGCATCAAAAAGTCGGCTTGCTGGTCATTGTTGTAAGAATCGGAAACCACATCTCCGTCAAACTTATCAAGTCCCATGACCAAAAAGGTGTCTACATTTTTTTTGCGGGTATATTTCTGCCCCTCAAACTCTACGTATCTGTCTTCAAAATTCAATGCGGGGAATCTGCCGCGCTGCGTTTCCCAGGCTCTGAGTCCGAAAAATGCAGCGACAACGACTGCGACAGCTAACAGTGCCAAAACACCGTACAAAAGCAGCCGTCTTTTATCAATTGCGGGCCTTTTCATAGTCCGTACCCCTTTATTCAGTTTTTTATGCAGCGGTGGTCTGCTTATTCTTCTTGGACTTCTTCCAGATGATGAAGAAAATAATCAATGCGCACACGGCAATAAGAATCCAGAGCCACGCAAGGCTGCTCTCTTCTTCACCGATATCTACAACGATAGCAAAGGGAGAGAACTCATCTTCTACGAACTCAAGATTTCCTTCTTCGTCAAACTCAACGTCCTCGATAATGCGCCATTCGCCCTTGTAGTAGTGAAGAAGCGCTACAAAATTCTTAAGAGAGGTGGGCTTGAGCTTAATTTCAAAGTGGCCATGGTTTTCATGAAGGTCACAACCTACTGCGCTGATATCAAACATATCGCTTACCGCAAGATTTTCAACCTTTGCGCCAAACTTTGCAGCAACGTCTTCAAGGTCCTCGTTAAGTACCTCAAGATTTACGGTGTTTACGATAGTTTCATAAGCATCTTCAAGCTTTTTGCGAGTGTCCTCTTTCAACTCTTCTCTGTCCGCATAAGCAGTACAAACAATAACTGCGGGGCAGCCGTCAAGGTCGGTTTTAAAATCAACCACCACGGGTGCCTGATTGTTGGAGGGGCTGGAAACGAAGCCGCCGGTTGCAAACACGGTAGCGCACGCGCCGGCTGCAATAAGAAGTGTCAGAACAATTGCAAATAACTTTTTCATTTTGGATATCATCCTTTCAAAAAATAGTTTAAATATTTTTCGCGAGCACGGTTTTGCCATACCCGTTCATTTGACAAATAAAGTCATCGCCAAGCTTTTTTCGAATAATCTCAAAAGCCTTGCCCATCTTTGGCGGACGCGTAGTTAAATTGTGACAATCAGAGCCGACGAAGTGAATTTCACCGCGCATAAGTTTATCGAGTGCCTTGCGCCTTGTAAAAAACTCGGTAAAGAAGCTCGCGTTGACCTGCATCAACACACCCTCGCGGTAAAGCTTTTCCCAAACGCCGCGGCTTTGCAAAGCCAAATATCTTTCGATATGGGCAAGCACGACGGTAAAGCTGCCTAAAGCCGCAAGCTGCATAACTTCTCTGACAGTATAATCCGTCCACCTTGACATGGGCATTTCCAAGAGAAGCAATTGGCTTCCCTCGAGTTTTAACTGTTTTAAACCCTCCATCCGGCTGATTCCCGGATAATATTTAACCTCCGCACCGAGCAGAATTTTCGGCGCATCCCAAGATAGCTCTTTTTCAAGCTCCGCGTATGAAGCCGCGCGCCGTGACAAAAACGATTCCACCGTATCGTCGTTAGCATAAAAATGCGGTGTAGCCACCACGGTATCCGCGCCCTGCTCTTTAAGCATTTTTAAAAGCGATATGCTTTCTGCCACATCTCGGCTGCCGTCATCCATATGAGGCAGGATATGGCTGTGCCAATCTATCATTTTTTCTGTTCCTTCGGCTCGCTCTGGTAATAACGGTAATACTTATAATATTTATACTTTTTGTACTTGCCGTATGAGCCGCCGCCGATTTTAGCCTCGTTCATAACGCAACCGAGGATGTTTACGTTAGAAAGCTTAAGCTGTCTGAAGCAGCGTTCAAGCTCCTTCTTTTCAGTATATTCCTCGCGTATTACGACGATCATGCCGGTGATAAGGCTTGAAATAGAAAGCGCATCCGAAACGATATTAACGGGCGGAAGGTCGATAATGATATAGTCAAATGCTTCGCGAAGTTCGCCAAGCACCGCCTCCATTCTTCTCGAGCCAAGAAGCTCCGAGGGATTTGGCGGAATGCTTCCGGCAGGAAGAATAAACCAGTTTTTAAGAAGGTCGGACTGGAAATTTGAGAAGTTTGCTCCCTTACCCATCAAAAAGTCGGTAAGTCCGGGCGAGCTCTCAATCTGCATCTTCTTTGCAATTGAGGGAATTCGAAGGTCGCCGTCAATAAGCAAAACCTTGCTGCCCTTCTCGGCAAGAACGTAGGAAAGGTTAACCGCCGTGGTACTCTTGCCCTCTCCGCGCATCGAGCTGGTAACGCCGATAACCGGACACTTTTCGCCCTCGGGCAATGTAAAGTCCAGATTGGTACGAAGCAGCTTATACTGCTCTATCGCCGTAAACTCAAGATTTTTATGTAGCGTATTTGCATTTTCGCTCGCCGTAAACAACGAGTGTCTATGTTTTCTTTTTATTGCCATAGTATTTCACCCGCCTTAATTATTTTTCGCTTCGCGCTTGGTTTGGTAGTAAGCATACTGCTTTGTACCCGTAGTCAAAAGATTTGGCACCTTTGCCAATATCGGATAATCATAGGTGCTGAGCACATAGTCCTCGTCGTGTATCGTATCGTCCATAAGCGCCGCAATAGCAATAGCAATAATGGAGAGCAAAATGCCAAGCACCATACCTATCGCCGTATACTTGGTGATGCCGGGGGCTACCTTTTCAAGCACGGGAATCGCCGAATCGACAACCTCCATCGAAGCACCGTCGATAATCTCTGAAATTCTTACAGGGAGAACCTCCGCGATGCAGTTTGCGATTTTCGCCGCCTCGTATGGGTCCTCCGAGGTCACGGTAACCTTCATAATTTCGGTTTCGTTTGAAGGTGCCGCCTCAAGCATCTTATAAAGCTCTTGATATGTATAAGGCACGCCCGCTTTATCTATTACTCTTTCAAGCGTAGTGCGGTTGTTAAGTATCTCACCGTATGTCTTAACCAGACTTTGCGCCGCGGTAATCTCCGAAGAGCTGATGCTGAAACTTGTGTTGCCAAGTGAAAACGAGCTATTGTTAACGTAAAGCATAATCGAAGAAGAATACGTCGGCGCGATTGCAAAAGCCGCAAGCGAAAAGCCTATGCCGGCAGCCAAAAGTCCTGCCAAAGCAATAAGCCACGCGCGTCTCCACAACGTTTTCAGGATATGCAGTACGTCTATCGTGTAGTATTCTCCGGAAGTTTTTTCTTGTCTTTCCATGATTCTCGCTCCTTAAATATAATACAGCATATAAAATTACCACTATATCTAATTTATTGTAGCACAGCAAACCGTTCAATGCAACGCTTTTTCACAAATTCGTCACATTTTTACGGTTAATTACACTTTTTTATTTCATTTTATAATTATATCATCTAAAATCGGTATTGTAAATGCAGAGATGAGCTGACAGTAAAAAAGCTCCGTGGAGAATTCCACGGAGCTTTTAAAATTAAAGATTATGCTCTTCGATATATTTGTCCATTCTGTCGCAAAGGTCTGCATCGTTGGGCCAAACGGTGTCCTTCGGAAGTGCCGCAAGCTCAATTGCAAGCGCATCGCGAACGGAAGTAAAGTCGGACTGCTTAAGACCTGTAGCTTCAAGCATCTTGGAGTTGTCAACGATACGGTCGTACATTCTGTCGTATTCAAGCTGCCAACGGGGACCGCGGAACGGGTCGTCGGGGTTGACAAGGCGTAGGAAGTCATCGGTGGGGATAACTTCGTATTCAAGACCGATGAGGTCATGGTAGTAGGAAGCAACGGTCTCCCATGTGTTATGCTCTGCGGTTGCAACGGTGTAATGCTCGCGCATAGCCTTTTCGTTGAAGAGAAGACGAACAATCATCTTTGCAACGTCTGCGCCCCAGGTCATGGTAGCCTGCGCCTTCATTGCGCCCTCGGGGAGAAGCACCTTTTTGCCTGCAAGTGCTCGGCGGATGATAACGCCTGCCTCAAGAGTTACAAGCTGATAGCGGAACTTTGAGAATGTGATTGCCGGACGGATGGCAGTCCAGTTATTGTAAGAAGAATTCTCGAGAATGTCCTCCTGACGGCTCTTTGCAAGCGCATATGTATCGGTTGCAAGCATTTCCTCGTCCTTGGAAACATCGAGAAGCTGGGGAGCGCTCTCGGTAATGGGGTGCTGCTCGTCAGCGTATACGCGGTAGGAAGAAAGATAGATGTAGTGCTTGCAGTTGTCGAGAAGAAGCTTGTGGCGTGTGGTAAACGTCTTTGTGGTGTAGAGCATAAAGTCTACGATACCGTCATAGCCGCCCTCTTCAAGGAAAGGACGGATAGTGTCCTCAACCTTTGCGTTTGCTACCTGGAAGTAGCGGAGATTTTCGTTGTCGCTTTCTCTTGCGTTGAGGGAAAGAACGTCAACCTTGTAGCCAAGCTTCAAAAGTTCGGGGACTACATAAACGCCCATAGCGCCTGTGCCACCGAGAACAAGTACTTTTTTCTGTTCCATTGTATTATCCTCCGTAATTGAAGTAAATTAATGTTTATAATACTAAACCCTCGTAAAAAAGACGGACATGCGCCGGCTTTTTTACACCTTAAAAACCGCGTGCGGTCGAGCACGACCTTTAGGTCGTCAGGTGCTTTAGCACCTTGCACGCTGAGCGAACGGTTTTGCTCCACTTCAAAATGCTTGCATTTT
>JAZNOM010000045.1:0-17434 GCA_045580835.1 Eubacteriales bacterium
GGCTTGATTCCTCCTTTTGCTTTCTTTTGGCGGTTGGCGAACCTGCCTTTAGTATAGCAAAAGGAGGATACTTTTTCTATGCATAGCTAAAGCTTTTTGGTACCACCAGCACTGCTGGTGGTTTCTTAGTTCCAATAAAAAAGCGACGGAAATTCCGTCGCTTTTTATACAATTGACTGTAATAAAGCATCATGTTATAATAAAAATAATACCACTTTTATGGAGGATATATGAAATCACTATTAAGAGTTGTTGCTGTGTCTTTATTGCTTTCCACACTAATGTCATTTTGCGCATTTGCAGAAGAAGACGCTGATTTGGATACGGTGGAATATACCGATATTTTTTACGCATACCCATACTATCTGCTGCAGAACACCTCTACTGCCGATATACAGATGCTTGAACTTGCAAATAATACTCTTTCAAAAGCTTCAAACGGCAGTCTGTCCGCATCCTCCTATGAAACGTTTTTGGAGAAGATGGCAAGCCCCACCGCCATTGCCGAAGCGATACTCCAATGCATGACAGGCGTGGATTTTGACACCCGCGATGCAGCAGATGCCGCCGCGATAGCGATACTTAACGAGTATTATTCCAATGACGAATATTGCTCTACTGTTTCAGCGGATGTATTAAACTATATTAAACCAATCAAAGACGCAGTAAGCACTGCAGTTGATGCCGCAAAAATCATAACCATTGTCAGAGAAGAAGGCATGACGGACATGGAATACTTCTTGGAATGCTATGACGCATATGTTGAGGGGTTAAACTATTCTTTCTCTACGCATACATATTCAGAGATTCCAAAGCTCGCTAAAGGTGATGTTGAGTCGGTATACAAGGGACTCGGCTCACCTATAATTGACATTGCAAAATACGCTTTTGACCTTGCTAACGCCACCGCTAACTGGTGGATGATAAAGAACATCCAAGTTGAGCTTGTCGATTACATTATTGAAAACAGTTACGCTGACGGTGAGCTTTTAAAAGCATTCAAACGCATCAGAAGTGATATTAACAGTAACGGCTTCAATTATATCATTAAGCATTTTGCAGCGGATGCCGCATACGATGCACTTATATCAAAAGCGTTGTCGCTTTCCACTGCAGGAGCTTATGCAATACTCGGGACTGCTTGTACGGCGATACAGTGGTTTTTCTTTGACGTGCTGAACGACACGCCAAACTATCATGATTGGATGACGTTTTCATACATAGCGCACTTTTATTGCGCTTTAAGCGAGGATTTGACAGCGAAGACAAACAGTATTCTCACAAAGCCTATGAATTCCAAGGTCATTGACGATTTTGAGTATTTCCACAAGCTTTACGCCGCGGCGGCAAGCACCATGCTTGCACATGCAAACAAGATTGACGGCTCAACACTTTCCGAAAACTATGGATATATACTCGATTATAATGCTCTGGCGCAAAAGTGCATCGGTGACATTGCCGTAATTCCTTTTGAAAATAGAGTGATGAAGACAAAATCGGAAGATTCTCACTCTATCAAAGACCGTGCAATCGTATATATTTCCGAAACCGAACCAGAAGCCGAGCATGACTATTGGATAAAGCCTTTCAGAGGTGAAGTTATAGATAGCGTAAGCGTTACCGATTACGGACATTTATATATTACTTGTAATACAACGGTTCCTGGTTTATCTATTTTTAGTAGCAACAGTAGCGAACTCCCCTGCGCTACTATATCTTCTTGCGTGGTAACTGTATTAAACAACTGTTCTCTTTCCGATAAATCCACATTAACTTTAACCAACAAATCAACTTTCAATATTCAAAAACAATTATTATTAGGAAGAAGCATAGGCACACCAGCGACAAAAGTCTATCTAAATGACGGAACGATGAATGTTTATGGAGATATTGACAACTATTCCTTTTGGTTTTCTTCTTACACATCAAAAATATATTGCGACACCGGAAATTTATATATAGGTGGCAATTTTATTTCTTCTGGGCCTTTAGCAGGAAAAGCAGGAATTACAGAAATATTCGTAGAATCCGGAACACTTATAGTAGACGGTGAAGCTCGCAATTTTTATTTAAATATGCAAGATGAAGACGGATACGCACTTTTTAATAACAACTGTACCTGCTATTTTACACGTCTTACAGCCGGAGTTTTAGACTTGAAAGGCACGAGTACATTATGCTATCGTGACCGCACAACGGCATATAGAAGTTATTCCGGCTTCTCTGCCGGAGGAACACACAGAACAATTCTTTCGGGCGAATCAGAACAAAGGCTTGTATGCGGTCGCTTTAATATAATTGAAAAAAGAAATCCATTAGCAAGAGTAGATGGAGAAGTCGAGGGCTATGTAATCGACTACACAAAGCTTAACACTGCGTATGTGAACAATAACGGTTTGTTTGCAACGGATATTGGAAATGGTGTTGAGGGTGTTGAGTTGAATCGTATTACCGAGGGCGCACTTTTTGACAGCATAAATGCGCGAATGGGTGAAAGTCCTTTCACCTTGGGAAGCGTTACGAACAACAATTCCACAGAGGTTGAAATGCAGATTGCTTCGCCTGATGAAAGCAAATCTACAACTTACCTTTACCGTATAAACGGCAGTTTTATAACTCCGCTTGAAGTGAAAACAACGCACGGAAACGTTGTATTTAATTCTGACGAAAGCGGTACATATTTAGTAACGCGTGTCCCTGCTCTGCTCTACGGTGACACTACCGCAGACGGCGAAATAAACCTGCTTGACTCTTTGCGCGCGGCAAAGAAATTAGTCGGCGATGAAGTTTCTTTAGACGAAGCAGCCATGGATGTAAACCATAATGAAAGATTTGATGTCGGTGACCTTTTGCTAATTATAAAAGCCACATTGAATTAAAAAACACCGTGAACGCATTTTGCGTTCACGGTGCTTTTTGTTGTGACAAATTAAAGTTTATAAGCCTTCCCCCCTTGGGGGAAGGCTATTACCATAAACATTTATTTACCTTACCAACGGTCTTTTGTTGTTACAATTTCTGCGGAGTAGATGTAAAGCCCTGTGGTTCCCACATCGAGAGATACTGCGGTATTTTCACCGAGTACTATCGGGATATATGTTGCATCGGAAGCGTTTGCATATACGTCAGCACCAGTCTTATAGAACGGAATTGTTGCATATGTTTCGCCATTCAAAGTCATGGGAACATCCAAAGTGGTTGCGGCGGTATTTGCAAACTTAACCTTGAGGTATACGTCATTACCGGTGCTTGCCTTGACACTACCCTTGATATTTACATTTACAATACCCGTATACTTGTTTGCAGAAGCGTTGCCCATTACGGTAACGGTGGCAGTATCAACCCTTTCCTCTGCGCGTACTACAACGAAATCGTCAAGACATGCATACTTGAATTCGCTTGTACCTTGAGGCACGGAAAGACCTATTTCCATAGTAGGAGCGGTTGCGGTGAAAACAAACGTGCGAAGCACATAGCGAGAGGGGTCGCTTACACTTACAAACGGATAATTCTTTGCGCCCACTTCTCTTGCAAAGAGATGTGCGGTTGTTTTGGTGGTTGCGTTGATATATGCACTGACTTTATACTGTGCGCCAACGGTAAGACCGCTGACGGTGGTATAAACGCTGTTTTCAGCCGCATCCGAACCGTTAACCTTTGCAGCATACTTGCCTGTATAAAAGCTGTCACTTATTGCCGCATTGCCTTTTGCCTTGAAGATGCCGAGATTGCCTTTTTCAAAATCCTCGCCGCAAACCGACATGGATTCGTAAATACGATACTTGGGAATGTAGTAATTATCGCCCTCAATCTTGCCACCGTTTTCAAGCAAAATCTTTTCAAAGTTTGCCTGATACATCTTTACAATATCAGTGATAAGTATACGCGCAGGAAGTCCCTCTGCATGCATCCAATAAATCTGCTTTACATCCGGGAGCGGAAGATTTACGATAACGCCCTTGCCGTCCTGAAAAACGAACTCGTTGACAATGGGCTTTGCATTGCTTTCGAGATTCTCCCAGCCCTGCATTACGCCGATGATACCGAGCGCGCTTGCCGCCGCGCTTTCTCCGCCGTGACCTGCAAGACCGATAATCTTACATGTTTCCTCATAGCCGCCGTTTGCATAAAGAAGTGCAAGCGTCATTATGGGGCCATTGATTGAGTTTTCGCTCATGCGCTCGCGGTTATAATGCTCACGGAGAAGTACGTTATCCGCTTCAATCACCGCTTTGCGCCAGTCGGTGGGATACTTTTCATAGAGTTTAAATGACTCGTCGATAAGCTTATATTCATAAGAATCCGCAGGGAGCATACTCTGCGCTTTGCGAATCATTGTGGGAATATCTTTTTCAAAATACGCCATTGCGTACATGGCAGAGAGATACTTTGCCCAAGGAGTTGCATCCGAGTCGGCAACGTTGGCACTGAACATATCGGTAAGGTCAAACGCAACATTAGGCATACCTGCCGCGTCCATACCGAGAGTTTCATTTTCGATAATCGGCTCGCCGATTGTGGAATAGAGGTTACCGAACTCTGCTTTACCAGTAAACGGCGGCATGTAACCTAGTTTTGCGGAAAGGCCGTATGCGCCGTTCGAACGGTGTCCGCCGCCCATATCCCACTGATTATAGCCTACCCATGCATTCTGAATAGCATCGGAGGTTACAACGCCGTATTTTGCATATGAATCGCGAAGAACATACTGATTGAGAATGTCGATAGAATAGTCATCGTCTGTCCAGACTTCCCAAAGTTTAGTTTCTTCGTTGTAAAGCAGATGGTCTGCATGCTTGTTATTCTCGTTTGCTTCTGCATAAGGACCTTTAAGAAGTCCGCCATACCACTCTTCGGGGAGCGCAACCATAGGAACGCCGCCCTTATAAACATGCTCGTAGCCTGTAAGCACGCCAACGATGTTTGACATAAAACCTGCAAGGGTTTTGTCATAGTAATCGCTCTTGGAAATCACATTGTAACCCTCGGGGTCGGCGGGGACTGTGGGGGTAACGGTATCCGTGGGAGTTTGCGGTTTTGATGCAGAAGGCTCTACGGCGGACAAGGCTGCCGAAGCAGCCTTGTCAAGTGAGTCATTAGTAAATACGCCAGCGTTTATAAGATTTGTATAAACTGCGTTGCCGTTTTTAGCAGTTGCATAGAGCGCGTTCCATGAAATGCGGAATGCATCGCCACGCACGAATGTTGCCGCTGCACTGTCGCTGTCGCTCATGCCTATCTTCTTTGCAAGTGCAAAAGGATTGTTCCATACAAAGTCGCCCTCGGCATCCTTGTAACCGATTGCGCGGAGCATAAATGTAAGGAACTGCATCTCATCCACAACGCCGTCGGTGTCAAACTTGGTCGCGCTACGGCCTGCGGTGATATTGTTTGCGTATGCATAGCCAACATAGTTGTTTGCCCATGCAGGAACATCGGTGAAAGGATGTGTAAAGTTTCCTGCCTTAACCTCTGCCTCCTTACCGAGGAAACGGATAACCTGAACCACCGTCTGGATTCTTGTCATCTTATCGGTAAGACCGAAGTTTGTACCTGTTGAGTCATAGCCTTGCGCAAGTCCGAGATTATAAAGTCCAACTGCGCAGCCGTAGTCTGTCTTTACATCGGGCTTTGTCACTGTGGGAGTCTGCGGTTTATCGTCAGCACCGTCGTTGTACTTTTCAACATTGTCAAACATTGCGGCAATGGTTGAGAAATTGGAACGGCGCTCTATCTTTTCGGAAACTACCAATGTGGTTTCGCCCGTGATATTGAGTTTCTTTGTAGGGGTATAGCGGCAATCCCATTCAACGATATCGCCGAAAGTACCCGAAAGCCATGTAAGTTTGATATTGTTTACGGAAACGTTTGCTGTGCCGCCGTAGAAAGTATTTACATGTGCGTTATCGGTAACGGTAATGTTTACATCGCCGACTACCGAATTATCTTTATCGGAGGAGCAGTGGAGAGTTGCAACCTCAGCGTCGCCACCGATATAAATATTTGCAGTGCCCGTAAACGTGCCTTCAAATTCGCGATTAAAAGCAACGATATAATACTTACTGCCTGAAAGAACTGTAATGTTTACATCTTTAGTATCGCTTAAAGGAGGATTGTTGATGCCGTTCTGGTAACCGCCTATAATAGCGATGCTGGTCTTAATCTTACCGCCGGTAAGTCCTTCGCCGGTGATGTTGATGCCCTCGCCCATTGCAAGAGGATTGTGGTTTGCCATGAGAAGCCATCTTCCGCCGGTTGCATTGAGGTCGATATTCTCAAAGCGGGTGTCACCGTTGCAAACGAAGTGAGCAGAAGCACCTATGTTAAGGCAAGCGCCCGCGGTCTCTCGGTAGTCAACACCGTCAAACTTATTGGTGATGGTCACGGAGCCGGTATAAGGCTTGCCGTAATTATACATCTTGGTCATAGTTGTGGGGCCGCAAATTACGATTGTGCAATCCTTGGTTAGGTCAAGCGCCTCATATGCGTCCTGCCATGTGCCTACAGGGTCGGATGCAGAAGCACCGCTGCCCGAAGCACCGCCTTTAAGGTAAACATCGGTATAGTACTCTGCCGCACCCGTAACGGATGCAAGTGCAAATACCATAAGCGATACGAGTGCAAGGGTGCAAATAAGCTTGAAAATCTGTTTTTTCATGCGTTTATCCTCTTTTCTTTAATTTGCGGTATGTTTTGAAAAATACTCGTTGATTTGTTCGATTTGTTGCTCTGCAAGAAGCTTGTTTTTCTCGTAGAATACAGAAAGCGAACTGCCTCTTTCAAGAATGTATCCGATTTCATCTTTATATCCGCCGATGTTGTAGTAAACTCCGACATCGTAAACACGGGTATCAAAAATAAGGTCGAGCATTGCAGAACTTTCCGCATCGCGCACATACTTGCCCTGAAGCGTTTTTTCATAGTACGCACTCGTAAGTCCGCCTGCACCGAGCTCTGCAAGTTTTTCGATTACAAAGCCGCTGCGCTCCTTGTTTTCTACAAGCAAAGGCAGGCAAAGGAACTGCGAATGCCATGCACTTACATAATGACCGTATTCCTCTTGGTTTTCGTCATACTTAGGAAAAGGAAGAATACCAAAATTTGTATCAATTTCACGAAGAAAATCGGTGTACGAAAGCATATGGAAGTAGAAAAGCGCCTGATCGTTGTCAAACATGCTGACGCGCTCCTCGTTTGACGCCTGATCACCCGCCGCACCCGTGATGTAATTATACTTCCAGTTGAAGGTGTGGGTATCGTCGTCTACGATGTCAAGATATCTCGAATAAAGTGTATCTACGCGCTCGTTGTAAAGCGAAAGAGAAATCTTTCCATGGTCGTCGATGTTACATATTTTTTCGCCTGCCGCCGCCAGAATTGCAAGGTTGTTATCGCGTGCAGAGAGCAGACCGAAAGTGTCATTCTTATCGTAAACACCGTCATTGTTATTGTCCGCGCCGATCTGCTTTACCATCGCGCCAAACTTTTCGAGTGTCCAATTGCCGCTCTTCACAAGGTCATACGGATTATCCATACCGTAGTTTTCAATCATCTCTTTGTTGAAAAAAAGAGCGTGCGTACTGCGATTATCCACAACAGAGATATCACCCGTAGTATAGTACATTTTGCCGTTAATCGCAAGGTCATTTGTTGCTTTTTGGTCCCAATGCTCCTTTGAAAGGTCGATAAACGGAGCATCGCAAAGGTCTTGTAAAAGTCCGTTGTATGCAAGCGTTGCTACATCATATGTACCAATCATTGCGGCATCGTATACGGGAGTTGCGCTCATCACATTGTTATAAACCTTCTGAAATCCCGTGCCCTGCCCCATAGCAATGGCAAAGCCCATATACTCATCGGTTGTAACGGTAACTCCGTATTTGTTTTCAAGTTCCTTGTTACGCTCATAAATGGCGATGTCGACAAGTGCCTCATCGCTTTCCTCTGCGGCAAAGTCATTCCACTCCTGATTGCCGACAACAAGAATATTGAAATCTCCGGAAATGTCGCCAATCTGCTCCTTTGGACTTTGCGAGGTTGTAGCAATTGCGCTTGTCTCGGTCGCTTCACTGCAGGAAGGAAAAACACATACAAGTAAAGCCAGTAAAATTAATAATATTTTTTTCATATTCACACCTTAAATCACAAACATAAAAACGAGTTGTGCCACGTTAATAGTAACACAACTCGTAATGCATATCAATATTGCAATGCAAACAACAAAATTTTTGATAGAATTTATGTGATATTTGTAATGTCACTTGTGATTTTTGCGCCACAGGTCGGGAGCACAACCGACGCTCTTTACAAAAGTACGGTAAAAATTGATATAATTGCCAAATCCGCACTCGATGCTTATACTGTAAAGCGAGCTTTCGGAGTTTTGCAAAAGTTGCTTTGCCATATCAACCTTCATATCCGAAATATAGGCATGCGGAGTCTTGCCCGTTTCCTTTTTAAAGATACTGATGATGTGATTTTTGCTATATCCGCAGCGCGCGGATATGGCATCAAGCGAAAATGGCTTACGGACGTCCTTTGTTACTTCGGAAATGACCTTTGTTACAACCTCATTGGAGCTTCTTCGCATTGATTTTTTGCGAAGCAGTGACAGTATTTTATAAAATACCGCCGATTTTTCAATAAGACTTGCATCAGTAATGCGGAGCGTTTCAAGCTCCTTGAAATACGGAAAAAGCTCGGTAAAATCCACCTTGCCGCGTATCGGCAGCGAGTCGCTTTCATCTTCTGTATATTCTCCGTCCGTCCACTGGATAAAATAATATTTCGGAGAATCGCTTTCAAGCAAACCCTCTTGCAAGAGTCCGTTCCGCTGAATATAAAACTCGCCTGCGTGAACCTCAACAGGTACGCCGTTTTCGCGGAAGCGAAGCACGCCCTCAAAAACCATAACAAGCACATCCCATTTGTATGTGCGAGTAACATGTCTTTCGTGCTTTTCAAAATATCTGAAGGAGGAATATGCCCACACCGGGAGTTTTTTCATTGATAAACGGTACGGCATATATATTCCTCCTTTTTTTATTTAATCATATCTTATTAAACACGTATTTGTCAAGTCGGTCAAACGCTTCTTTTACTCTTGAAAGCGGTAGTGCAAGATTCATGCGAATATGCGTTTTTCCGTTAAAAGGTCTGCCGTCCTGCCAGATAACTCCACAATCCCAGCCGCTCTGCAAAAGTTCATCTAGTGTTTTGCCGCTCTTTTTGAGATACTTCTCGCAGTTCAAAAACAGCATATATGTACCCTCGGGTTTTAGTACCTCTACGCCGTCAAAATGCTCCGCTATGTAGTCGCAGGCAAAGTTAATGTTTCCGCTTAAGGTATCGCAAAGCTCGTCCACCCAGATGTATCCCTCGCGCTTGTACGCTCCGATGAGCGCGTGCATTGAAAGCACGTTCATACTGTTGTAATGAGTTATTGAAGCTTCCTTGGCGGCGCGATCGCGCAACCATGGATTATAAACTATTTGATACGCACCGACAAGTCCTGCAAGATTAAAGGTTTTTGAAGGCGCATAAAGTGCGACAGTGCGCATTTTTGCATCGGTGCTGACAGATTGCGTTGGTATATGCTTGTGTCTGTTCAAGAGGATGTCCGACCAGATTTCGTCGGAGATAACATAGACATCGTACTTCTTGAAAATCTCCATAGCGCGCTCGATTTCCCACTTTTCCCACACTCTGCCGCAAGGGTTGTGGGGTGAGCAAAAAATTGCTGCATGGATATGATTTTCGGCGATTTTTTGCTCCATATCCTCAAAGTTCATGCGCCACACGCCGTCAACAATTTCAAGCGCGCTGTGTACAATAGAATAGCCGTTTTCGGTTAGGCAGTTTGTAAAGCCTATATATGTCGGTGAGTGAAGCAAAATTTTATCGCCGCGGCTGCTTACCGATTTTACTGCAGAAAGCAATCCGCCGAGCACGCCGTTCTGATAAGAAATATTCTCTTTTTTTAGGTCTTTAACGCCGTTACGCGTTTTGTGCCAATCAATAATAGAATTGTAATACTCTTCGCGCGTGTTAAAATAGCCATATGCAGGGTGCGCAGCGCGCTCAATTATTGCCTGGGAAATAGTCGGCACGGTAGCAAAATTCATATCGGCAACCCACATGGGAATTGCATCAAAGCCGTCTTTAGGCGCAGGCGGCGCAAAACCCTCTCCAAGTCCGTCAACCGCAAGTGCATCAAAACCGTGTCGGTCTATTATTGTAGTAAAATCGTAAGTCATATCGCACTCTCCTTTTAATATGATTATAGCATATGTTTTGCGTATTTGCAAAAAAGATGGCGTAAAGCCATCTTTTTTAGAGAATGTTTATGGTGTGTTTATTTCTCATATCTGTAAATTCTGCTGTTGTACAATTTCATAACTTCATCATTTTTGCGTGGGATTACGGCAAGATAAAACACATCGCCGCTCATTGAATATGCGCTAATATTTTTTGCTACATATACTCTGCCATAGTTTGAAAAGTAGAACGCATCGTCTATTACATACCGTCCGGCGCCTTTTACTCTAAAACGGGTTAACCTAAAAACCTCACTGTGCATTTCATCCTCGGAAATGTTTTTAAGCGTATCTTCCACGATTGCAAAATCATCTTTTTTAATGATATTTAAGTGGGATAACACCCTATACCATTCTATGCCAAGCATAAAAAGAACAAATACAGCAGCTAATGCAGGCGCAATACCGCAAAAAACAATTGCATCCCAAGATTTAAAGGTGGTGGTTAAAATACACAATACACATAAAAACGGAATCCACACCGAAAATATCGTATCAACAATGCAAGCAATAATCTCACTTTTTATCTCTCGAAGCAAAGCCTTTTTAACGGTTTCTTTAGTTATAACTTCTCTTTCGTCTACCATCAGTTGCTCCTTTTAAAAAAGCAGAGAATAAATTGAAAGCACTACAACGGCAATCATCCAAACCAAATCAAAAGCTTTTATGTTTAACTTAATGCCTTTATACCGCGCTGCTATCCACATTGCAATCGTTACAATCGGGAATGGCAAGCCTATAAGTGCCACCCACCAAAGCTCCGAATTTTTAACAAAGGAAAACATTCCAACAGCCACATATGCCCATGTCGCCATAGCAAAACAATCATACCAAAAGCCCAATGTATCGGAAATCGGCGTTTTATCCTTTGCCGCCCCACTTGGAAAAAGTAAGTTGAAAAATGTTGTTCCCTCTGCGACACTGCTTTTAGGTATGGCAAATATGCTTTGCATATACTCAAAAACATAAATACTGCCAAGGTCTTTTATTCGAGAAATTTTTTCAGGTGCTATGCGGTATGAAATCTCTTCTACTTCTCCGCGATACGCCTTGTATTCAAGACTGTCACAATAAACATTCCATTCTATACGGAACTGTGGGCTTCTGACAAAGCCGCTTTTTGCATTCTTCTTTATAGATACAAGCGTGCTATAAAGCTGTCCCAGCATCAAGCAGGTTGCAAAAAGTGCAATGGCAATTATGTAAAATTCTGCTTTTAAAAAATAAAGCAGTACAGCAAGTAAAAAGCATAAAGCTGTACAAATAATATTCTTTTTCAGGCGTAACGCATGAAAATACTTTTGTATAGCGAGATGCTCGTCCAAAGTACACCTGTCAGGGATGATTTTTTCGTATTCTTCAACGGTATCAAAAACTTCATCTGTCATAATCATTCTCCTTATCACTTTGTTTTTTCATACAAGTGAGCATCTATCATCACCGCGACGCCCACCATAAATAGGCAAAAATAGCCCAAGACTCGCGGTAATACTTCTTGAATTGATTCAGGCAATACTATACCTGACAATGACAAATATGCACATACAGCCACAGTTAAAGCAAACACGCACTCGGATATGAAGCAAAATATTTCCACCCGATAATCAAGCCATTTGCTCGGAAACAAAAGCATAATTGCAAGCAACCATCTTGGCGGTTTTATCATCCAACCGTAATGTGCAATCTTGTTTTTATCAGGATGATTGTGCGCAGAATTATTTAGAAGAGGAAACAAAATCAATGCAAACAAAAATTTTACACAAAGTTCCGTTGAGGTGAAAATGTTTTCAAAAGGCAAAAACATGCATTAATCCCCTTACATTGTTATATTTTATATTATAATTATAGCATACATTTGTAGATAATGCAAGAAAATTTTTACACAATAAAAAAAACGCCCTTTCGGGCGTTTTATGTGAGAGGGTAAATTAAAAGAGGAAGTCTCCCCTCCTGTCATTCTGAGCGAAGCGAAGAATCTGAAAACCTTAATGAAATTAAGGTTTTTCTAAAAGAGACACGCCTACGGTGTGCAGATCGCAACATTTGCGTTCAGGATGACAATAAGAAACTAAACTTTAATTTATTCTAAAAACACTTTCCGTCTTTGCAATCCTCGGCGGTGCCGCAACGATAACAAAGTTCGTTCTTACACTGACCGTCATCAAAAAAGTCGATAATGTTTTTAACCGTAGTTTCGGCGATGTTTTCAAGTGCTTCCTCGGTCAAAAACGCCTGATGCGATGATACGATTACATTCGGCATCGAAATAAGACGGGCGAGAGTGTCATCCTCTAAAATATGTCCCGAATTGTCCTCAAAGAACAGGTCGGACTCCTCCTCGTACACGTCAAGGCAAGCCGCGCCAACCTTGCGAGATTTTATCGCAGAAAGCAATGCCTCAGCATCCACGAGCGCGCCGCGCGAGGTATTGAGCAGCACCATGCCGTCCTTGCATTTGGCAAGAGATTTTTCATCAATAATATGATATGTTTCCTCGTTGAGAGGACAGTGCAAAGAAATAATATCGCTGTTTGCAAAAAGCTCATCAAGTTCAACATAGCGCACGGTATCACCGTTGTCAAGCTCCTTTGCAGGAAACTTATCATATGCAAGCACGCGCATGCCAAATCCGCGGCAAATGTCGATAAACACGCGCCCGATTCGCCCTGTGCCGATAACGCCGACCGTCTTTCCGTGCAAATCAAAGCCCGTCATGCCGTTTAAACTGAAATTAAAGTCCCTTGTACGGATATACGCTTTGTGGATACGGCGAATAGAGGTAAGCAGCATTGCAATGGTATGCTCTGCCACCGCATACGGCGAATACGCAGGCACGCGAAGCACATGAATCTTTCCATATGCGTATTTCATATCTACATTGTTAAATCCGGCGCAGCGAAGCGCGATAACACGCACTCCCATCTCGCAAAGTCGGTCGATTACCGCGGCATTTACAGTATCGTTTACAAAAACGCAAACAACATCGTATCCGTGTGCAAGGTCAACGGTGTCCTCATTGAGCTTTGCTTCAAAGTATTTTATTTTAAGTCCATGTTCCGCACTGAAGCGGTCAAAAGACGGTTTGTCATACGGTTTTGCATCAAAAAAAGCTATTCTCATATCTGTCACTCCTTTTTACTGATATTAGAATACCCCATTTTTGGCAAAAAATCCGTTGAAATTTCAACATATAATATGTTTTTCTATATTTCAAAGCACTTCCTATGCTCTGCATACCGAACATGTTGTTTTTTGCGTAGCACCCATTATACTTTTATGGTTATCTCTCCGTTCTCGCCATAGAAAACGGTTTCACCTGTGAAAGAAAGTGCATCAGCCATTGCAAAATACTCTTCTTTGGATTTGCAAGGAACCACCGCCTCGGCAATAACCTTTTTCGCAAAGGTTGCACCGTTTTGTAACAGATATGCACAAAAGCCGGCTTGTATTTTTGCACTCGTAAGACAGTCCTCCGGAAATTCGGTAACATACTCTTTGGAGTGTCCCGGCTTTGTACTGCATCCGTGATATGCGGTCGCCTGTGGCATAATGAGCGAAATGTCACCCATATCGGTACAACCGGTATCCCATCCGTGTGTAAGATGCACATTTTCTTCGGGAAGTACCATTTTACCTATCTCGCCAAGCACAAAATTCAAGTTTCCGTCATCCTTACGCGGAGCATAGCCGTGCTTATCCTCCACGACAAGACGACATCCCATTGCCGCAGCAGAACCTGCAAATGCACGGTTGAATTTTTTATTTGCAGCATATATAGACTCCATTTTACCGTCACGGATAAAGCTTTCAACAGTGACCTCGGCGGGAATCACATTTACCGCCTCACCGCCGCTTGTTATGATCGGATGAAAACGAAATCTTCCGTTTCCGCTGAACTGCTCGCGTAGTGCATTGGCGACACCAAGAGCATTTGTTGCCGCATACAGTGCATTGATACCGCCTGCAGGCCCTGCGGCATGCGTTGCCTTGCCGATAAACTTGTAGTGCTTTGCAACGCAACCGTTACCGCCTGCCTTGGTCGTAAGGTTTCTGCCGCCCGAATGAATCTGCAGAGCCATATCCACACCATCGAGCAGTCCGCGGTATATAAACTCCTGCTTGCCGCCGTAGTACTTGATAATTCCCTTGTCGGCAAGGCTTTTGCGATATTCGATTTCGATAAGCTCCTCGGCAGGCACTATATACATGCGGATCTTGCCACAAAGCGAGTCAAGTGCATGAGGTGCCTTTAGTGCCGCCGCAACGCCAAGCATTGCGGCGCACTGACAATGGTGTCCGCAGGCATGCACAGCGCCGGTTTCCTTATCGCACTCGGGATGGTCGGGGATAATGAGAGCATCAAGCTCGCCGAAGAGGGCAACGCATGGTCCTTCCCTTCCGGTATCGGCTTCGGCATAGAAGCCGGGAATATTTCCGGCTTCTATTACCGTGTATCCGAGTTTTTCAAACTCCGCTTTCATAAAGCTATGTGTTTTCCACTCGCGGTATCCCGTTTCGGGAGTTCCCCAGATGTGGCGCTCAGCTGCGAGAATTTCTTTTTTATAATTGTCTACTGCCGAAAACAGTATTTCATAGATGTTTTTCATGGTTCCTTATTCTGCTATTGTTTTCAAAAGTTTAATGATATCCAGAAGAGTCACTTTTCCGTCTTTGTTCATATCACCTACAAGTTCTGCCCTTTCATTTACAAAGTCGCTGATAAGCTCAAGTACATCTGCGATACTGATAGTATAATCTCCGTTGAGGTCTCCACGGAGAGCTCCAACATCATAGGTTTGCGATGTGCCATCAGTAAAGAAAAGAGTAGCTGTGTAGTATTCTTTGTCAGAAGCAACTACAAAAGCGTTTTCTCCCTCTGTGTTCACACTGTCATACTGTACACCGTCAACCTCTGCCGAAAGAACTGCCTTGCCCTCGGGGATTTCAAGCGCTTTATACGTGCCGTCAAATCCGAGCTTTGCAGCGATAAAGCTTTCGGTGGAGCGGTAAATGTCGCCTACCTCAAGCAGTCCCATCTGGACAAACGTTGCATAGCCTTCGGTTGAGTCGGGGTTATCAGGCTCAAACAGAATCGAAATAGCATCTGCCATATAGCCGTCAACGGGAATAATATATGCGCCGTTTTCAAATGCAACATTGCTCTTTTCCGAGAGAGTTGCGGTACCCACTGTGCCGCCGTATTGCTGAAGTGTAAGTGTTACTTTACTGTCGAGCGCATAGTAACTTATTCCATGTTTGTCGAGAATGCTTAAAACCTTATCAATCTTTTCTGCATCTGCGTCAATTACATATGCGGTAGGCTGCGTGCGGTAGCGGAAAGCGATTTCATACGCATCCCAGCTAGATGTATTGTCGCTCACGCGAACAGTTCCGTCTGCCGCTATTAAAGGATTATCCCACACAAACTTGTACGGGAGCGAGCGTGAGCGTGCATGGCCGAGGACAATCGGTTCACGGTCATCGTAGATCTGCGCAGAGAGTGTAGCATTTTCACGCGCCGCTTCTACCTCTGCCGCCATCTTGCCGTCCTCGCCGATGCAGGTGCCGATCAGCGACTTGAGTCCTGCAACGTATAAGAATACGTGGCGGTCATAATTTTGATTTGCCTGTTCAAACGCCGCTACTTCAATTATGAATGCAAATGTGCCGAAGTTTGCACTGTAATTCTGTGCGTTACCCGGAACGCGCGTCTTGTAGTAATAGTACGGACGAATGCCTTGCTCAATCAGATTGTCCGTTGCCACACGATTTAAGGTTTCGCCATATGCCTCATATGCGACACTGCGGTCGCCGTACAGTGCCGACTTGACATCGAGCAGATCACAGTGGAGAGGTGCAAGATAACTGATGCCAAGGTCATAGATATCGGTGAGGATCTCACTGTCCGAATAGTTCGGGTAGCCGTTGCACTCGTGCAAATCCACGACCATTGTCGGTTTGAAAAGCTGTGCTGAATATGCATATGCGGCATTGCCCTCAAGGTCAAGCGAGAAATAGTCTCGGTTGGGATTTGGATTGATAACCTCCTCATTTGTGTTACGCACGTGCATATAGGATGTGTCGGGGCTCATCATCGGGAACACGATTACTGCACCGATGTTGGTGCCGTCAAATACACTTTCGCCGTACTCGCTGCACATCTCGGAGATAAAGGCAAGTCCGCCGTCAAGACCGGACGGCTCATTGCCGTGGATTCCGCAGCTTATCTGAATGATATCTCTGCCGCTCTGTTTGCCGACGATCTCGGCGATCTCCTCAAGTGTTGCACCTGCGGGAATTTCATCCTTTGTAAATACGGCTACGGGAAGCTCAAAGCCGTAAGGCTCGGTTACATCCATAACAAACGAATACATATAGTCGCACGCCGCATCCTTTTGTCTTACAAATTCGTTTGCCTCATCGGCTGTGGTAAACACCGTAGAGCCATTCCGCTTGGTGAAATACGGAGTATCGGGGGTAAAGTAGCCCACTATGTCGCTCAAATCATAGTAGATATCGTAGATCTCATCGTTGTGCTTTGTGGCATTATTGCGCTCAAAGCCCTCACCCTTTGCCGCATCAAAGCACATATCCATCGTAAGCTCCGCACGGTCACCGTAAACGTAAAGATACTTCTGATGATAATTTGAAGATGAATAGTATACCTTTACGTTGTAAAGTCCGGGAGTAAGTGTATAGACTGCGGAAGTAGTCGTCGATTCATCTGCTTTTATGATATTACTACTGCCGCTTAGTGGTGCACCGACACGCATGGTTATGGCACAACTTTCGTTAAAGTTTACGGTGACCGTGACGGTTTTGCATGCACCTTCAAAACCAATCGCATATACACCGTCGGTGTTAGTCAGCGTTTCTGCATCCTGTGGAGTATAGCTTATCGCCGAGCCTTCTTCGGCTTCGGTGACAGTGATATAGTTCTTCGGGAGCGGCACACCGTTTATTACGAATTCGGTTTCACCGCTCATTTTGCCCACGGTAAGCTCGGTGCCGCCGCCAACAGTAAGCGTTCCTCCGCCGATGAGCGTATCAATCGCCGTGTCTTGCATAATCTCGGCACTGCCGCCCGCCGAAAGGTCAACGGTAACAGTAGCATCCGC
>JAZNOM010000046.1:0-4103 GCA_045580835.1 Eubacteriales bacterium
AGCTCGCTGCCGATGCCGCTTGTAATAGCAACATCAAAGCGTGCATATGTGTCTGCGACAAATGCTTTGTCGCGTGTCTTAATCTCACTCATCGTCTTCGCTCGCTTTCTGTGCGTGGCTTGTAACCATGGTACCTGCGCCTTCATCGGTAAGCAGCTCCATGAGAATTGAGTGCGGTACGCGTCCGTCCATGATAATTACGTTTTCAACACCGTGCTTTATTGCCTCAATGCAGCACTCAACCTTGGGAATCATGCCGCCCGAGATAACACCCTCACGGCGAAGTGCAGCCGCCTCATCAACCGAAACAACGGGGATAAGCGTTTCGGGTTTATCCTTATCGCGAAGAATGCCCGCAATGTCGGTCATCATGATAAGACGCTCGGCGTTGAGCGCGCCGGCAATATGTGCGGCGGCAGTATCGCCATTGATGTTATAGGTATTGCCCGCCATGTCGCAGCCTACTGTGGAAATTACGGGTATATAACCCTTTTCAAGCAGGTCGGTAACGGGTGCAATATTGATTTTCTTTATCTCGCCGACATAGCCAAGTCGCTCGTCCTTGAAATCGGCAACGATAAGCTGACCGTCCATGCCACTAATGCCCATCGCCTTGCCGCCCTTGGTTTCCAGCAGGTTTACAAGCGTTTTGTTTACCTTGCCCGCAAGCACCATCTGCACAATGTCAACGGTTTCTTTGTCGGTAACGCGAAGACCGTCTACAAACTCTGCCTTTTTGCCAAGGCGGTTCATAAGGTCATTTATCTCGGGGCCGCCGCCGTGTACAAGCACAACCTTGACTCCGATAAGCCAAAGGAGAACAATATCCTCCATCACCTGCTGCTTTAAGTTTTCGTCAATCATGGCGTTGCCGCCGTATTTTACTACAACGATTTTGCCCGTGTATCTCTTTATGTACGGAAGCGCGGCAGTAAGCACCTCTGCGCGCTCCGCATTGGAAAATGAATTTATCATAATGCATTTTATATGAGAACCTTTTAAGGAAAGGTTCTCATACTCTCCAAACCTTTTTGTAAAAAATTATTGTCAGTAGCCGGAACTGCTTATTATGTATTTTACAGTTATTCTTTGGTACTTTCTTCTTAAGAAAGTACGCCTTTCGTTTAAGTTCTGTAATCGCCGTTTATCTTGACGTAGTCGTAAGTGAGGTCGCAGCCCCATGCGGTAGCCGAAGAGTCGCCGTCGCCGAGGGTTATGTTGATTTCGATTTCCTTTTCAAGGAGGATTTCCTTTGCGATTTCCTCGGAGAAATCAACACCTGCGCCGTTTACACACACAGTAATCTCGCCCTTTTGGCTCTTGAAGCTTACGCCGACACGGTTTACGTCTACGTCCGCGCCGCTGTAGCCGATTGCACAAAGCACACGTCCCCAGTTTGCATCTGCGCCGAACATTGCCGCCTTTAAAAGGCTTGAGCAGATAACGCTCTTTGCAACAGTCTTTGCGTTTGCGATGTCTTTTGCGCCGCTAACGTTGCATTCAAGAAGCTTGGTTGCGCCCTCTCCGTCACCTGCGATGCATCTGCAAAGGTAAACGGTGACTGTGTTGAGCGCCTTCATAAACGCGGCAAAATCCTCGCCGTCTGCACTGATGCAGTCGTTGCCTGCCATGCCGTTTGCAAGCACGGTAACCATGTCATTGGTGGATGTGTCACCGTCTACGCTTACCATGTTAAAGGTGTCGGCGATGTCGCTTGAAAGTGCTTTTTGTAACATCGCAGGAGAGATGTTTGCATCGGTGGTGATAAACACAAGCATGGTTGCCATATTGGGGTGAATCATGCCGCTGCCCTTGGCAATGCCGCCGATGCGGCAAGTCTTGCCGCCGATTTCAAACTCAACTGCGATTTCCTTTTTAACGGTGTCGGTGGTCATAATGCCCTCTGCCGCCGCATCGCTGCCGTCCTTGGAAAGCACCGCCGCAACCGCAGGAATACCGCCCTCAAACGGGATAATAGAAAGCGGCTGCCCGATAACGCCCGTGGATGCCACAACCACGTCGGTTGCGCTGATTCCAAGCGTATTTGCAGCGATAGCACACATCTTTTCTGCAATTTCAATGCCGTCAGCGTTGCAGGTATTTGCGTTGCCGCTGTTGCAGATAACCGCCTGAGCATATCCGTCTGCAATGTTATTCTTTGTAACGGTGAGCGGTGCGCCTTTAACAAGATTTGTGGTATATACCGCCGCCGCGCTCGCCTTTGTTTCGCTGAAAATCATTGCAAGGTCGCGCTTGGTGCGATTTTTGCGAACTCCGCAATGCACACCGCCTGCGGTAAAGCCTTTTGCGGCGCACACGCCGCCTGATATAATCTTCATAGTTAGTCCTTTCTTTGGTACGAGAAACCCTTTTTATAAAAAGTGTTTCTCGCGCTCTTCCCCAAAATTTTTGAAAAGTGTATTGATGTATCCGTTTACTTTTTCAAAAGTTTTTGAAGGGTGCAGGGAAACTTTTTACAAAAAGTTTCCTTGCGTTATTCTTTATATAACAAGTCCCTTACCCTCGTCGGCGCCGAGGAGAATATTCATGTTCTGGATAGCGGCGCCGCTTGCGCCCTTACCGAGGTTGTCATATCTTGCAACAAGCAAAATGCGCTCGCCGTTACCGCAAACGGTAATCTGCATATCGTCACGCCCCGAAAAAGCCGCCGCACTGAGGAAGCCGCTCTCGTCTGCCGTATCGACAAACTTTACAAGACCGCTCTTGTAATATGACTTATACACCGAGGCAACCTCATCTATGCCCGCTCCGAGCGTTTTTGCATGTACGGGAACGGTTACCTCCATACCTGCATAAAACGGAGCAACTATCGGGCAAAAGACAGGCGATACATCCATACCGCAAATCTTAACCATTTCTTTTAGGTGCTTGTGTTGTTGAGTAATGCCGTACATACGCGGAGCGTCCAAAAGCTTATCTCTGCCCTGCGCCTCATACTCGGCAATCATCTTTTTGCCACCGCCGGAATAACCGGTGAGCGAAAAGCAGGATAGATTAACGTTTTTGCGAAGCATGCCTGCACGCATAAGCGGCTCGACCAGCGCAATAAATCCACTTGCGTGACAGCCCGGGTTTGCAATACGCTTTGAGTCTGCAATTCTCTTTCTTCTACCGTAGAGTTCTGCAAAGCCGTACTCCCAGCCGTCGGCGGTGCGGTGCGCCGTAGATGTGTCGATAATTGCAACCGCCGAGCCGTTTGCAAGCTCTACTGCCTCTCTTGCAGCATCATCGGGCAGGCACAAAAACGCGATGTCCGCCGTGTGAAGTGCCTCTTTTCTTGCCGATGTGTCCTTGCGAAGCTCATCGGGCAAAATCAACAGCTCGATGTCGTCGCGCTCTGCAAGTCTTTCGTGTATACGCAGACCGGTCGTACCCGCGCTGCCGTCAATAAATACCTTTGTCATTTTTTCAAAACTTCCTTTACATACTCAATCTGCGCCATAACCGATGCGGGCGAAGTACCGCCCTCGCTGATACGCTTTTCCACGCAGGTGAGAAGGTCGATTTCGCCGTAGAGGTCATTTTCAAATATCGGCGAAAACTCTTTATATTCATCAAGTGTCAAATCCTCGAGCACTTTGTTCTCGGAGATGCACTTTGCAACAATCTGTCCCGAAATCTTGTAGGCACTGCGGAAAGGCAAACCGCCTTTAACAAGATAGTCGGCAAGGTCTGTAGCGTTGATAAAACCTTTCTTTGCCGCCGCCTTCATGTTTTCTTCAAGCACGGTCATGGTGCTTATCATACCCGTAAACACAGGCAGGCACATCTTGACGGTGTCGCACGCGTCAAACACGCCCTCCTTGTCCTCCTGCATATCTTTGTTGTATGCAAGCGGCAGTCCCTTGAGAGTGGTGAGCAGTGAAAGCAGGTCGCCGTATACTCTGCCAGTTTTACCTCTTACAAGTTCTGCCATGTCGGGGTTTTTCTTTTGCGGCATGATTGACGAGCCCGTGGTGTACGCATTTGAAAGCTCAATGAACTTGAACTCCCAGCTTGACCAAAGAATGATTTCCTCCGAAAAACGCGAAAGATGCATCATCAAAATCGAGAGTGACGAAAGCAACTCTGCCGCAAAGTCA
>JAZNOM010000047.1:0-2016 GCA_045580835.1 Eubacteriales bacterium
TAGCAAAAACAATGCGGTTTACGAGCAATATTGGTATGACGAAATTGATAATATCACCGATTATGCTTATTCAATCGCCGTTGTAGGCGACACTCAGCACAACGTACAGTATCAGCCCGAAACCTTTGCAAAGCTTTATGATTGGCTTAAAGCAAATGCGGCTGACAAGAAAATGGCATTCATGCTCGGACTCGGCGATATCACCAATGATAATACCGATGAGCAGTGGACATATTCTCTTGAGAATATCGCAAAGCTTGACGGTATTCTTCCGTACGCTCTTTGCAGAGGTAATCATGACGGAAGCGCCAACAGCTACTCCGCAAGATTTGACGATACCCCATATGCGGCGGCAATCGGCGACAACTACTATTCAAACCGTGCAAATTCCTATCAGACGTTTAAAGCGGGTAATGTAAACTACCTTGTTATTACTCTGAACTATAACCCCTCGGACGCAGAGCTTGCATGGGCAAAAGAGGTTGCGGATGCACATCCTTATCACAGAGTAATTGCCATCACTCACTCAAACTTAAGAGCTGACGGAGAGTACAACATCCACGGCGAGAATGTGTGGAACAAGTTCGCAAAGCTTTGTCCCAATGTTGAAATGGTGCTTTCGGGACACGTTTTCAATGACAAGATAATAAGAGTTGAAAGCGTTGGCGATGCAGGAAACGTCGTAAAACAGTTTATGATAAACGGTCAGTGTGCAGACTGCACACGCATCTACGACGATAAAGAAGCCGCAGGACTTGTTGCAATGTTCTACTTCGACGAGAGTGGCAAAAATCTCAAGGTTGAATATTACTCCACTTCACTTAACAAATACTTCATGGAGTGCAACCAGTTTGAAACCACCATTGGAAATATTGCCGGTGATACGAATTATGATGGTGAAGTGTCATTTGGTGATGCGATGAATATTATTAAAGCCGTTGTCAACGGTTCAGTTTGCTATGGCGGCGATGCAAACGGCGATGCAAAACTCGGACTTGCAGATGTTCTTACCACCTTAAAAAATATTGTAAAATAGAATATAAAAACCGGACATCAAACTGATGTCCGGTTTTTACGTAACATTGCACAAAAAAATATGAAAAAATTAAATAATTTTATGTTCTTTTACATGATTTGTATGTTATAATCAATATATCATAATGAAAGAGGTATACCTATGAAAAAACTTTTCGGTTTACTTTTTGCGCTTATGTTGCTTGCAGCGGTCTTTACTACCACTGTTTTTGCAGAGGGTGCAGAGTATTTTTATGTAAATTCAGAAAGCGGAGATGACAGTGCAGACGGTGCAAGTGCTGCAAATGCGGTAAAGACATTTACACAAGCTTGCCGCTATGCGGAAAAGTCTGGCGTGGACAAGGCATATATCGTTGTTACAAACGAATACGCATTTGGTGCTACCGTAAATGAAATTGCGCACACCGTCCCCTTTGTTATTACTACAAAGGATGCAACTACCGATTATGGCGCAAACGGTGCAAAACTTGTATTTGGCAAGAATCTCCGTTATGTTCTTAAAGGTGACACTACTTTTGAAAATATCACCATTGAGTATAGCGGTACGCTCAACTGCGTTGCACAGTATAATCATATCACCTTTGGCGAAAACGTTGTGACTACCCGCCTTGACAGCGATTCGCGCGGACTTTATGTTGTAGGTGGATGGCAGAGTCCCGAAAACTCCTTTGACGCAACTCTTGACTCGCATATTACCGTAAAGAGCGGTTCGTTCCTCTATGTTATCGGCGGCAGCCGTCAGCGTGCTACCGGCGCAGATGGACTTACTTGCACGGGTACTCATTATATTGACATTTATGGCGGCGAGATTTCCAATGTACTCGGCGGCAGTGCGCAGCACAACTGGAGTCAGAATGCAGTGCTCACAATGAGCGGCGGTAAGGTTGAAAACTTCAGCACCGGCGGCGATGCTACACGCCGACTCAACGGTACTGCTACCGTTACACTTACCGGCGGCGAAATCGGTACGCTTAACATAAA
>JAZNOM010000048.1:0-117699 GCA_045580835.1 Eubacteriales bacterium
CTGAAAGCGCCAAGGGGCGCTTTTATTTTGAAAATTCTTTAGCATATTCGCGTGGCGTTTTTCCGGTTTCTATAAAAAAACGACGGTTGAAAGTTCTTATTGAAGTGAAACCGGCTTCAAGTGCGGCATCGGTCATGCTCATGCCGGTTTCGATAAGCCGCTTTGCCTCGCTAACACGCAGGGCGCCGATAAAATCCGGCATGCTGATTTTTAGTTTTGAGGAAAAAATATATGAAATATGATTTTTGCTGATATTCAACTCCTTTGAAAGAGAGTTAAGAGAGATATCATGTTTATAGTTTTCAAGGCAATATAAAATAATGCGTCTTTCGGTTTCGGGCGGCGTTTTTTTACATTCCGTAAGCTTGGTTTTTGCAAAAATCTCCCCAAAAAGAATCGAGAAAAGACCGAACATAATTTGTTTTTTATAGGGATGCGTTGCTTTGTTTGCGGCAAACAGTTCTTCAATTGTGTATGAGATTTTTTCTTCGCAGCCATAGATAACGGGAGTTACAATTGAATTTTTGTCAAGCATTGAAGAATAAGCTTCTGCAAAACGTCGTGGAACTATTAAAACATATGCGCTTATGTTCTTTTCATCGGTATATGAATGAATAGCGTTTGGCATTGCTATGGACAAATCGCCCTTTTTTAGCGTAAATTCATCTCCGCCTATCATGGCGTTGACTATTCCGTCTGTAATATATACAATTTCAAAACTGTCATGGAAATGCGGTAGAAAATTTAAAGTGTCACGCTTCCAAAGCAGAAGCTTGTCAACTCGGTCTTCGTAAAAGGCTGCCAAAACATCCACCTCGCAATATACCGTTATTTTTGTCTTGTAAGAACGCTTAATTGTCTTGAATTATAGCACGAATGGTTTATAATGTAAAGTGTAAGATGCTAACTTTTGACCAATACGGAGAATTGATATGATTTACTTTTCTAAAAACGGATTGACCGAAAATATAAGTGAAGCCATTGCGGTTCTGCAGGCACCGATATTTGAATCTAACGGAAAAGAAATGTCTTTTACCATGCGTGATGACGGCAGCTATTGCCTTGGAGCAATGAACGCATATGACAGCGTGGAGTATCTTGGTGACGGCTTGTTTATAGTTCACAGAAAAATTGAGAATACGGGCCGCACTGACCGCACGGGCAGATTTATTGCAGAAGTTAAAGATTGCTTTTTGGCTGACAAAAACACAATTCCGTGTGTAATGTTTGACGGAAACGAAAAAAGCGGTGGCAAAGAACCCCACGGGCTTGAATATAAAGGAGAATACTGGACTTTTTCCTATGACAGAGTAAGTATTCCGTCATGTACGGTTACCGAGAATAAAGATACCGTTTGCGCCATGTTTGCGTCAGATGTAAATGTCGACAGTCTTGTAAGCGCATGCTCGTATTCCGTAAAAGAGGGCGGAAGTCTCGGTCACAGAATACACTATCCCGTAGTAGAAGCGCCGCTTTCTTATGTTGACCATGATGTAATGGGGCCGAGATATGATACATATATGACACTTTCTTCGGACTCGTTTTTTTCTGTAGATTTTTATGTATTTGTCGGAACACCTAAGTGGAAAAACTACGGCACGGCAACAGTTATTGACCGCATAGAGGATATTTTTAAATTTAAGCATTCGCCCGCACTTTCGGTTAAAGAGGTACATGATGCGGCTCTTCTTCAGAGTAAGTTTTTATTAACCGATTATAACGGCGTCAAAATGTTTAGAAATGCAATGCGCAACGACCCACACAGTGATGAAATCTATGTACCGTATGTTGTTTTTGAATGCGGTTGGTCGGGACAAAGCTTTATGCAGGCTCGCCATTTTATAGAGGAGTATATAAAAAATGGCGACAAACAACTGCTTGATGATGGCTTAAGCTGTCTTGATGCATGGGCAAAAACGCAGTTTGAAAGCGGCTTGTTTCAGATAAACTATCGCCGCTCTGTTACCAAAGAGTATCTTCCCGGAGATGTATGTAACTACGGTTGGGCGGCGGCAGAAATGGCAAAGACGTATAAAATACTCAAGTCAATCGGTATTGCGCGCGAAGAATACCTTGCCTTTTCAAAGCGTGTCTGTGATTTTTTTGTAAATAATTACGACGAAACTACAGGTTTTGGACTCCGTTTCGATATGAACGGAACCAAAGTTGCAGACGGCGGCTCTATAGGTGGCTTTATGATAATGGCAATGATAGAACTTTATAGAGTTTGCAGCGACGAAAAGTATCTTAAGTGCGCAAAGCGCGCCATGGAGCTTTATGCCGAGCGCGATATTGACAATTTTGTTTGCACCGCAGGCGCTATTGACTGCGCATGCGTAGATAAAGAAACTGCATATCCGTTTATCCGTACCGCGCTTGACCTCTATGATATTACAAACGAGCCCCGTTATCTTGAAATCGCAGAAAAGGCGGCGTACTATTTCCAGTCTTGGATGTATTACTACGATGCTATTTATCCAAGCGACAGTGAATTTGAGCAAATGGGATATTACACAAGTGGCGGCACTGCGGTTTCAACGCAACATCCGGCAATTGACCCTTGGGGCGCCATTGCAATTCCCGAATATATGCGGCTTGCAAAGCATACGGGAGATAACCGCTGGTTAAACCGCGCAAGAGCGCTTTGGTGCAACACAATACTTTGTATTACCCCAAAAGGCGGTATTGTTTTTCAAGGTCATAAACGTCCTGAAGGTATACAAAGCGAAGCGTTTTTTCAAACACGCTGGACCCGTTACCGCAAAAACTGTGAGGAGCGAGGACACCTTAACGATATGTTTGTCGGATGGCCGTCGGCTTTCAGACTCGACACTATTTACCGAATTGAAAAGGAACTGTCAAGCGACTTTTCGGTAATTGAAAAGGAGTAAGAATGAAAAGAATTCTGTATGGCATTATTGCGTCGGTGATTTTAATTGCTATGTCAATTGGGCTTTCCGCTGCAGATGATTATGTTGTATATGTAAGTGATAACGGTAATGATTTAAACGAGGGAACTACCGACTCCTCTCCGTTTAAGACGCTTGCCGCGGCGTACGACTATGTTGCAAAAGGTGGCACGGTTGTTGTATGCGGTCCGCTTACATTGAGCGGTGATGCGCTTAAACTGCCAAAATCAACCGAAAAAGTTTTAATAACGAGTAATTACGGCGGAATTGATTACGCGAAAACCAGCGGCGCTGTGCTTAATCTTTGCGGCTACACCTATTTAAACGGTGATACAGAGTTTGAAAACATAAAAATTCATGATTCAAGCACGTTTTATTTTAATCAACTTATTTGTCAGGGAAATAACCTCACAATAGGTGATAACGTTACTTGCACAAGAGCCTCAGGCGAGTACATTACAATTATCGGCGGTCAGTATATTAATGCCGCCACAATGACTGCCGAAGATGTTAGTTTTTACGATTATACTATAACGATTAACAGCGGCCTATGGTTTATGGTAAATGGCTCAAATAAGCGTACTTCTAACGAAAGTGCAATGGGAGCTACGGGCGGCGTAAACATTATAATAAATGGCGGCTCGTTTACCGGCAAAGCCGCAAATCAGGCGGACGCAATGATTTCTGCGGGCGGTTATGCATCACAGGATGGCGATTATTATATCGAAATAAACGGCGGCATTTTTAATACGCCTATAGTTGCTATTGCGCGCCCGGGCAACAACAGCGGCAGATATACTGCTTATTACGAGGGCGATGTTCATATAAAAATCACCGGCGGCGAGCTTCGCGGCGCAAAAGTTGCAACTGTTCAATCCGAGGCGGCCTCATATATAGGCGGCAACTATTCGCTTGAAATTACGGGCGGTACATTTACCGCGCTTGAAAGCATCAGTGCGGCGAGGGTACGTGGAACGGCAGCGTGCCTTATTACAACCGATGCTTATTCCAAGGTAAGCGGCTTTGACGTAGAGGGGAACATAAAGGTTAACGAAAAGGTGGACCGCATGCCAAACCTTGCCGCAAGAGAGGGAGTTGTCTTTCTCGGAAGCGGAGAGGGGGACGGTAAAAACGCTCGTACTCCGATAAACTCACTTGAAGCCGCAGCAAGTATTCTTGGCGAAGAAGGCGGAACAATAGTCGTATGCTCGCCGATACGCATTAAAAATGCGACTTTGCCCCAAACAAACGGCAAGATAACGGTGACTTCGCTCTATGAGGGAAATGATTTTCGCGAACTTTGCGGTGCGGAAATAGAGCTTTCAGGCATTATCACACTTGGCGGCGAAACCGTGTTTGAAAACGTGGACTTCGAAGCGCGAAGCCTTGCGGCATATATTTTCTGTTGCGGAAACAAAACGGTTTTTGGTGACGGAATTAACAGCAGGATTCATACAGATGGAGGAGTAACAGAATACATAGGTATATTTACGGGTGACAGACTTGTTACATCCTCCGACCGCGAACTTGGCAAAGCGCCGGCGCATATCACAGTAAACAGTGGAGAATGGCGTTTCTTGCGTGCAGGAAATGAGCGGGCTCACGGCGGCACAAATACACTTCGTACCGTAAGCGGAAACAGCGTTATAAACATAAACGGCGGCACATTTCATGAGGATGTGTGTGGCACCGGAAAGAATAACCATGACGGTGATATAACATTTAATATCAGCGGTGGAACTTTTCTTTGCAGTTTGTACGGAATGGCGACTCCTGCTAATGTTGACAATGACATGAGCGTTGTTAACGGAGATATTAAAGTTAACATAAGCGGTGGCGTATTTCACGGAGATATCGCTATGGTACAAAACAAAGCGAAGAATACGCTAAACGGCGAGTATGCGATTAACATCACCGGCGGAGACTTTCGTGCTGTTGGTACTATTGAGGGAAGTGTAAATGTTTTAGGCAACAATTATTCGAACATTGCTGCTACGATTGATTTATCCGGTGAATGTAGTGGTACATTCTCTTATAAAAACCCGATAATTGGTTACGGTGCAGACCCCAGTGTTTATTTTTATGATGGATGGTATTATTATGTCAGACCTTCCGCAATAGGTTCTGCGCCGTGCATACAGATTTCGCGTGCGGCAAATGTAAGCGATATCGGAAACACCACGGCAAAAACCGTATATACAGCAGATGAAGCTATAAAGAGCATTTGGGCACCGCAGATATATTTCTTTGACGGTCAGTGGTATATTTATTTTTCCGGTGCACCGTCGACCTCAACTTCTGCGGCTCGTACTCCTTATGTAATTAAGTCAAATAGCAATGATCCGCTTGGCAGTTATACTGCACTTGGTACAATGCAAAACCTTGACGCAGGTATTCATTCATGGCTTTCGCCGAGAATATTTGAATACGGCGGAACACGCTATTACATAAGCAGTGTGTTTGTGAGCGCGGAAGATAATACATCTTCAAAACATAAGCAAACACTTGTTATAGGAAAACTGTCTTCACCTATTTCTTTTGAAGGTGAAGTAAGCGTTATTGCCACTCCCGACAAATCATGGGAGGGGTATGATATTATAGAAGGGCCCTTTCCTGTTTACGGAAAGGATCGCACGCTTTATATTGCATACGCTGCTAATTACGCAGATGGCGACGATTATTGCACGGGACTTTTGAAGCTTGTCGGCGATGATTTGTGCAGTTCCTCGTCTTGGGAAAAGCAGCTTCGCCCAATGCAGCACCGTGATACTGATAATCTTGTTTTTGCCCCCGGAGCAACAGTATTTGTTCAGTCGCCAAGCGGCGAAGAGGTGTATGCGGTTTATCACGCAAAGCTCCATGCAAACAATAGGTACAACCGTTCTATATTCGTACAAAAACTTGAGTATAAAGACGGCGTTCCGTATCTTGGCTCACCTCCTGATATTGAAACCGAGCATGAAATAACGGTGAATCCGATGTCAATTGAAAAAAGAATAATCGGTTTCGGAGAGGGTAATGCTTTTGAAAAAACAAGGGAGTATAACGGTCAATTTACAGACGTTACTGAAAATGAATGGTTTTACAATTATGTAAAAACTGCGTATGAATATGCTCTTGCAAACGGTACTTCCGCAACGGCTTTCAGCCCGAATAATAAGTTTACGGTTGCACAAGCACTGACAGCGGCTGCAAATATCCACGTTGCATATACAAGTGGTAGCGTTGAGAATGTATCCGGCGGTGCGTGGTACACACAGTATGTTGATTACTGTATCAAACACGGTATAATTTTTGAAGAACAGTTTGATGATTATAACCGAAATATTACGCGCGGAGAAATGGCGGTTGTGTTTGCTGATATTCTTCCTGATAGTGAATATGAAGCGGTGCGCAGCGGCTCAAATCCGGATGTTACAGCTGATTTGGATTGCTTTAGTGCAGTGCAAAAGCTTTACAACGCAGGAATTGTCGGCGGTGACGCAGGCAGTGGCAATTTCCGTCCTGATGATGAAATTGTGCGCAGTGAAGCATGCGTAATCTTTACACGAATTGCGGAAAAAGAATACAGAGCAAAATAAAAAGCAAGGCAACCGAGGTTGCCTTGCTTTTACTCTTTTATACCGGAGAAATAGAAAACTCCAATACCCATTTCGGTAATGCTTTCAGGGAGATTGATTGATGTAAGAGATGTGCAGTTTGAAAAAGCAGTATCACCGATTTTAGTTAATGTATCGGGCAAGGTTATATCCTCAAGCTTGCTGCAAGCAAAAAAAGCAGATGCTTCGATAGCTTCAAGATTGCTTGAAAGTTCTACTGTTGCCAGTGAAGAGCAGCTTTCAAACGCTCTTGCTCCTATAGAAATGACCGAATCGGGGATTTTTACATATTCAACGGTTGAGTTGTAAATAAAAGCTGCGAGCCCGATTTTTGTAACGTTCTTGCCGTTGATTTGCTCCGGTATTATTACATGTGTATCATTACCAAGATATTTTAAAACAGTTACGCCGTTTTCGTTTTCTTCAAATTCATAGTCGCCTATTATAGGGCGTGGTTGTTCTTTGCCTAAAATTTCGGTAGGATAACCGTTCCAACGCGGATATGTAAAACCTTTTGCATCTTCGTTAAAATAAACTGTATATGAGACGCTGTATGCCGATATCGCATCTAAAAAATCCAGCGGTGCATCGCCACTGAAAATTACTTTTTCCAACATTTGAGCATTGTTGAAAGCAAGCTCGGATATATTCTTTACCGATGAAGGAATGGTAATTTCTTTTACCTTTGTTCTTGAAAGCAGGTCGCTTTCAACCGTAACAAGCCCTTCGTTAAGTGTCAGTTTTTCCAAGTCCTCGCACCCGCTGAACACTTGAAATTCAATAGTCTTTAGTGTAGGCGGGCAAACAAATTCCTTTATCTTTGTGCCGCCGAACATTCCGCTTGCAAGAGTTTCAACCTCGCCTCTGATTTCGACATTTTCAAGACCTGAATACATAAATGCGTTCCAACTGTACTCGTTGATAGCCTTTCCGGGAATTGAGATGTTTTTAAGAGAAGAACAGTATGCAAATGCGTGGTTGCCTATATGCGAGAGAGAATCGGGGAGATTTATACTTTCCAGCTTTATATAGTTTTGAAAAGTCGTATTTCCTATTGATTTAATTGTATCAGGCAGAGTAACAGAAACAATGGTATCGTTTACAAAATCGGGAATTAAATTTCTAAACCATATTTCGGTTACATCCTTGCCGTCAATTTGCGGTGGAACTACAAAGCTTGTATCATCGCCCTTATAGTTGAGAATTGTTATGCCGCCCTCTTCGTTTTCCTTATATGAAAAGTCGGAAGCGGGATTGGCAGGCGGATAATGTGAAGCGGTTTCTTCTGCCGTTTCTGCATAAGTTGTTGTATTTGAAACCGTGGTAGCTTCGAAATCTTGGCGGTCACATGAACATAAAAGCAATGATATAACGACAAGCAAGCAAAATAGTTTTTTCATAAAACCAACCTCCGGTATATGTATTTGTATATATGATAGCATACATATTTACAATTGTCAATTAGATTCGTTGGTTTTCTTCGCTTTAACTTTTGCAAGCGGGTTTTGCGCCATTGCGTTTTCCATTTGTTCGTCGCTGATGTGTGTGTAAATCTGCGTTGTGTTGAGTTGTTCGTGTCCCAATATATCTTTCAGCACGCGTACGTCTACGTTTCCGCTTTGGTACATAAGAGTTGCGGCAGTGTGACGAAGCTTGTGAACAGAATAGCCTTTGCTTTCAAGCCCTGCAAGCTTTAAGTACTTGCCAATCATCCATTGAACGGTCTTGTCGCTTATACGCTGACCTCTGCTGCTTAAAAAGAGAGCAGGCTCTGCCGATGTGCTGCTGTCAAGATTAAGATTTCTGACTTTTAGGTATTCTGAAAGCGCTTCTTTGCATGCGGAATTTAAATAAATTATTCTTTCTTTTGCACCTTTGCCGAATACGCGCAATGAGCGCAGGGAATCGTCAAGGTCGCGCAAATCAATTCCGCAAAGTTCCGAAAGACGCATACCGCAGTTTAAGAAAAGGGTTGCTATCGCAAAATCGCGCTTGGTGTTTTTTGATTCTGTATCTGCGTTGATTGCATCAAGCAGGGCAAGACTTTCGTCAATTGAGAGAAATTTTGGAAGAGTACATTCTTTTTTTGGCGAGTCTATGTCAATTGCAGGATTTTTTTCAAGCACTTTGCGCTTTGTAACAAGATATTTGTAAAAAGATTTAATAGACGTCAGTTTTCTTGCTTTTGCCGCCCAGCCGTTTAAGCGTTCTGAGCCGGCGTAAAACAAAAATTCGTAAATTTCCTCGGTTTTTATGTTTTTTACAAAATCAAGGTCAATGGCTGTTATGTCAATTTCTTCAAAATCATCGCCGTAGGGGGTAATACCTTCTTTTATTGCTATCATATAGCGAAAAAAAGTACGTAAATCAAGCAGGTATTCTTCAACTGTTCGAGCAGAGCAGTTTTCTATACCAAGCTTGTAACCTGCAAATTCGCGCAGAACTGCCGGTAATGTAGATTTGTCAACTTCTTGTCGTGGCTTAACGGGCATATCGGCACCTCCGTTTTGTTCTTTCAGTATATATTATACAAAACTTTTGACAAAATTGGAAGACCTGTAGTGAAAAATTTGTGATAATACTTGATAAGAGCGGTTGATTTAGGTATAATGTAGAAAAACAACTTTGGAGAAAAATATGAAATTTTTTAAAGATAACGCTTCGATGATATCCCGAATGATAATCACACATATAGGTATGGCTGTGTTTGGGCTTGTTCTTTTTCTTGCGACAAATTTGCAAGGTGAAAAAATCATGCTGCTTGCCGGTGCTTTTTCTGCAATATTTTACGGTGTAATTGTTTATACGACCATGTGGGAATACGGCGCCAAGGACAAGCCGGCATTTGACGCCGGCAGACTTGAAAAGGCAGGTAAACGGGGATTTCTTACATGCCTTACGGCGGAAGCTATCTTTATTTTGGTCGCAATTGTATATTTCGTTTGTTCTTTCTTTGAGGCTACAAACGGTGTTGCCACTGTGTGCTACATAGTTGAAATACTGCTTAACAGTTGCTTTACCGGTATAATGCTTTTTGTTAAAAACACTTTTAACACTGACATGGTTATTGCACCGATTTATATTTTAGGTTCGTTAATTATCTCTTTGGTGGGTGCGTTTGGTTATGTACTTGGTACAAAAGACCTTACCATCATTCCGAAAAAAAATAAAAAATAAAAAGCACCGGCAGGTGCTTTTCCATTTGGGTGAAGTTTGAAAGATAAATCTTTCAAACGGCGACTTTCGTGCCTTTTGCGCCCAAAGGCGGCGCAAATTTCGGTAAAGACCGAAAGCGGCAAAAATTCGCGCTTCACAGAAAGGAATGGACATAAATATGAAATATTCGCATATAATATGGGATTTTAACGGTACCATTTTAAACGATGTACAAACGGGTATAGATGCCGTTAACGTTCTGCTTGAACGGTATGGAAAAAAGAAAATCGAGAGCGTTGAAGAGTATCGTGCGGCGTTCTGCTTTCCCGTTATTGATTATTATGAAAAAATTGGACTTGAACGTGATAATTTCCCAAAATATGCGCCCGAGTGGGTGTCGGAGTACAATCTGCGTGAGCCAAGTGCTCCGATATTTGACGGCGTGACAGAGTTACTCGAATTTTTTAAATCTAACGGATATAAGCAAGTTTTGCTTTCTGCAACTGAAAAAGAAATGCTGATGAACCAGATTGCACGGCTTGGCATTTCGGAATATTTTGATGAAATTGTAGGTCAAAAAAGCATTGAAGCGCACGGTAAAACCGGCGTAGCGCTTGAGTGGAAAAAACGTGTTAAGCCTAAAAAGGCATTGTTTATAGGTGACTCGTTGCATGATTTTGAGGTTGCGGGTGCTATCAGTGCAGACTGCGTATTGGTTTCCTACGGACATCAAAACAAAGAACGTCTTGCAAAAACGGGCGCAAGGGTTTTTGATACTGTTTGGGATTTGAAAGAAGCGATAGAAAACGGAGAACTTTGATGGTAATACTTGATAACGAGGGCGAAAGCTTTATCCGAGAAAATCTTTTTGATATAGCTGTACCGATACATGTGGAAGTAATGAACGGGGAAACAAAAATTTTTGCGTATCCGTTTGCAAAAGAACTATGCGAGGAGTATGAAAAACGTTTTGCAGAAGACTTGTTTTCAGACGCTGCTCTTGATTTCCTACGCGACGGATGCGATAGCTTTCGCAATGAATTAGGTTATACCGAAGAAAAACACCCCAAAAATTGGGGATACAACTTTATATGTGGTTCAAATAAAGCAAGTGAAGATATAGCTTGCGAGCGAATTCGCAGAGATAGGAAGTATAAGAATCTTACTACCTTTAATACCGCAGAATGTATAGCATATGAGCGTGTAATTTACGCAGTGGTCAAGGAAGGTCAAATCGTTTCCGTGGCTGTAACCAGCGAATCTGTCAGCGAGGCAAAGGATATTATTGAAATCGGAACCGAAACTGCTGTCGGATATCGTAATAATGGGTATTCTGCGGCGGCAGTACGCGCGCTTTCAGAGTTTCTATGCACTAAAGGACTTCGTGTGCTTTATAAATGCCACCACGAGAATGTTGCATCCGCGGCAGTCGCAAAAAATGCAGGATTTGACGAGGTTGGAAAATTCTTTTATTATGTACTCAGGAAGGTTTAGACATGGCATTTGATTCAGGTATGATTTTTGCGGTTGTGAATGAGATAAACTCTCGTGCGCAAGATGCAAAGGTTGAAAAAATACAACAACCGCAAAAGGATGAAATTGTAATTACTTTACACAGTTCGGTTTTGCGTGAAAACTTACGCCTTGCTATAAACGCAGGTGCAAATAATCCAAAGATTTCTTTTACCGAAACGCAAAAGGAAAATCCCGCATCACCGCCTATGCTTTGTATGTTGCTTCGTAAGCAACTTGGTGGAGGTAAGCTTGTCACTGCAAGGCAGATTGGTTTTGACCGAATCGTAGAGCTTGAATTTGCCACTCGTGATGAAATGGGGTTTGCCGTAACTCGGTATATTATCGTTGAGATTATGGGAAAGTATAGCAACCTCCTACTCACCGATGAGAATAAACGTATTATAACCGCGCTTAAAATTATTGATTTTTCAACAAGCCGGCTTCGTCAAGTGCTTCCCGGGATGACATATGAACTGCCTCCCGCACAGGATAAAAATGATATTTTTACTATCAGCGAAAGAGATCTTGCTTTAATGATGGCAAATGTCGATGGCACAATGCCTCTTTCAAAATTTATTCTTGGAAAATTTCTTGGCATCTCTCCTCTCGTGTCAAGAGAACTGGCATTTTTGACTTCGGGCAGTACTGACACGCCTGTTGAAGATGTTTTGACTGAAAAACTTTGGGAGACTATCGTATTTTACCGCAGTGTTATTGAAGATAAAACATTTTTACCCACGCTTGTATATGACGAAAGTGAAAAACCTATAGAGTTTAACTTTTTTGATGTCACTCACTATGGCGCAAATACGCACGTAGAGCATTTTGATACTTTCGGCGCGCTTATAGATGCATATTTTGAAAAGCGCGACCTTGCTGACCGAATTAAACAGCGCGGTCAGGATATTATTAAGCTGGTTTCAAACGCAACCGCAAGACTTCAAAAGAAGATTGACGTACAAAAAGAGGAACTGCGAGAATGTGCGGACGGCGAAAAATTCAAACTGTACGGCGATTTGCTTACTGCAAATTTGTATGCAATAAAGCGCGGTGCCAAAGAAGCGGTGGTGCAAAATTATTACAGTGAAAACTGCGAAGAGGTGGTAATCGAACTTGACAGCCGCCTTGCTCCTGCGCAGAACGCACAGAGGTTTTATAAAAAATATAATAAGTGTAAAAATGCGAAAAAGTATCTCACGGAGCAAATTGAACTTGCATATTCAGAGCTTGCGTATCTCGAAACCGTTACGCAGGCACTTGAACGCGCTGAAACGGAAAATGACCTTGCCGAAATCCGCCGCGAGCTTTCGCAAAGCGGATATGCTTCACGCATGACAAATCTTAAGGCGGTGAAAAATGTTTCGGTGAAGCCGCTTGAGTTTAAAACAAGCAGCGGATACAGAGCCCTTTGCGGCAAGAATAATATTCAAAATGACCACATTACATTTAAAGTTGCTTCAAAGCTCGACTTATGGTTCCATGTAAAGGGGGCACCGGGATCGCATGTTGTGCTTTTGTGCAACGGCGACGAGCCGTCTGAAAAGGATTATACCGAGGCCGCAACTATTGCAGCGACCTACTCGAGCATTGGCGGTGGGCAGATTGCAGTTGACTATACCAGAGTTAAAAATGTAAAAAAGCCACCTGCTGCGAAACCGGGATATGTCACATATTCAACTAATTACACGGCATATGTTGCAAGCGATGAAAAGCTTTGCGACGCTTTGAGAATTAAAAAATAGATAATTTGAAACTTATACTATATTACAATTATTTGAAAGAGGTGTTGCGTGTGAGAAAGGTTGTGCTTTTACTTCTGTCGGTTGTAATTATATTGCTTGAAATATTGCCTTTCGGTGCAGTTTTAAATTTTGCCACCGATTCAGGAGAAACAATTCGCGAAACATTCTCTTATTTTAGTCTTGTTCCATTTGGCTATGCTAATTTTGGTCCGTTTTTGACATCTTTGCTTTCTTCTGCACTTTTATTGTTGGTTTTGTTTTATCTGATTAAAGGCAAAGGAAAAAAGGGAATTGTTGCCGTTTCCGCACTAGCTTTTGTGACATCAATCATGCCTTTTATGTATGGTTTGTCTTACATTTCCGCCGTAGGCGTTGTAATTTCACTCTTGCTTTTTATAATTGTTTTTTTGACAGTCAGAATAGTATAAAACGTTTTATGTGGAGTTTTTTATATGTGGGAAATAATTAATTTGTCGCTGCTTGCACTTGAGATAATCTTGGCTATAACTGGAGTGCTCTTTGTTTTCAGAAGGAAAAATGCCTTTAAGACTTTTGTTTATTTTTGCGCGGTTTTTCTTTTGAATTTTGGCATCTATCTTCTCCCCGCGATTTATGATATAGTTGAGTGCGGTAAGAGTGTAAATATCTTTTATTTTTTAATTGATGACTTTGCCGCTACTACCAAGCAGTTTGTCGGTGAAGCGGAACTCGGGTTGGTAGAAGAATACTCTGCCAATTTCTCATCTTTTATAGTGGTGTTTTTACTTGGCTTTTTACTTGCAATTGTCACAACTTCTTATGCGGCTATAAGTACATTTGGACGCAAAATTATAAATGCTTTTTATGTTGCAATAAAGCTAAACAAAGATAGTTGCGATATCATAGTGGGAAACAGTAACGCTTCGCTTAACTACGCTAAAGAACATCGTAACTCAATTTTAGTAATTGGAGAAAATGTAGACAAGTCCGCCGTAACCGCACTTGTTAACGATGGATATACTGTAATACACAGAACTATTACCTCGGAGTTCTTGAACAGCAGGTATTTTAATGTCGACACTCGCTACAATATTATTTTCCCTAATAATAATGGCTCATATGTAAATGATATTAATACCGTGGTTTCTTATCTTGATGCTCATCGCAAGAACAAGAATCTCTATTTCTATATTGAAACAGACAGTAAAGTAACAGAAACGCTGCAATTGCAGATTGACAGAAAAGAAAAGGAATACGGAGAGTTTATAACATTGTTCAGCGGTGATGAGCTTATCGCACGAACATTTGTTGAAGCTTATCCTATAACAAGGTTTTTACCGAACTCATATTTAAATGCTGATACTTCTGTAAAGGATGATGTTAAATTAAATGTCTACATGATTGGATACAGCGACATCGGTAAAGAGCTTTATAAACAATCCGTAATTAACAATCAGCTTTCAGTATATAAAGACGGTGAATATCGCGTTTTTCCGTTGAACTATTACATATATGATGCCAATGTAGAGGAAAACGAGTGGGGAATCAAGGGACTCGAAAAGGCTTTGAAAGAGTTTTCTGACGGAAGTTTTGATTATTTCCCGATGCCGGACATGCCTTACAGAACACAGTGCGTCCGCGAAGGATTCTATGGATATGACTGCATTAAAAAAATTGCCGAATCCGTGGAAGTAGAGAAGTCGTTTAGCTATATTATCGTTGATACGGGTAATGTATACGAAAACATAAAAATTGGCGAAACCTTTAAAATCCTTTTGGACGGATATGAAAACTACCGCATTTTTGTATATAATAATTCTTCACACCTTACTTCAAGCAAAGATATCATCAGTTTTGGAGCAGAGAAGAACATATACACACATGATGTTATTGTGAATGAAAGCCTGACGCATTTAGCAAAAGGCATCAACAAAGAATACCTTGTTGAGTCGCTCGGGGCTGATGCAAATAAGTATACTCCCGAAGAAATTGACAGACAAAACGAGATTGCTTGGCACGGCATGTCATATTTCAATATTTACAGTAATGTGTATCTTGCTAACAATTTGCGACTCAAGCTAAATCTGCTGGGGATTGATTATATTCGCGACGGAAAGGCGCAAAACATAGATTTAGTCAATAAAATGTACGGCGAATATGATGAAAAAGAGAAATTGTATGAGAATTATTTTGCCGTCAATAAGCGTAACGCTTTACTTGCACAAGAGCATTTCAGGTGGAACGCGTACCATTTGATGCTCGGATATCTTCCAATGAAAAAGAGCAGGATTATTGTAGAAAAAGCAAGCCATGACAGCGATAGAATTAAAAAGGTTATAAAGAATAATTCATTAAAAAAGCACGCTTGCTTGACTACTTTTAACGGTCTTGATAAACTTTCAGAGTTTTTGGCATCAAAATCAAATGAGGTTATAGGTACAAATCTCTATTCTGCTAAAGATTTTGATTACTATGTTAACGACGAAATGCTTTTTTCTATCGCTCCCAAGTATTTGGGCGAAAGTAAGATTTCACTTTATAAAAAGCAATAAAAATACACCCCGTGTTTCCACGGGGTGTTAGTTTTATATATTACTGCGGCACAATTAAACCGTATGTGCCGTCTTTCTTTTTGTAAACAACGCAAATCTCGGATGTAGTTGCATCACGGAATACAAAGAACATGTGACCTATCAAATTCATTTGGAGTATCGCTTCTTCTACTGTCATAGGCTTAACGGGGAAGGTTTTTGTGCGGATTTCCATTTCAGGTTCGTCAAGTTCATAGTCATCTTCAAACTGTTCAAAAGCATCCACACGAAGGTCTCTTTCAAGCTTCGTTTTATATTTGCGGATTTGACGAATAATGTTTTCAATCGCTTCGTCAAGAGAGTTGTTAAAGGTCTCGCTTTCAACTTCGCTTCTGAAGATGGTGCCGTTAGCAAAAACCGTGATTTCGGCAATTTGGAGATTGCGCTTCTTACTGTAAAGAACATTTACCTCGGGATTGTCGAAAAACTTATCAAGCTTTGCAACTCTTTTTTCGGTAATTGCACGAAGGTCGCCGCGAGGGGTCATGTCTCTTCCGTTAATTGTCAATGTCATAAATTTTACCACCTTTTCTGGAATTAAAATTTAACTATAGCATTGCCACCTTTCACTTAAAATTATAGCAAAAACAGATGCAAAAATATACTGACAAAGCAAACGAAATTTATAGATAAAATATGTTTATTTATCCAATTGACATTTTAAGGTAATTTATGATATAATATATTTGTTCCGCGAAAAAGGGCTGACACACGTCAGCCCTTTTTTTGTTTTATATTAATTTGCCCAGAAAATGCCTTTGTTGCCAGCCCAGCGTTTTTGCTCGGCAGCATCACCGTCATTGGTGGTGCTTTCAAAAACTTTTTCAATCACTGTGCCGTCAGGCTTTGTTATCTTATAGCCGGGGAGTGAATAGTCAACAATCGCGGTTGTTCCATCTGAATATGTAGTGCGGTAAACATTTTCGGAAAGCTGCTCATGATTTTCCATAAACTCGTACTGTAGGTACTTGAGCGGCTCATATTCATCATATGCCTGCTTGAGTGCGGCTACACTTACATCAAGGTCTTCGTCTGTAAGGCTGTAAAGGTCAACCGTACCCATCCAGTCACGTCCGGGACCAAACTTGGAGTTGATATAGAGCAGGGGACGTCCGCCGTACTCGATAAAGATAAGGTTTTGTTTAGCATCCTTTATAGGATAGTTTACGGTAGAAGCCGTGGGGTTGGAAAGAACTATGCCATGGTATACAAGCTGCCAAAATGGAATGCCCTCGTCAAAGAGAGGATTTACCCACTTTGACTCATCCTTGGCACGCATACCAACATAAAGAATTGCATCCATTGCGTCAATCATGTAGTCCATAAAGCCCTCGGACTGATAGCCACCGAAAAGCTTAGTAGCAAGTTCTACTATTTTACGGTAGTAGCCCTGCGCTGCCTTTCGTGAAACGGGGTGGTTAGGATCATCACATTTTTCTGGAACATAAGCCGTAAGCTCGTCGATATACTCAAGCCCTTCAAATCCGTAACCGCGTACAACAGGAAGGTCTTCTTTTGCATAACGTTCGTATGCACGTTTCGGACAAACGGCATATGGCTCACCGCCGTTAAGACCGTTCGCTTTGTAAATGTCACGTACAAAGGGATAATACTCGCCTTTTTCGTTTCTTCTTTTTGCGAGGTCTGCAATGTCAAAATTGTTTGCAATTTCGTATGCACCGCAGCTTACTGTGTGTGCAACAACCTGATATCCCATCTTTTGCGCCCTTGCGATGAACTTCATAAGTTCTTCATCGCCACCGTAACGTGGGTCAGAAGGGTATTGCTGGGGGAAACGACCGTCATGACCGCCCACAGCCCAACCAACAAGACAGATTTCTGCTTTGTCGATACCTGCTGCTTGCATCTTGTCAACAAGTTTGTTCAGCATTTCAACAGTGCATGTTACATGCAACGGAGGCTCATTTTCCTCGGTCTGATGGCGAACAGGAGTAGGGATAGGTTTCCAACCCATACGCACGCGCACCTCAAGTGCTTCGGCAGCTTTACGGAGAGGTTCACGCATAGCGGCACGCTCACGAAGGGGACGGCAACCCTTAATTTCCATTTGATATTTGCGGTAAACCTTTGCCATGTCAACATATGTTGCATTGGGCATTTTATAGAAGAAGATTGAAATATCTTCTTCCGGATCCTCGCCCTGCAAATCAAAGCGTGGCTTGATAGCGTATTCGTTGTTCTTAACTCTAACTTCAAAGCGAGCATCTCCCGACTGACCTTCTACGCGGACGAAGCAGCTTTTTTCCTGCTCACAAAGACCGCAAACAGGCATTGCAGAAAGCCATGTGATAAGTTCAGCATCAGGTTTTTCATCAAAGAATGTTCGTTGGATACCGTTACCAAAGTTGGTAGGATAGAAGAAATATCCTTTATCGTTGCTTTTTGCCTTCAAAAGGTCAGTCTCTACAACTACGGTATTATAACGTTTTCCGTTGAGATAGCGTGAGGGAATGCTGAATTTTAATACATTTCCGTAATCTTCTGTTGCGTAATCTACGGTTTCTGTGGCACCACCCATAGTGGTGCCGATAACGCGAAACATATTGTTCATTATAAAATTCTCCTTATTTTAAGCGATCACTTGTAGTAACAATCTGCACTTCACTTATATAAAGTGATGCATCGCCAATGTTGATTGAAATGGTATTGGTGTCGTCTTTGAGAACAACGGGAATATAAACGCAATCCGAAGCTCCGTCGGACACTGCAGCACCTGTCTTGTAGAAGGGAACAGTACGGAAGTTGTCACCATTTACAGTTATCGCACCGTCTACAATGCCGCCGCTAATATTTGCAAAGTAAACCTTGAGCCATACTTCTTTATCCGAGTAACCATTTACTGTAATATCAATTTTGCTGTCATAGCGATTAGCAATGGCTGGGGTAGAAGTAATTTTTACGTCTGAAATACCGTTTACTTTGTACTCTTCAATACGAACAATTTCAATTTCGTCCACAATTGCATATCCGTACGAACTCTGTTCGGGTACAAGCAAACCAATTTCCATGGCTTCACTTTCTGCAACAAAAACAAGCTCGCGCTTTACAAATTCAGGCTGATAGTGGATGCCAACAGTCTGCATGGTAGACGAACCGGGAGTTTTTGCGAAGAGCTTGGCAGAGGAGTTGTTCGCAGCGATTACATATGCGCTCATCTTATAGGTTGTACCTTTGGTAAGTCCGGTAACGGTTGTATAAACACCGTTGTCCTCGTTGCCAACATTTACTTGGGCTGCACATTCACCCCAGTATGCAAAATCTGTAACGGAAACACTCGAAGAATCGCCAATAGTTTTGTAGCCGCCGAGCTTTCCATCCTCAAAATCACCATTAATAACCGAAACAGCATCAAAGGTTTTAAGTTTGGTCTTGGGAATATAATAGTTGTCGCCCTCAATCTTACCGCCGTTTTGCAAGAGTAACCACTCAAAGTTGTCACGGTAGAGGTCGATTACACTTGCGATGGAATAGCGTTCGGGGAGTCCCTCTGCAAACATCCATACGCCAAAAACAGTGTCTGGAACTGCTTTATTAACAATCATACCCTTGCCGTCTTGCCATGTAACGGCTTTGGCTTCTTCGGGGATTGCATCCATACCACCGATAATGCCGAGTACAGGAAGCATAATTGTGCCGCGAGTATCATATCCGCAAAGGGAAAGAATTTTCGCAGTTTCTATGTAGTCGCCTTCGCCGTAGAGAAGCGCTAAAATCATAAATGCAAAGTTAACTTCGCAGCGCCCCTGTACATTAGTGGATTTACCGGTGTGGAGATAATAGAAGCGGCGAGCACATTCTTCTTCGGCTGCCATAATTGCATAGCGCCAATTGTTAGGATATCTTGCATAAAGCTCGTGTGCCATTTCAACGACTTCACGCTCATAGGAATTTTCAGGGAAGATTTCGGTTGCCCTATTAATAAGAGTAGGAATATCGTTTTCAAAATACGCCATTGAAGACATTGCTGTAATAAAGTCAAGCCAACGTACATTGTCAGAGTCACCGGTTACACGACCGTAAGCTCGTGTGAGGTCGAGCGCAAGGTTAGGCATACCTGCGGCAGCCATGCCAAGACCGTCATTACCTATCCAAGGTTCCTGGCACCAGGAGTATGCGTTTCCGTACTCTGCCATACCGAGATAGGGAGTAATGTAACCGTACTTGGTTGCGAGAGCGTAGGCACCGTTATAACGTGCACCGCCGCCCATGTCCCAAGGGGCATATTTTACCCAACCGTCGGTGATTACCTTGGTAGTAAATGTGCCGTAATTATCGCGCATGTCACGGAGAATATGCTGACCAAGTATGTCAATAGAATAAGCATCGGCAATCCAGTTGTCCCACATCTGTGTTTCGTCATTCCTGTAAAGCTTAATAATCTTTGTGTGGTAGGGGTTGCCTGCAACGTCATTGCCGCGACAGATACCGAGCCACCACTCTTCAGGCATAGCTACTCTTGGAGAGCCGTCTTTGTTCCAAACATATTTGTAGTCGGAGAGGAAGCCGATTATCTGACCGAGGAAGCCTGCTGTGGTTTTGTCCATATAATCAGCCTTTGAAATAACATAGTAATCGTCTACTGTGCTAATGGGAGCAACTTTGGGAGTTGACACGATTGGCTTTTTAAGTTCTATGGACGAGAGTGCGACCTTCTCTGCATTAGCAAGGTCGGCAATAGAGAACACACCTGCATCCGAGAGGTTAACATAAACAGCTTTATCATTCTTTGCTGTTGAGTAAAGAGCGTTGAAAGAGATGCGGAATGCATCGCCGCGTACAAATTCGGAAGAAGCGGAATCGCTATCACTTATGCCTATCTTCTTCGCAAGTGCAAAGGGATTGTTCCATGCAAAGTCGCCCTCGGCATCCTTGTATCCGATTGCACGAAGCATAAATGTTAGAAACTGCATTTCGTCAACAACACCGTCAGGGTCGAACTTTGTTGCACTTCTGCCGGAAGTAATGTTGTTGGTGTAAGCATAGCCTACATAATTCTTCGCCCATTCAGGAACATCATTAAAAGGATGAGAGTATGTTCCCGCTTTTACCTCAGCTTCTTTACCGAGAAAACGGATAACTTGTACCACTGTCTGGATTCTGGTCATTTTGTCGGTAAGACCAAAGTTAGTACCTGTAGTGTCATATCCTTGCGCAAGCCCGAGAGAGTAAAGCCCTCTTGCACATGCATAGTCATTATTAATATCGGGTTTTGTTATAGTTGCAGAAACGTCGGATTCAATAGCTTTCATGGCAAAACCTGTCTGGTCGATAAATGAAACATCGGCAAATGCTAATGTATTGTAAATAAGCTCTGCCTTTCCGCTATATGCGCCTATCGCAACGGTTGAGGCGTTAAAGGAACCACCGTTCAATTTTACAGTAGCATTGCCGCTTACATTATCAGCTTTAGAAACAGTAATATTAACATTTGAAAACGAACCGCCGATAATATTAATGTTGACATTTCCGCCAATGGTTGCATTAGCAGCAGATGAAGATGTAATGCTGATAGGAGCTGATGTAGTGCCGAGGAAAGAGCCGCCGTTAATTGTAAGGTTTACGTTTCCTTTAATTGGTGCAGCAGAGGCAAGCATTATGTTGCCTTCAAGTGTACCGCCGTTAAAGGTGATAGAAACATCGTTATTTATAGTAGTTTTAGTACCGCGGTTGCCGCCACGGATTATCTGCCAAGAGCCGCCGTTTATAACGAGAGTGCCGCCTTTAGTTGCGTCACACACTGCGTAAGAATCGTTAAAAGAGCCAAGAGTAATACCGAGCCACTGATATGAAGCATCGGCACGCATACTTTCAACGCCTTCACCAAAAGTTACGGTGTTACCGTTACATGTGATTGCACGTGCACGGTTGTCAACAACCTCTAAAATAATGTTATCAAAAGTGGTATCACCGCCAAGTGAAATAGGATTAGCATTCTTGTCGGAGAAAATCATTTTTGCATTGTTTGTACGGCGATAGTCAACGCCGTTGTAAAGAGAGGTGATAAGAATCTCGCCGCTATATGCAGGACAAACGGAGTTTGAAATTGTTAGGGGACCTGAAACAACTACAGTGCCGCCGCTTGTAAGCATTCCTGTAGCTGCTTCAAGAGTTGCTACAGGAGTTTTTGCACTCATGCCGTCGCCTGTACCACCATCGGCAACAAAAACAACGTCAGCAGCAAAAGCTGATATTGCTAAAGCTGCACAAAAAGTGAGCAAAACGAACAAAAACTTTATTTTTTTCTTCATTTTTCAATATTCCTTTCGAAAACTATTATACAAATACATTGTAGTTTAACAGACCAATTTATAGCAAGGTATTATTTGGACATTTTTATTGTATTTTTCTTGAAAAAGCCTTTACTTCCTTATTTATAAAGTTAACAGTCGCTATAAACATCAAAAAATACAATAATATAATTTAAAAATTACATTGTTGAAAAAAAACACAGATGATACTATTAATGTAGCTAACTATAAATTTTCACGGAGATGCATCAATATGAGTTTCAAATTCAAGGTATCCGGCATAACAGTCGGTGGATTTACAAAGGAAGTAAAATACGGTGTAGAAGAAAACGGTGATACGATTAAGCTTGTCGTACGTAAGGAAGAGCTTATTTCTCCCCGATTTGAGAATTTAAAAATCGAATCAAGCCTTACTGTGGCTCATGCCGGCGACAAAGGATACATGTTTTATCCTACTGATTTTCGCAATGGATTTGTAATGACTCGCTTTGATGTCGAGCGCCCCAACACACTTTTTCGTACCTGGCCAACGGCTATGCTAACTGCAGGTATGTGCGGCAATGAAAATGCTGTTTTTGTACGTATTGACGGTGAAGCGTTTGACGGACGTTTTGAAATTCAATACAAGGATGGCGTTTATACAATTTGTCCTGAATTTCGTTTTGATGGCGATGAACCGGACGAGGATGTTATTGTTACATATAAGCGCATGCCTAACGCAACATACGCCGACATGGCAAAGGTACACCGTAAGTATCAGATGGATTTTTGCGGATGCCGTCCGCTTCGCGAAAGAGTAGAGGAACGTGAGCATCTCCGCCGCGCGGTTGATATGGTTGAAATTCGAGTGCGTATGGGATGGAAGCCGATTCCTACTCCGGTGCGTCATCAAAATCTTGAAAATGAGCCTGAAATGTATGTTGCTTGCACTGTAGACGCACTCAATAAGATAGTTGACAGTTTGCAGGCAAAGGGCGTAAAGGATGCAGAACTTTGTCTTGTAGGTTGGGGCGAGGGCGGTCATGACGGACGTTTTCCCCAGCAGTATCCCTGCGATGAGCGATTTGGCGGAGATGTAGAACTTCGCAAGTTTATTGCAAAGGCGCAACGCATGGGTTACCATGTGGTTTGTCATACAGTAACGTGCGGTGCATATGAGATTGCAAACAATTTTGACCGTAATCTGTTAACCAAAAAAAAGGGTCCTAATGGTGACCTTGTACCCTATGTGCGTGAGCATTACATTGAAAAAGGTCTTAATGGTGGCGAGCCCTATCATCTTTGTGCAAAAACTGCATATGAAAACTATGCAGTACATACTTTCCCAAAAGTGCGCGGATACGGTTTTGCCGGCATTCACTACAATGACGAGCTTACTGCGTACATTCCCGAAAAGTGCTATGACCCCAATCACCCCTGTACGCGTAAGGAGGCGTGGGAATATCACCGCAAGGTAGCAAGACTCTGCCGTGACCTCTTCGGAGGCTTCCAGTCCGAGGGTTGGATGGACTACATGGCGGATGAAATGGATGCTATACTTTATATAGGTTGTAATTCCAAGGTATCGCATGATATTAACCCTCTTTACGATGAGGTAATTCCTTTCTGGCAACTTGTATACCATGGAATTATTCTCTCCAATCCCACTGCACAGACTATTAACTACCCCGTAAAGGAAAGATATCAGAATCTCAAATTCATTGAGTATGGCGGCAGACCGCTTATGTACTTCAACTCCAAGTTTGGTGCCGACCGCAACTGGATGGGCGACCTCGATTTGCATAGTCAAACAGAAGAACAAATTGAAATCGGAACTGATGCAGTTAAGACTGCTTACGATGAATACCAGCCTCTTAAACATCTTCAGTATGAGTTTATGGAAAATCACGAAAAACTTTCAGAAGGTGTGTACAGAACCACTTATTCTGACGGTACAATGGTAACCGTTGACTATAATAGCGAAACATATACGGTAGAAAAATAGGAAGGTTTTTTATGAAAAAGTATTTCAAACTGCTTGTTACCCTATGTGTAATTGCGTTTATGCTTGCGTTCACCGTAGCAGCGGCAACTGATTTTACCGGATATACTAAAATTTCAACCGCTGACGAATTGCTTGCGCTTATGAATTCAAAAAACGCAGTAACAGGTAAGTACTATCTTGCCAATGATATTGACCTTACCGGCAAAACGCAGTCGCCAATCGGCGAACCGGACGGCAAATCGTTCGGTACTACGGCATCTCCTGCTATTTTTGACGGTAACGGACATACTGTAAAGGGTGTCAATATCAGCGGCAGTGCACATATCGGATTTTTCGGTGTAATTGATAATGCCGAGATTCGCAACCTTACGATTGAGGGTACGATAAAAGCAAGTGGCTCAAATGTCGGCGGTCTTGTTGCGTATGCCAAGACAAAAGCCGTGATTGAAAATTGCACAAATAACTGTAGCGTTACCGCTTCGGGTACCGGTGCAAATGTCGGAGGTATTCTTGGCAATACCGAGGGTTCTTCCATGGTAAACCTCAAACTGTCAAACTGTATAAACGACGGCGACATTGTGGCATACCGAGTTGTCGGCGGCATTGTCGGACATGTTCAGCGTGCTAAAAATAGTACGGTGCTTATTGAAAAATGCACAAACAACGGCAGTGTTTCTGCAACCTGCACCGGCACATCCTCATCTGAATATACCAAGGTTGGCGGCATTTTGGGTGCATCTAATCTTGGATCTACAAGCGCAACTGTAACAAGCTTTAAAATTACAAAGTGTATTAATGGCGGTGAGGTAAAGGGGTATTTCTTTATAGGCGGTATTTTGGGCGAACTTGTAGGAACTGATAAAACTAATGCAAATGTTTATGATAAAGCGAAGTTCCACATTACCGAATGCCTAAACTCCGGGAATGTTATTTCAACCAGAAGCGGCTCCAGCGGTGGTGCACGTTGTGGCGGTATTATCGGTTACGGTGTCGACATCGGTAACATAACCGACTGCCTCAATATAGGTACTGTTTCTGCAAAACGCGTGCAGGTAGGCGGCCTTTTTGGGTATGCTGATTCCTTCTTTGGCGCAAAGAATAATTTAAACCGCGGTCAGGTTTTGTTAAACGGTGTTGCTGAAACGACTAGCGACTATGTAAACTCAATCGGCGGATATATGCCCGGAAGACCCTATGGTGTCAATTACTATATGGGAACAAAGCAAGGTAAGGACTGGGAACACTCATCAACCAAAGCGAAAACCACACAGTATAATGAATCGCTATTCGCAAATCTTAACGAAAGCGGCAACTGGACAAATGCAGAGCTGCCAATGCTCGTTGAATATGCGATACTTGCATGCGAACATGAAAATGTCAACTTTACAAAGAGCGGAAATAGCATCGTCTTTACATGTGCTTTATGTGACAAAGCGGTATACACCGACACTGCTGCTATAACACGGGTTTACGTTGACTATGAAAACGGTGTTCCGGCAGCTGTCGGTAAGGATGTCGGCACCGCTTCGGCTCCTTTTAAGTCTATTGAAGAAGCCTTTAAATATGTTGCAATTGCCGCAGAAATTAAGAATACCGATGCAAAGATTACCATAAGCGGCAAGGCGGTGCTCAAAGATACATTTGAAACTCCTAAAACTGACCGAACTATCATCGTAACAGGCGGCAACTTCCACTACGGCGGCGAACTAATTGCAAATCGTCATTTAAACCTCGGTGGTCCTATAGTGTTTGAAAACCTTACATTTACCTCTGCAGCTACAGAAGCGCGTATCAATGCGCAGAATAACAAACTCGTAATGGGCGAGGGAATTGTAATGGCAAACGCATCCGCTAGCGCAAAAACAAATTCTGAGCTGCCATTTGCGGTAAACAATGTAAAGATGTTTGTTTCGGGTGGCTTTTATCATAGTATCCCTGATACTATGAACACGGATATCTCTATTCGCTCAGGCGAATACTATGTTGTTAGTGGTTGGAACGCAACTAATTCCAAAGATGCTACACAGGGTACTGCAAAGATTACTGTTGGTAAAACAAATGCAAATGACACTCTTAAAATCTGTGACCTCGTTGCATTTTCAACCGTTGCACAGACACGTCTTACAGCGGATTCTACTGTAACTGTTATAATTGACGGCGATGTTGATATCGGACGTCTTATGATGAGTGAGCGCGAGAAGACAACAAATACAGTTGCTGCAAATTATATTACACATCTTGTTATACGTGGCAATATCAGCGCAAGTTATCGCAATGCCTACAAAGCACCTTACGGCTTTGATGTAACAGGCGGTTCGCACACCGATGATTCTCTTGGTTACCACACATTCTTTATCTATACCGATGGGCGCGTAGACGGTGCGGTTCTTGCAGAGCACGCGTTTTTTGGCGGCAACGGATATATCGCCGATGATACGCTTACTACGGGTGGATACAAGCCCGTGAGCGACGGCGGCGATGTTACAATGACGCAGCATACATACATGGAATATTGTGCTACCTATATGGGCGGTCACGCAGACGGCAATGATGCCGATACACTTTGTGATGAGTGCGGGGCGGACACTGCGTGCGACCATGCAAACGCTGTTTTGGTTGTAGTAAGTGAGTCTACTTGTACAGTCAACGGCTACGAGTACACATTCTGCCATGATTGCGGTTTGATTGTGAGTGAAAGAGAACTTCCGCTTGACTTTGCAAAGCACAATTACGCTTGGGAGGCAGTTGATGGGGGATATCGCTATGTTTGTTTGTTGAATGAAGAGCATATACACTCTACTTATAACAAAAGAATAAATGAGTTTTATGTTTCCGGCAAAGGCAAAGCAGATGGTGGTTTCTCTGCTGACTATCCGTCAAATGATTTTGATACTGTAATGAAACTCGCAGCAGCAAGCAGCGAGCCGACTACGGTATACATCATCGGCAGCATCGCCTTGATTGATAATGACAGTACCGAACACGCTGTATATATTGAGCCTGAACACGCGAACACTATTACTATCCGTGGGTACAAAGATGCGTCCGGTATTTTAGAGATGAATATGCACAGTGCAAGGCTTGAATATGTTCTCTCGGGCAACACCACATTCGAGCAGATAGAGTTCAATACCGGCATTTCTACAAATTCTTTCTATATTTCCGCTCGCCATAATCATCTTGTGATGGGGGACAGAATTACATCATCATTTGGACGTAACACCAGCACAACTTCAAATAGTGGTAAACTTATAGTTATTGGCGGATGTGATAATAGCATTGACAGTTCCAAATGTGACAAAACCGACACTCACATCACTATAGAGTCTGGTACATATTATATGGTAATCGGTGGTTCCAGCATTAAGGGGTGTGGACTTATAAACGGTACTATCAATATTGATGTTCTTGGAGACATTGTAGTAGGTGGCGTAGTTACAAACCAAAACGGATTTGTAGACCGACAGTTTATCCTCGGTTGCCACAGTGCGGATGCCGGTGATATATCTATGGTTATTGATGGCAACATTACTTGTACTAATGCCTTTTGTATTGGCTCTTACGGTATAAAAACAGAAAACGAGCAAAGTTCATGTCGAACGGTAGGTGATATTTCTATCGTTATTAAGAGCGGCTATATTCTTGACTATTCATTCAGCGGACGTTCGGATAGAACTTACATTTATGATGACGAATTCGCAAAAGTGTATGACCCCACTGCAGGCGCACTCGAAACTGCCGATTTGGTTGTTTTTCCGCTTGGAAATTCACATTCCCATGCAATTCGCGGCGGTGTGATGAAAACAGTTGATAGTTTGAATATTTACTACAATACTAGTAATGATTCAGCAGTTCAACTCGCCAATAGATTCCGTTTCACTCTTGGCGGTAGCGATAACTTTTATATGAATGTTCTTCCTGAAAAAACCTGCACAAGCGCATCCGGTAGGCACACTCCCTCAAATGATGGCGAAATAGTGCTTGAATCAACATGCCGTGGTGAGGGAAGTATAAAACATATTTGTGCAGTCTGCGGTTTGAATTACACAGAAAGCATCGCTCGTATGGCTCACATTTACGGAAGCGAGACACAAGTGAGCGAGGCTAACTGTATTTCTCCTGCAATCTATACAAAGATTTGCACAAATGAAGGATGCGGATTTAGGAGCTATTCTTCAAGTGGCGAAGCGACAAATATTCATTCGTTTGAAAATGGTATCTGTAAGTTCTGTAACTTCAACAAGCAGACTATTTGTGCACATGAGAATCTTGGCGATATTGAAGAATACGTCAGCGGATGCGGTGTCGGAACAAAACAGATATGTCTTGATTGCGAAAAAGAGTTTATATCTGTCGAGAGTGCGGACCACAATTATGGAAAGTTTACTGTTACTGTAGAGCCTACCGAAAGCACTCCCGGTGTAAAGAGCCGTATCTGCCGTCGTTGCGGCAAGGTCGATACCGCGCTTTTGTACGCAGAGGGAAGCGTTTCTGCAAGTGAAGCGGTTGCTACCAATGCAGATGGCTCGCTATCTGATGTAGATGTGAATTTGCTGAAGCTTTCAAGTGTTGAAAAAGTTGCACTTAACGCCTTGCTTCAGGCAACTTCTTATGGCTCTGAAGTCAAGGTATCCTATTCGGCAAGTGATGCAGGAACTGACATTACTTATAGCATACCGCTTCCTGCAGAATATGCTGCAATGAGAAATCTTAAAGTAGTTGTTAAAGACGAGGATGGCAAACTTCACACAATTGACTTTAAGATCGAAAAAGGTTATATTGTTTTCACCTTTTAAAAAATATAAAAAACAAAGGGCTATGTTTTTCATAGTCCTTTGTTTTTATTTAAAAACATATTAGTTTTTCGGAAAAGACGGTAGCCTTTTGGGTACGCGTTTCATAAGATCATATCTGAATGCACGGCAAGAATAATCTGCATGTACAACACCTTTTTTCTTGCAAAGCATTTTTTCCTCATCAAGAGTTTTAGATGCGTATTCACAAAAAGCGCACTTTTTTGATATGTCATACTGCTCGCACAGTTTATTCTTCATGCTGAATCCTCCGTTTTCGATATAGATTTATATTAGCACAAATATTTCGATAATTCAAGACAAAAAGAATAATTCATATCCAAGTAGCGATATTAAAGCGCAGACTATCCCCTGTAGAGTTTTTACAATTAAAAAGTGTACATAGTTGATTTTTATTGATTTTACTGCCGAAAGCATCTGCAAGTGGACACATATGCCTGAAAAGCCAACGCAAAAGCCGCATACCAATACAGACAACACCGGATTAGTACCGTATAACGAAGCTGCAAAAGAACTGCCGCAGCTTATTTCTAAAATTGGCGCTAAAAGTGAAAGTTTAGAGTGTTCAATTATCGAAAGCAAGGCTGTAAAAAAGCAAATTATTGCGCAAACCTTAAAAATGCCGTAAACCGATTTTTCGATTGCCGAAAAAAACAGTTCTTTGACACTGCTTTTGCTGTTATCAATTAAGTTTTTTTGATCAGTACACTTTATAAAACAAATAGGAATAAATGAAATTATTAATTGCGAGAAATACAGTAAAATTCCAAGTTTTTTGTCGCCGAGCATCGAGACTCCAATTGCTCCAATAACAAAAGCAGGACTTGCGTTGTTGCAATACGGTAAAAGTTTTTTCACATCGCTTTCGCTTATAGCACCGCTCTTATGTAATCTTTCACAAACTATTGCGCCTATCGGAAAGCCGCAAAGCGCGCCGAGAATAAAAGCTATCATTTTCGGCGTAAGCGATAACGAATTATCATTTAACATAAGAGATAATGTTAAATCGGAAAGAACCATAAAAATAAATAGTGAAGGTACAATTGAAAATGCACAAATTGAAAGCGCCTTTTGCATACCCGAAATCACGGTTTCAATATTAAAAATACAGAAAACCATAAAAGAAGCAGGAATAACAAATGGCTTAATTTTAATCTTCAAACCGTTCACCTCGCTCATACATTTGCCTCTTTGAGAGTATATTTTAAAGTAAAAGCATTTATGAACGGAGGATAAAATGCCCGACTTCAGAATTATAAGAAATAAGCTTTCAAAGTCATTAGAAATACCGGAAGATGCTCTTGGCTCTGCATATCGCTTACAAATAATCGGCAACTGTGCGATACTGTGCGGTTGTCTGAAACTTTTGAAATACAAAAGCGAAGAAATTTCTGCACTTACCAAGGACAAAACCGTATCCTTTTGCGGAGAACACCTCAAATGCGTATATTTTTTTGAGGGAACGCTTGAAATCACCGGCGATATATGTGGCGTGAGGATTGAAAAAAGATGAAAAGATTGATGTATTTTACGCTGGGTTATACTGTTTTTAAAATAAGTAACAACCATGCAAAAGAACTATTAAACTTTGCTAATATACATGGAATAAAACTGCTTTCATTTTGCGTAGACGAAAGTACGGCAAAAGCAAAAATCTATAGCCGTAACGAAAGAGAACTTTTTAATAAGCTTAAGAACTGCTGTATAGAATACGAGGTTATATGCCGCCGAGGAATTTTTCATACATTTAAAAAGTACCGTCATCGTGCAGGAATGATAATCGGTATTTTAGTTTTCTTTGCAGTAATGTATATCTCACCGATGTTTGTGTGGGAGATAAACGTAACAGGAATTGACAGATTAAACCGTTATTACATATGTGAATTGATTGAAAAAGAAGGAGTTTACATTGGTGCTTTTTCTCCTAATGTAGACCGAAAGGCACTATACAGAAATATTCTGCGTACAAGTAAAGATATTTCGTGGATAAGCGTAAATTTTATTGGCAGTAGCGCGAATGTTGAGGTAGTCGAACGAGATTATAAAGATACCGCAAAAACGCTTGCAGACGGTGCCAATATTGTTGCAAGGAAAGACGGAAGAATCATTGAGTCGGATGTTATTTGCGGCAGACTTGTTACAAAGAGCGGCAGTGTTGTCAAAAAAGGCGATATTCTGGTAAGCGGTGTGTATGAAACTGCCAAAAGCGGGACACGGTATGTATATTCAAGCGCTAAAGTATACGCTACAGTTTACGATGAATATATCACAGAAATACCGCTTAAAAGTAAAATGAAAGTATATGACGACGAAACGATTTCCGAGTGCTTTATAAGAATGTTTGGAAAAAGTGTAAATATTTTTAAAAACTATTCCATTTTAGATGGAAATTATGATACAATAAATAAAGATGTAACCTTGCCGTTGCCGGCGCTCAATAAACTTCCGCTTTCTTTTGAAATAGTTTCTGCACTTCCTTACTCATACGAAGATGTGCTGCTTACCGAAAACGAGGCTCTTGAGCACGCAAGACGCGAGTTTTATAAAAAACTTGATACCGAGGCAGATTACATAGAAACGCTTTCCATTGAAGAAACCGTAACAGTAGAAAACTCTGTTTTGGTTTTACGGTGCAGCGTTGAAGCAGTTGAAAATATTGGCGCAACTGCCGAGTTTGAAATAAGGTAGTTGCTGAAAGGACAAAGGATGCCGCGTAAAGTACTGTATACAGATTCCGCAGCGATGACTTCGACAATTTTTGGAACTTTTGATATTAACCTTCAAAAAATCGAGCAAAAGTTTGAGGTGAGAGTTTATAATAACGCGCTTGAACATGCGGATGGCGACGCCGTTATTATTGAAGGCGCTCACGATGACAATGTCGAAAAAGCATATAAAGCAATGGAGTTTTTAAAAAACATGTGTGCCGGCGGCGACCACTTGAGCGGTCAAACCGTTGACTATATCATCGGTATGGTGAGCGATGGCAGCGAAGATGAGCTTGCCGATTTTGATGACAGTTGCATCTGTATCACAAGCAGCGGCAAGCCTATAAAAGCAAAAACCGTTGGTCAGAAAAAGTATATAAATACTATAAAGAAAAACACCATAGTTTTGGGTGTCGGACCAGCAGGTACCGGTAAAACGTTTTTAGCGGTTGCAATGGCGGTAAAAGCACTCCGAGCGAAAGAAGTTAACCGTATCGTGCTGACTCGGCCTGCGGTTGAAGCAGGCGAAAGCCTTGGCTTTTTGCCCGGTGATTTGCAAAGCAAAATCGACCCCTATTTGCGGCCGCTTTACGATGCGCTTTTTGAAATGCTTGGAGCAGAAAACTACAACCGTCATCTTGAGAAGGGAACTATTGAAATCGCTCCACTTGCATATATGCGCGGCAGAACGCTTGACGATTCGTTTATTATTCTGGATGAAGCTCAAAACACCACTCCGGAGCAAATGAAGATGTTTTTAACCCGTCTCGGCTTCAATTCAAAGGCGATTGTTACGGGTGACCTTACACAAACCGACCTGCCCGGAGGAAAAAAGAGCGGTCTTGCAGCTGCAGTGAAAATTCTTGACGGCATAAACGGAATTGGCATACATCATTTTACCGAGCGCGATGTAGTGCGTCACCGTCTTGTACAGGAGATTATCCTTGCATACGAAAAGTACGAAAAAGAAGCGCGCAAAGCGCCCGAGAGGAAGAAATGAATCTTAATATCATAACAGAAAACCATCAAGATAAATTTGAAATAACCGAGGAACTCTCAAACCTTGTTTATAAAGCAGTATATGAAGCTATTCGTATGGAAGAAATTGATTTTGATTGTGCAGTTTCACTCACCTATACAGATAATGCCGGTATAAGGGAACTGAATCGCGAGTATCGCGATAAAGACACTGCAACCGACGTGCTTTCATTTCCTATGTTTGACACTGAAAACGAGGAGATTTACGCGCTTGACGGTACTGCGGCAGAGCTTGGCGATATTGTGATTTCACTGGAACGTGCCAAGGAGCAGTCCGAGCAGTTTGGCCATTCATTCGAAAGGGAAGTTGCCTTTCTTTGCGTACATTCTGTGCTTCATTTACTTGGATATGACCACGAGATTTCGGATGAAGAAGATAGAATTATGCGTGAAAAGCAACGCGCGGTTATGAGCGCACTCGGGCTTGAGATTAAATAAAAAGGATATAGAGAAATGACTAAAACAGCTTTTATTGCAATTGTAGGCAGACCTAATGTAGGCAAGTCCACATTGCTTAATACAATTTGCGGAGAAAAGATTGCAATTGTATCAAACAAGCCGCAAACTACCAGAAACAGAATTACCGGTATTTTAACAAAAGGTGAAAACCAGTATGTTTTTCTTGACACGCCCGGTATGCATAAGCCACGCACTGCTTTGGGCGACTTTATGGTAAAGACTGCAAACGGCAGCATCGGCGAGTCGGATTTAACTTTGCTGGTAGTTGAACCCGTACCGAGCGTTGGCGATATTGAAAAGGGAATTCTGGAGCGTATTAAGTCCGCAAAATCACCGTGTATTCTTGTTGTAAATAAGGTTGACGAGCATACTCCTGCAGCAATTGCCCAGACAATTGCTGCGTACTCCGCAGACTATAATTTTGACGCTGTTGTTCCGCTTTCCGCAAAGAGTGGTAAGGGCGTTGATGCACTTTTTGAAGAGGTGGACAAGTTTCTTTATGAAAGTGTTTGGTTTTTCCCGGAGGATGCGATTACAGATCAGCCAGAGCGGCAGATTGTAGCCGAGATTATTCGCGAAAAACTCCTTCGAACTCTTAATAAAGAGATTCCGCACGGCACTGCAGTCGTAATTGAAGATTTTAAAGAAGAAAAGAATATTATCCGTATCAGAGCGGAAATTTTCTGCGAAAAGGCTTCGCATAAGGGAATTATAGTTGGTAAAAACGGGGCTGCACTTAAGCTTGTCGGAACTTATGCAAGACAGGACCTTGAGGCTTTCTTTGGCGTAAAAGTATATCTTAATCTTTGGGTAAAAGTTAAAGAGAACTGGCGTGACAGCGCCATGACAGTAGGCAATTTCGGTTATAAAGACGAGTAAGGAGTAATGCTATGCTCATCGGTATCAAAGGCTTGGTTTTAAAGACCGTAGAAAGAACGGACAGCGATAGGCTGGTTGTTCTTTTTACCGTTGAGCGCGGAAAAATTACGGTTTGTGCAAAAGGCAGCCGTTCGGCAAAAAGCAAAACTCTTCCTTGTATTGAGCCTTTTTCTTATTCCGAATTTGTACTTTACGAAAAGGACGGCTTTTTTTGGATAAAGGAAGCCGCGCTTATCGAAAATTTTTACGCAATACGCGAAGACGTAGCAAAGCTCGCGCTTGCTTCCTATATTTGCGAAGTTCTTGATATAACTGTTTACGAGAATATGCAAGAGCGTGAATTGCTCCGTCTTGGACTTAATTCGCTTTATGCTATTGCATCTGATTTGCGACCGTTAAATACCGTAAAAGCGGTTTTTGAAATGCGTGCCGCAATGCTTCTCGGCTTTGCTCCAAGTGTGGAGTTCTGCTCAAAATGCGGTAAAAGCCAAGCTTTAGATTTTTATTTCTCTTTACCCGATGGAGAAGTTGTCTGTGCAAAATGCCGCGAAAAAGCATATAAAGAGTATCTTGACAGCCGTGGTAGTGTAAATGCGGACGAGGAAATACGTTTTGCCTCGCAGATTTTCCGTACAAGCACGGACGTCAGACTTGCAATATCGTATATAATCAGTTGTCCGCCTGACAAGATTTACGGTTTTACAATGCCCGACGAAGAACTTATGGATTTATCAAAACTTTGCGAAGAACATCTTATATACCAACTTGAAAAAAAGCCGAAAACTCTTGATTTTTACAAAGAGGTTTCGGCACTTTAGAGGAACTATGTTATATACACAAAAATCACTTGCAATGCTTGAATATGACAAGGTTATTGCCATGCTTGCAGAGCGCGCCCTCACTGAAGGTGCGCGCGATTTGGCACTTCGCCTTGTTCCGTCAAATGCAGAAAAGACGGTTATAAAAAAGCAGAGAACAACCGCCGATGCGCGTAGACTTGTTGACGCTAAAGGTTATCCTTCTTTCGGCGGTGTTAAAAACATATCGGAGATATTAGGCAGAGCAAAACGCGGTGCGCTCTTGCAGCCGCTTGAACTTTTGGAGGTTGCTGACCTCTTACGCGTTTCACGCGGACTCTCTGATTATATCAAAAACGACAAGCCTTTTGAAACTTCGCTCGATGAAACATTTTTGCTTCTTACGGTTAACAGACATCTTGAGGATAGAATCAGCCGTACAGTTGTAAGCGAGGAATTTATTGCCGATGAAGCAAGTGCTGAACTTGCAGACATTCGCCGCAAAATCCGCTCGGCGAATGACCGCATCAAAGACTCCCTTCAAAAGTTTATAAACGGTGGCTACGGAAAGCTACTTCAGGAAAATATCGTTACTATGCGTAACGACCGCTATGTTGTACCTGTAAAGATTGAACACAAAAACGAGATAAAAGGTCTTGTTCACGATACATCTGCATCGGGACAAACAGTGTTTATCGAACCGGTTTCTGTTGTCGAAGCCAACAACGAACTAAAAATTCTTAAGAACAAAGAAGAACGCGAAATTGAAAAGATTTTGTATGAGCTTTCCGCGATGTGCGCAGAAAACGCCGACATGCTTTCTTCAAACTATCATCTTGTGACCGAGCTTGCATTTGCGTTTACTTGTGCAAGTCTTGCGGAACACATGAAGGCAAACGCAATTACGCACGAATATGAGAAAAAATTCAACCTCAAGCGTGCAGTTCACCCTCTGCTTGACCAAACTACTGCGGTACCTATTAACGTTCGGGTTGGTGAAGATTTCGATACTCTTGTTATTACCGGTCCAAACACCGGCGGTAAAACCGTAACTCTTAAGACAATTGGACTTTTTGCGCTTATGTATCAATCAGGACTTCAACTTCCTGCGGCACCTAACTCAACAATGTGTGTTTTTGATGAAATACTGGTTGATATCGGCGACGAGCAGAGCATTGAACAATCACTTTCAACATTCTCGGCTCACATGGTTAATATCGTAGATATTTTAAAGCATACTTCAAGCCGTTCGCTCGTACTTCTTGACGAGCTTGGTGCCGGTACCGACCCCGTAGAAGGTGCAGCACTTGCAGTTTCGATTCTTGAAGAAATCCGCGCCGCCGGCGCACTTTCGGCTGCAACTACCCACTATGCCGAGCTTAAAGCATACGCTATTGACACAGACGGTGTTACTAACGCATCTTGCGAATTTGATATCGAAACTCTCCGTCCAACGTATAAGCTTATTATCGGAACACCCGGCAAATCAAACGCTTTCGCAATTTCAAAACGTCTTGGGTTGCCCGAACGAATCGTCGAAAAAGCTAATTCTTATATTTCGGGCGACAGTAAACGTTTTGAAAACATCATCGAAAAACTCGAAACTGACAGAATCGCAATGGAGCGCGCCAGGGAAGAAGCCGAGCGCATGAAAATAGAGTACGAGTCTTTCAAAGCAAAAGCTGAAGCAGATATTGCAAAAAATAAAAAAGAAGCGGAACGAGAAAAAGAACGCGCGCAAAGTCAAGCAAAGCGCATGATTCAAAGCGCGAGAGAGTCGAGCGAATATGTGCTCAAAGAAATCTCCGACTTAAAGAAGAAAAAGGCCGAAGAGGTAAAAAAAGAGGAGCTTGAGAAAGCCAAGCAATCCATTCGCGCCGAGCTTCGCCGTAACAGCGGTCAGTACGACCCAATCGAGGACCTTACTGATAAAAACTATGTTCTTCCTCGTGCGCTTGTTAAAGGCGACACAGTTTTGATAATGAGCATAGGTCAGACCGGCACTGTAATCAGTCCTCCTGATAAAAACGGGATGGTTCGCGTTCAGGCAGGAAGAATTGCCACAAGGACAGAGGTTGCAAATCTAAAACTGATTGAGCAGCAGAGTGCAGCGACTAAAAAGAACAAAGAAAAAACCGCATACAGAAATGCGGTTGTAAAATCATTCAGTCCCGAACTTGATATTCGCGGTATGTACGGCGATGACGGTTGTTTTATGCTTGACAAATACCTTGATGATGCGGCACTTGCCGGCATTCACACCGTGCGTATTATACACGGCAAGGGAACAGGTGCGCTGAAAAACGCCGTTTGGCAATTTTTAAGAGGTGACAAGCGCGTCGCTTCATTCCGCCTCGGCGTATTCGGCGAGGGTGATGGCGGCGTTACAATTGTAGAAATTAAATAAAGAGGAAATATGGAAAAAGGCATCTATGAAATTAATATCGAAGAGGGGCTTCCCGACGTGGATGCCGCTCTTCGAATACTCGAATATCAGTTTGCTTCAGCGGCGGTAATCGGTGAGCGCGTGGTCAAGGTAATTCACGGTTACGGTTCAACCGGTCGCGGCTGCGGACGACTGCGCACAGCGGCAAGACGATGGGGAAAAAACGACCCTCGTGTGGGATTTGTCGTAAAAGGCGAGGACTTTTCAGTTTTCAATCCTCAAGCGCGATATCTTGTTGAAAAATTTCCGCATGTTGCAAAAGACAAAGACCTTGAAAACTGCAACGAGGGAATCACGCTGTTTTTTATAAACGCAAAAAAATAAACCGTGTTTTTAACACGGTTTGTTTTTTCTTATTTAGCGACTTTTTCGATATACTTAACTACGTCACCAACGGTAACAAGATCTTTTGCTTCGTTGTCGTCAATCTCAATAGAGAACTTTTCTTCACAAAGGAAAACAAGCTCCGAAAGTTCAAGTGAATTGATTCCGAGATCATTTTCAAGTTCTGCTTCCATAGTAATGTCATCTGCGTTGATAGAAAGTTCTTCAACGAGGAGCGTTTTAATCTTATCGAACATATGTGTTCCTCCTAAAATGTCTGTTGACTTAAAATATAACCGTTGTTATTATAGTGTATTTTGGGTGCCTTGTCAAGTTTTTTGTTGATTACGCTTACGGTTTGTGTTATAATATAAATAAATGGAGGTGTTATTATGCAATATCTTTGGCTTGGAGTGCTAATTTGCGCTATTGTCGTTGAGGTTATAACTGCCGGACTCGTTTCTGTTTGGTTTGTTCCTGCGGCGCTAGTGGCAATGGTTCTAGCACTTTTTGAAGTTCCGCTCTATTTGCAAATTATCGTTTTTCTGGGACTTTCACTTATTTTTATTGTATTATCTCGAACCATTTGGAAAAAATACACATCCATAAAGCCGCTTGAACCTACAAATACTGACGTCTTGCTTGGTGAGATCGCCGTCGTTACCGAAGGAATTGATAACATTAATTCATTAGGTGAGGTTAAAGTCAACGGTCAGCGTTGGAGTGCACGCAGCGCAAACGGTGAAAGAATTGAACTTGGAGAAAAGGTAAAAGTTCTTTCTATTGAAGGCGTAAAGGTTATTTGCGAAAAATCTGATATTTAAGGAGTGAATATTATGTTAAACATTTTTGTAGCTAATGGAGTCGCTACTAATTCCGGCGGCATTATGGGAATTCTCATTGCACTTGTTGCAATTGCGGTAGTAATTTGTATTTCCTGTGTAAAAATTGTTCCACAGGCTCGCGCATATGTAATAGAGCGTCTTGGAGTTTACAACGGTACATGGAAAACCGGACTTCACTTTAAAATGCCTTTTATTGACAAAATTGCAAAACGCGTTGTTCTTATGGAACAGGTTGCGGACTTTCCTCCACAGGCCGTTATCACCAAGGATAATGTTAAGATGCAGATTGACACTGTTGTATTCTTTCAGATTACCGACTGTAAACTTTATGCATACGGCGTTGTAAACCCTATTTCCGCAATTGAAAACCTCACCGCAACAACTCTCCGAAATATCATCGGTGAGCTTGAACTCGACAGCACGCTTACCTCGCGCGATATTATCAATTCCAAGATGCGTTCTATCCTTGATGAGGCTACCGACCCGTGGGGTATCAAGGTAAATCGTGTTGAGCTTAAAAACATCATGCCTCCCAAGGAAATTCAGGATGCGATGGAAAAGCAGATGAAGGCTGAACGCGAGCGCCGCGAATCTATTCTCAAAGCTGAAGGTGAGCGTAATTCCGCAATTCTTGTTGCCGAAGGTAAAAAGCAGTCAATGATTCTTGAAGCTGAAGCTGAAAAGCAGTCTGCAATTCTTCGTGCAGAAGCGCTTAAGGAAGCACAGATCAGAGAGGCGGAAGGTCAGGCTGAGGCTATTCTCAAAGTACAGCAGGCTACCGCTGAGGGTATCCGAATGATTAATGAGGCATCTCCCGGTCAAGGCGTAATTGCAATCAAGAGCCTTGAAGCGCTTGAAAAAGTTGCAGACGGCAAGTCCACGAAGATTATTATTCCTTCAGAAATCCAGTCACTAGCCGGTCTTGTTACAAGTGCAAGCGAGCTTATGAAAGAGGATAAGTAGATTCAAAAAAGGCTGCGAAAGCAGCCTTTTTTTCATCCAAACACTTCGCAGGCTGCTATAAGTTTTAACATTTCTGTTTCAACTTTATCGCGGCCGTATGCATCAATAAAACGTGAAGCGTAATCGTTTGTTTTGAGATTAAAAAACAGTGTCCAAATACCCCAAAATATGTCAATGTGTCTATCGCCGACACCGCCGTTGCCAAGGTCAATAAATTTGCTGAATTTCCAGTTGTCAAGCATGATATTAGGCAAGCAGTAATCACCGTGTAGCAGAGTATCGGATTTTAATAAATGCTTGTTTGCTTCAACAACTCTCCAAGCATCGTATGCGCTTTTATATCCAAAGATGTCCGGAAAAGCAGCTTTGTCATATGTACCGGAATGATAGTTATTTGTAGCCAATTCAAGATAACTTTCGATTCGGTTTTGCACCGGACAATCTGAAAAATCCGTTTCGTGCAATGTTCTCAAAAGTTCGGCGATGATGTCGCAAAGACGCTTGGGATTGGCGAGGTACTCAGCGTAAGTGCAGTCTTCGCCGCAAACTTTTTCGGTCAGCATCCAATCTTTTTCAAGCGATATGTAATCAAGCACATTGGTTGCAAGACCTTTTGAATGAAAATATTTTGTCAACACGGCTTCGTCTTTGAGAGAGCCTTTGGGTGCGCTTTTTAAATAATAGCCGCAGTCCTTGTCAATAAAGAAAACTCTTGCTTCAGGCGAGCAACTGCTATCATAAACTTTTGTATTTTCAAAAAAACTGTGAAAAGCCTCGGGTATTAAATTCAAATTTGGCGTGATAAGTCTTCTGTTCATTTAATCTCCTTAATTTAGGTGCGTGGTTACAATGTCTTGCTACGCAAGCCATTAAGCAAATATAAACAAAAAAACACCGCACGGGTGTTTTTTTGTTTATGGTGCGGGTGACAGGACTTGATGACCTGCAAGGTCTCGCGAGGCGAGCCCTATTTAAAAGCCATGCGGCTTTTAAGGCAGAACCAAGTCTAACATCACTCTACAAAAACAAAAAACACCGCACGGGTGTTTTTTGTTTATGGTGCGGGTGACAGGACTTGAACCTGCACGTCGGGGACACTAGATCCTAAGTCTAGCGCGTCTGCCAATTCCGCCACACCCGCATGTCATTACAGTATATCATAAAACTACACCCGTGTCAAGCGAATTAATGGTTTACTAATTATTGAATTTAAAAAATATATATGTTATAATAATTTAATAATAAATATTTTAGGTAGTAAAATGATAAACAAATCAGACGTGATTAAACAACTTCAAATAATGAATGCACCGCAGGACAAAATAGTCCTTGTACATTCTTCTTTGCGTGACGTTGGCGAGGTGGAGGGCAGAGGAGAAGGTTTACTTGAAGTTTTGATTGAATACTTTACTGCAAAAGGCGGTCTTTTGTGCATTCCTACCCACACATGGGCAAATGTCGGTGACGAAAGCAAGATTACTTTGGATTTGACGGCGAAGGATACTTGTATTGGCACACTCCCGAATATAGCTGCAAAAGCTGCCGAGATTCGCACTTCGCATCCTACGCATTCAATGGCGGTGTTTGGTGACGAAAAACATGCTGCGGTTTTTGCAAGCGGCGAAGAAAAGTTTATAACTCCTGCAAATCCTCTGGGGTGTTACGGCAAAATCTATGAAAACGATGGATTTATTTTGCTTATAGGAGTGGAGCATAACCGTAATACATACTTACACTGTGTCGAGGAAATGCTTGGTGTCCACAACCGTATTGCCAAAGAACCAAAGCGAGTTACCGTAAAACATCTCAACGGAGAGGTTGAAACTAAAACGATGCATCCGCACGAAGCTATCGGCATAGGAGACGTGTCTCTGCGTTATCCTAAATACGAAGCCGCTTTCCGCTATCATGGCGCGATTACTGACGGCTTTATAGGCAATGCAAAAACTCAACTTTGCAGCGCTCGCAAAATGAAAGAAGTTATGGAACTTATCAATATTAGAAGCAACGGTAAAGAACTATTTTTGGATGACACACCTTTAGAAAAATCACTCTATATGTGAGGTTGACATGGAAAAGCCAATGAACATAATTGCATATATACGCACGGATTTTCCTACTAAATTCGGCATACCGCGTCAAAGTGGACTTGCAGAGTTTGAAGCGACGATTGTGTTTGAACCTGAGTACAGAAACGCAGAGGCGCTTCGCGGTATAGAAGGATACAGCCATTTGTGGCTGATTTGGAAATTCTCTAAAGCCGAGCGCGACACATGGTCGCCGACAGTACGGCCGCCGCGTCTTGGCGGAAATAAACGTGTCGGTGTATTTGCTACCCGTTCACCATTCAGACCTAATCCAATCGGTCTTTCTTCTGTAAAACTGCTCGGTGTTGAGAAAACGGATAACGGCTATGTGCTCCGAGTATCCGGTGCAGACCTTATGGACGGCACTCCCATATATGATATAAAGCCGTATCTTGCTTTTACGGACAGTCATCCCGATGCAGTCGGAGGATTTGCCGATGAGAAAAAAGAATATTCGCTTAATGTTGATTTCCCCGAGGATTTACTTTCCAAAATCCCCAAGAGCAAACAAAAAGCATTGCTCGAACTTCTTTCCGAGGATCCGAGACCGCAGTATATTGATGATTCCGAGCGCGTATACGGGTTTGAGTTTTCGGGTGTCGAGATAAAATTTGTTGTAAGTAACGATATTCTTACTGTAAAAGAGGTAGAAAAAATAAAATGATAGTTTCCATTGCATTTATAAACTTCATACTTATGACACTATGCGCAAACTGCTTTTTGATTTGCTATAAATATCCGCTTTTGACATTAGTGTTCTTACCTCTTTTTATTGTAGTAAACATAATACCCTCTTTTTCAAGAAGAGAATTTTACAATTTGCGCCTCAGGATATGTTACCATGGCAACATGTGTTTAAGGCAATTCCTTTGTTCGGCTGTAATCTCAGTTATAATTCACGCAATTATAGCAGTTCATTTCTTTCAAACCCAAACTATGCTTTTAATTTCGAGTGCAATTGTGTGCATAGTGATTGAGGCTGTTTTTTTCTGGAATGGCATAATATCGCTTTATTGCACATCTGTTCAACTCGGCATTAAACTTCGCGTTATCGGCGCTCTTTGTGGCATGATTCCCATAGTTAATTTGATAGTACTTGGAATAATTTTAAGAATAACTTCTTTAGAAATTAAAGTTGAAACAAAAAAGGCTCAATTGAACGAAGAAAGAAAGCATAAAGAAATTTGCAAAACCAAGTATCCAATTTTACTTGTACACGGCGTGTTTTTCAGAGACTTCAAGCTTTTGAATTATTGGGGAAGAATTCCCGCAGAATTAAAAAAGAACGGCGCTTCTGTTTTTTATGGCAACCATCAATCGGCGCGAGCGGTTGCAGATAGTGCCGCGGAGCTTACGGAGAGAATAAAGCAAATCGTAAACTCTACCGGATGTGAAAAGGTAAATATTATAGCGCATTCCAAGGGCGGACTTGATTGCCGTTATGCGATAAGCCATTTAAACGCGGCGCCTTATGTAGCCTCGCTTACGACGATAAATACGCCTCACCGAGGCTGTAAATTTGCCGATTTTCTTCTCGAAAAAGCGCCTGATTCACTCCGAAAAAGAATAACTAAACTATATAACGACGCTTTTGAAAAACTCGGCGACGAAAATCCTGATTTTATGGCTGCCGTTACTGATTTAACTTCTTCAACTTGTATTGAACTGGATAAATCTATGATTGCACCGAACGGTGTAAAGTGTAGTAGTATCGGTTCTATTATTAATCATCCACTGAAAGGCAAATTCCCACTTAGCCTTACATATCATCTTGTTCATTTATTCGATGGACCCAACGATGGGCTCGTAGGAATAGATTCATTTGAATGGGGTGATTCTTATACTTTATTAAAAACAAGCGACAAAAGAGGAATATCCCATATGGATATTATCGATTTAGGCAGAGAAAACCTACCCGACTTTGATGTGCGCGAGTTTTATGTAAATATGGTTTCCGAACTTAAAAAGCAAGGCTTGTAATTCTAAAGATTTTAGAGGCAAAAAATGAAACTTACAAAACTTTTTGAAAACAACGCTCTTTCCCTCTCTTTCGAGGTGTTTCCGCCAAAGGTTGATACCGCATTTGAGAGTGTAAAACATGCAACCGAGGAAATAGCAAAACTGCACCCTTCTTTTATGAGCGTTACATACGGTGCGGGCGGCGGTACAAGCAAATACACTCTTGATATTGCCGAAAACATAAAAAAGATGTACGGCGTTCCCACTTTGGCACATCTTACGTGCGTATCTTCCACTAAAGAAACCGTCCATAACAAAATAGAGGCAATAAAAGCAGCGGGTATTGAAAATGTCATGGCGCTTCGCGGCGATCTCACTCCCGAGCTTGAAAACTCAGACAGAAGCAAGTGGCATTATCACCACGCAATTGACCTTGTGCGCGAACTTAAAGAAAGCGGAATGGATTTTTGCATCGGCGGCGCATGCTATCCGGAAATTCATCCCGAAAGTGCAAATCAAAACGAAGATATAAAGTATCTCAAGGAAAAGGTTGATGCCGGTTGTGATTTTTTGACAACACAGATGTTTTTTGATAACAATTTGCTTTACAACTTTCTATATAAAATCCGCGAAGCAGGCATTACCGTGCCGATTATTCCGGGTATAATGCCCATAACTAATGCAAATCAGGTTGACCGCGCAATTAAACTTTCCGGTTCATTTATGCCGCAACGATTCAAAAGCCTCGTAGATAAATTTGGCAGCAATCCTGCCGCAATGAAGCAGGCAGGTATTGCGTATGCAACCGACCAGATTATCGACCTTTATGCCAATGGCATTAAAAACGTTCATGTTTATTCGATGAACAAGCCTGATGTTGCAGAGAAAATTCAAAACAATCTTTCAGATATTTTGGGCAGATGAATACTGTATTTACAAAGAACTATAGCGAGCCAAGTTTTGCTCATAATGAGATTTTAAGGTATGCGGCAAGCAAACCTACCGAAGAGATTAACGCGCTTTTATATGACTGTTTAAATGAGCTTTGCGGCAAACTTTCATATCGCGTTTGCTACATTGAGTTACCGCTCGGCACACACTTTTTAAATGTAAATTCAGAACTGCTTGACGATTATCTCGCAGATTGTGAAAAATACGTGCTTTTTGCTGCTACTGTCGGAATAGAGATAGATAGACTCATTGCAAAATATACAAAAATTTCTCCCGCGAAAGCACATATGTTCCAGGCAATCGGTGCAGAGCGTACCGAGGCTCTTTGCGATATGTTTTGCAACGATATAAAAGCGCAATATTTGCATACGAAACCGCGTATCAGCCCAGGATATGGCGATATGCCGCTTGAAATGCAAAGGGAAGTGTTTGAAATTCTTGATTGTTCCCGAAAAATCGGAGTTTCACTAGGCGACAGTCTTTTAATGTCGCCGTCAAAATCTGTAACAGCCTTTATTGGAGTGTTAAAATGAATGTTTTAGAATTTTTAAAAGATAATATCGTAATACTTGACGGCGGAATGGGAACGCTTTTGCAAGGCGCAGGACTTGCTGCCGGAGAGCGTCCCGAAATATGGAATCTCGCACATCCCGAGGTTATACAAAAGATACATTGTGATTACTATAATGCCGGCAGTAATATTGTAAATACTAACACCTTTGGCGCTAACATTTTGCATTTTTCCGCCGATGAGCTTGACCAAATAGTAAAAGCGGCAGTTGAAAACGCAAGAATAGCGGCAAAAGTCAGTGAAGGTCAAAGTAAAAAGTATGTAGCACTTGACATAGGTCCCACCGGAAAACTTTTAAAACCGTATGGCGACTTTGAGTTTGAGGATGCCGTTGCAACTTTTGCCGAAACTGTAAAGCTAGGCGTAAAATACGGTGTTGACCTTATCATGATTGAAACCATGAACGATAGCTATGAAACAAAAGCTGCACTTCTTGCAGCAAAAGAAAACTGTAACTTACCCGTTTTCGTTTCAAACGCTTACGGTGAGGACGGCAAACTTATGACCGGAGCAACACCAGCTGCAATGGTAGCCATGCTTGAAGGCATGGGCGCAGACGCGATTGGTGTAAACTGTTCTCTTGGTCCCAAGCAGCTTTCGTCTGTGGTAAACGAGTATCTCAAATACGCTTCCGTTCCCGTGCTTTTAAAACCCAATGCAGGACTTCCCAAAAATGTTGACGGTAAGACCGTATATGATGTTTTACCAAGTGAATTTGCGCTTGATGTAAAAGAGCTTGTTGAAAATGGCGTGCGCGTTGTCGGCGGTTGTTGCGGTACTACTCCAAAGTATATAAACGAACTTGCCACCGCGATTAAAGAATTAAAACCGAAGCCGATAGAGGAAAAGAGTATTTCTTTTGTATCGTCATATACGCACGCCGTAGAGTTTGGCAGTTCACCTATTCTAATTGGCGAGCGCATCAATCCAACCGGCAAAAAACGTCTTAAGCAAGCGCTTAAAGAAAATGACATTGATTATTTGCTTTCCGAAGCCATAAATCAGCAGGACAAGGGTGTGCATGTCCTCGACGTAAACGTTGGATTGCCCGAGATTGACGAAGTGGCAATGCTTAAAAAGGCAACTTTTGAAATTCAGTCAGTTTCTAATCTGCCTTTGCAAATTGATACTGCGCTACCTGAAGCTATGGAAGCGGCGTTGCGTATCTATAACGGCAAAGCCATGGTAAACTCGGTTAACGGTAAAGAAGAGAGCATGCGTGCAATTTTTCCGCTTGTAAAAAAATACGGCGGACTTGTTGTCGCTCTTACGCTTGACGAAAACGGAATACCGTCAACCATAGAGGGAAGAGTTGAAATCGCTAAAAGAATAATAGCAACCGCCAAAGAATACGGGATAAAGAAAAAGGATATCATCTTTGATACCCTCACAATGCCGATAAGCGCGGATGTCAACGCGGCAAACGTTACTCTCGGTGCTTTAAAAGTTATCAAGGACGAGCTTGGTTGCAACACATCGCTTGGCGCATCTAACGTGTCATTCGGACTTCCAAATCGCGATGCGGTAAACGGAGCCTTTTTCTCGCTTGCACTCGCAAGCGGACTTGACGCAGCGATTATGAACCCCTATTCAGCTGAGATGATGAAAACATATCATACTTTCCGTGCACTTCGCGGAATGGATGAAAACTGTGCTGAATATATTGCGTTTGCCGAAAACTTTGTTGCTGATACAGTTTCAACAACCCAAAATGTAACGGAAAAGAATGATGAGTTTAATTCGCCACTTCAGCGTGCTATCGTGAAAGGCTTAAAAGAGCAGGCGGCAAAATTTACAAGTGAACTTTTGGCAACTTCTCCTGCACTCGAAATAGTACAAAGTGAAATAATCCCTGCGCTCGATATTGTCGGCGTAGGTTTCGAGAAGAACACCGTTTATCTGCCGCAACTTTTAATGGCGGCAGAGGCCGCAAAGAGCGCATTTGATGTTATTAAAGAAAACATGGCGCAAAGCGCGGAACAGGCCGCTTCAAAATCAGCAGTAGTTATAGCAACTGTCAAAGGCGATATCCACGAAATCGGTAAAAACATTGTAAAGCTTTTGCTTGAGAATTATGGATTTGCCGTAACCGACCTTGGTAAAGATGTTGCTCCTGAAGCAATTGTAGAAGAAGTTGTCCGATGCCATGCCCCGATAGTAGGTTTGAGTGCCCTTATGACAACTACTGTTCCGGCAATGGAAGAAACTATAAAACAGCTTCGCAAAGCGGCTCCGTGGTGTAGGGTTGTGGTTGGCGGAGCAGTTCTCACCGAAGAATATGCGGCTCAAATCGGCGCTGATAAATACGCCAAAGATGCTATGGAAACCGTCAGATACGCAGATAGTTTGTAAAATTACAACACACTTGACAACATCCGCAACCATGGCATAATACTCTTGAATTGTAGTTAGCTTAAGTAGGAAAGTATGCATGGGAAAACGGTTTAAGTTTTCGGTCACACGGATACCACACAGAACCGTCCCCTGTGTATACCTTTATATGAAATAAAGGGAGGATAATTATGAATTATGGTGGCGCAATAGGATGCGGAATATGTTTAATTTTACTTCGTCCAATTTCAGCATTTTTTGTATTAAGCGCTACTGTTCGTTGGATTCTACGTAAGGATAATAGCAATACATATATTCGCAAGTTAAAAAAATCTGCAACGGGAAAAGAAAGGTTCACATATATGTGCTATTGGAATGCAGAATCATCAGAAATTCCTTTGCTTAGATTTTTTATATCATTACGTCTGTATGGAATTATAACATGGTTATTTCCTTTAATAGGTGCTTTGTTTTTTTATAATATAGGGCGCGGGGATTTAGGTGAACTTGGAATTTATGTGGGATATGCCTACGATCTTTTTGTACAGCTTCCTGTCGCCATGTTTACTATGAGTTTGCGCCCTGATAGAAAACATAAGAAATAACTTAAAGCACACGGAGCACACACGGAGCATGTTTTTGCGTGGGAGCACATGGGAGCACACAGGGAACGGTTCTGTGTGTTGACTAACGAACTTGTCATCCTGATGAGCGAAGCGAAGAAGGATCTGCGGACGATAGTCCGTCTTATTTAAGAACTCGCTATGCGAGTCAGATTCTTCACTTCGCTTTGAATGACATATAGAAGCGAGCTTGGCAGCGTAGATTAACGAACACATAGTGGATGTGTTTGTCCCCTGTGTTTGATTCGTCTGTTTTGAGGTGATAAAATGGATAAATTTAATAGAGCTAAAAAGAATACAGTATTATTTGCTATAATTGGTTTTTTCGCATTTATAGGTTATGTTATAGTTTATGACAAGACTGCTATATTGGATAGAAGTTATTTGATTGCTGCATTAGCAAGATTTGCATTATGCTTACCCTTCTCACTCGTTTTGATTAATATTGGGAATATGATTAAATATCATTCTGAAGAACAATCACGTTATTTTTTTGTAATGAATTTGAAATTCATCGGTTGGGCGTTGCTAATTGGAAGTGCCGTAATAGTTATTTTTAATTTAATCACAATGATGCTATAACATTCAAGGATAACACAGGAAAATAACAATAACACAGTGGATGTTTTTGCGAGTAGAGCGACGGTTAAACAACAAGGGTGTATCTCTCGATACACCCTGTTTTATTATATTGTTCCTGTTACTGTGAGGACTGTTACACCCGGTTCAACTACTACAATACCTGTAGCGGCATCTTGAGTATAGGTTGCAGCAGGAACTGTTATTCTGCCTGCAACTGTTGCAAAAGCACCGGTTGCTGCATCATAGGTGTAATCTGTGCCAGGCACAAGTGCTTCGCCGTCTAGCGTTACACTTTGAATGTCAAGTATGGGGTCAAAATTGTCTGTTACAATTACATTATCAGTAGCAACGGCGGCGGTATTACCTGTATTGCTGATAGTGAAAGTATAAGTCAATGGACCGTTACCGACTACAGAAGTCGGAGCAAGAGCTTTGGTTATTGTAAGCATTGGTTCATCGACTGTATTTATTATTTCTGTAGCAACTATAGGCGTTGTAATTCCGCTGCCGGTAATTGTAACGGTATTTACAATACTTCCGCCGGTGTCGAGTCGTGCAAATTCGTTTACTGTTGCGGAGTAGATAAGCAGGGCATTGCCTCCCGCCGGAACATTGATACCGCTTATCGTAAGCGGTACGCTGCCGGTAACGGTGGGTGCTGCCTGCAGAGCGCCGTTTATAAAATAGCGAATTGTGCCTTCTTCGAATGTAAGAGGTACAAGTTCGGTTTCATTAAAAACATATTCGCCGAGGTTATCAGTAATAGTAAGGTTAGTATAAGGTGCTACGCCGGAGTTTACGATGCTAATAATATAGGTTACCGTATCACCGGCTCTGTAGCTTTCAGAAACAGCAGTTTTATTTGCAGAAAGAACTTCAAGCAATTCGCCCGTAACAACATTTGAAGTTGTAACATTGTTATTATAGTACAAAGTTGCTTGATTTGTAAAAGTTGGCATGCTAATTCCTCCTGTTGGAATATAGAGACAAACGTCTCTATATTCAGTATATGATATCTATAAAAATAATGAAAACTATTTGTCGAAAAAATATCAAAAAACTATTGACAATATCTAAATAATAATGTTATAATAATTTGCCGCATGAAATCGGGCTTTTTTAAGTGCGTGTAAACGCCGCCCATATTCAGCGAGTCATAAATGAAAGTGAGGTGCTTTTCGTGTTTGCAGTAATCGTAACTGGCGGAAAGCAGTACAAGGTCAACGAAGGCGACATTCTCTTTGTAGAGAAGCTCGACGTTAACGAAGGCGACAAAGTTACATTTGACAAAGTGCTTGCTGTATCCGGCAACGCAGGTTTTGTCGTAGGCGCTCCCTATGTAGAAGGTGCATCCGTTGTTGCAAATGTCGTTAAAAACGGCAAGGGCAAGAAGATTGATGTTATCAAGTACAAGGCAAAGAAGAACGAGAAAAAGAAGATCGGTCACAGACAGCCTTACACCAAGGTTCAGATTGACAAGATCAACGGCTAATTTTCTATGACTAAAATCGTTTTCTACAAAAGCGGCGACGTTTTTTACGGCTTTGAAGAGCAGGGACATACCGGATACGGTGAAGCAGGTACTGATGTACTTTGCGCAGCGATTTCCTCGATGTCCATGCTTATTATAAATGCCATTGAAGTTGTGTACGCTTCTGATGTTGATTATTCCATTGATGAGAAAACCACGGACATTAAAGTTATTGCTCGCGGTGCCATTGAGGATGATGACGAAAAGAAGAGATATGCAATTTCGGGACTTATTACCGCTTACTACTATCAGTTAAATGATTTAACTGAAGAATATTACGATTTTCTCGAAGTTGAAGCGCGTGAAATGCCGATATGATTCGGCGGAAAATTTAATGGAGGTTGCTATAATGTTGAAACTCAGTTTACAATTCTTCGCTCATAAAAAGGGTGTAGGTTCTACAAAGAACGGTCGTGACAGTGAGTCTAAGCGTCTTGGCGTTAAGAGAGCTGACGGTCAGGCAGTTACAGCCGGCAATATTCTTGTTAGACAGCGCGGCACAGCAATTCATCCCGGTAACAATGTTGGTATCGGTTCTGATGATACTTTGTTCGCTCTGATCGACGGAAGAGTAAAGTTCGAGCATATTTCCAAGTCCAAGAAGTGCGTTAGCGTATACGCTGACTAATTGGTGAAAGGTCGGGAGCAATACCCGACCTTTTTTACTGTTTAAAAAATTGTGTAATTTTTTTCATCAAATTAAGATTGTACATTTGCCCCACGCATTATATAATATATGTAGAAACAAATAGGAGGTCATTATGACACTTGTAGTATTGGCAGCCGGCATGGGCTCGCGATATAAAGGTTTAAAGCAGATTGACCCTATAAGCAAAGCAGGCGAGTTTATTATAGACTTTTCTGTTTTTGATGCAATTAAAAGCGGCTACACCAAGGTCGTATTTATTATCAAGCGTGATCTCTACGAGGTATTTAAAGAGTCTATCGGCTCTCGCCTCGAAAAATATATTAAAGTTGAATATGTATTTCAAGAAAAGCAGTTTCTTGACGGTGTAGATATTCCGGCAGAACGTGTAAAACCTTTCGGCACAGCGCATGCGCTTCTTGCATGCTATGGCGTTGTAAACGAGCCTTTTACTGTTATTAATGCGGATGATTTCTACGGCGCAGACGCATATAAGTGTGTTTCCGAGTATTTAACCAACAATCCTAAAGATGACAAGTGCCATTTTTGCATGGCGGGCTACGAGCTCGGCAACACCTTAAGCGAAAGCGGATATGTTTCACGCGGCGAGTGCTTTGCCGATGATAGCGGTTATCTCACCGGCATTGTTGAACGCACAAAAATTTGTGCAAAAGATGGCGGTGCTGAATATCTTGACGGGGAAGAGTGGAAACCGATTTCCACCGATACAGCTGTGTCTATGAACTTCTTTGGCTTCACTCCCGAGATAATTGAGTATATAAAGGACGGATTTGTAAAATTCCTTCGCGACCCCAAAACCGACCTTTTCAAAGACGAGTATTATCTCCCACACGCAGTAACACAGATGCTCCGTGACGGACTTTGTGACATAAAACTTCTTCGCACAAGTGCCAAATGGTACGGTGTTACATATCCCGAAGACAAACCCCATGTAGTAAATGAAATTGCAAAAATGATTTCGTCCGGTGAGTATCCGGACGGTTTATGGAAATAATCCAAGGAGGAAAACTATGGCTATTCTCGTAACAGGCGGTACCGGTTTTATCGGTTCCCACACAGTAGTTGAGCTTTTAAACGCAGGTAAAGAGGTTATTATAGTTGACAACTTCTCAAACTCCAAGCCTGTAGTTCTCGACAGAATTGAAAAGATTACCGGTAAGAGATGCAAACTTATCGAGGCTGATCTTCTCGATTATGACAAGATCGAAAACATTTTCAAGGAAAATAAGATTGAATCCTGCATTCACTTTGCAGGCCTTAAAGCGGTGGGCGAATCTGTAGCAATTCCGCTTCGCTATTATCACAACAACATTACCGGCACTCTTAATCTTCTCGATATTATGTCCAAGTACGGTGCAAAGAAGATTGTATTCTCTTCTTCCGCTACTGTTTATGGCAAGCCTAAGAGCGTGCCGATCAGAGAAGATGCCGACCTCTATACAACAAACCCCTATGGCGAAACAAAGCTCATGATCGAGCGTATTCTCTCCGACCTTTATAACTCTGATAAAGAATGGAGCATTTCTATTCTCCGTTACTTCAATCCCATCGGAGCGCACGAGAGCGGTCTTATCGGTGAAGACCCCAAGGGTATCCCGAACAATCTCCTTCCTTACATAGCAAAGGTTGCAATCGGCGCGCTTCCTTGCCTCTCCGTATTTGGCAATGACTACAATACACATGACGGTACGGGTGTACGCGACTATATTCACGTTGTTGACCTTGCAATTGCGCATCTTCACGCTCTTGAAAGAGCAGAGAAGGTTACCGGCGTTGAGCACTTTAACATCGGTACCGGTGTTGGTTACTCTGTTCTTGACATCGTTCATGCTTACGAAGAAGCTATTGGCGAAAAACTTCCTTATAAGATCGTTGACCGCCGTCCCGGAGATATTGACGAGTGTTATGCTGACCCCACCAGAGCAAAAGAATTGCTTGGTTGGCAGGCAACTCGCGGTATCAAGGAGATGTGCCGTGATAGCGCAAATTGGCAGAAAAACAACCCCAACGGCTACGATGCATAAATTTGAAAATCGACCAAAAAATTTTGGTCGATTTTTTTATAAAAACTATTGACAAGTCAAAAATAATAGGTTATAATAAAACCGTAATCAAGAATAGGAATTATTACTAAATAAATTTATCAAATATTTGGAGGAAATTATTATGGCAAAGTATGTATGTTCTGTATGCGGTTATGTTCACGAGGGTGACAGCGCTCCCGAATTCTGCCCCCAGTGCAAAGTTCCCGCAAGCAAGTTTGTAGAGCAAAAGGAAGAGATGTCTTGGGCAGCTGAGCACGTTGTAGGCGTTGCACAGGGCGTTAGAGAAGATATTATTGAAGATCTTCGTGCAAATTACATGGGCGAATGCACCGAGGTTGGTATGTACCTCGCAATGGCTCGCGTAGCTCACAGAGAAGGCTATCCCGAAATCGGTCTTTACTGGGAAAAGGCTGCTTTTGAAGAAGCAGAGCACGCTGCAAAATTCGCAGAGCTTCTTGGCGAAGTAGTAACCGACTCCACAAAGAAGAATCTCGAAATGCGTGTTGAGGCTGAAAACGGCGCTACCATGGGCAAGACCGACCTTGCAAAGCGTGCCAAGGAACTTGGACTTGATGCTATTCACGACATCGTTCATGAAATGGCTCGTGGCGTGGCTCGCCACGGGAAAGCATTCGCAGGTCTTCTCAAGAGATATTTTAACTAATTTTAGATACATATAAATAAAATTAGGAAAGTCTCGGAAGCCGCATAAAATAAGGCTTTTTCAAGGAATAGACACGAAACACGATTATCTGTTTTTGGATAATCGTGTTTTTTTGTATCTATTTATATTTTTTCGATACGTGGGCAAACCGTGGGGAAAACGAGAATTTTTATAAAGAATTAGTCTTTGCCCACGAAAATCCCGCAACCCCTTGTCAGTGCTGGGCTCACGAGCTCTCAAAATTTTCAAATGTGGGCAAATTTTTGCGCTAAAAATTAAGATTCCTGCTTTCAAATTGCTACAATGAAAAGTAAAGGAGGAAACTAAATGAAAGGTAGCGTAAGAAAAAGAGGAGCAACTTGGTCATACCGTGTTGAATTGGGTGTTGTCCAAGGCAGAAGAAATCAAATTGAGAGAGGAGGTTATCAAACTAAAAAGGAAGCCGAAAAAGCTTTAAACGATGTTTTGTATCAATATAACAATACGGGTGATTATATTGAGAATAAGAAGATCACTTTTACCGAGGTGTACACAGAGTTTATAGAGAACGAGGCACCGGCAACAAGGGCATATGCAACTATTGTCAGATATAAGTCACTGTATAACAATCACTTCAAGGATAGGTTTGGTCCCTATTATATGTATCAAATCACCGCAAATTCGATAAACGACTTCTTGAATGAAAAGCGCACCTATTTAAGTGAGGAATTCGTCAAAGGGCTTTACAAATTTCTAAAGGTGCTTTTCGGATACGCACACAAAAGGCAATATACAAAGAAAGATATTTTTGAAAGTGTCACCGCTCCGCCTGATCCCCGCCATATCGGCGAAATTCGAGCCTACAGCACAGAAGAACTTGCGTCAATGGAAGAACGCTTACAAGGAACAAACGTCATCATTTCCTTTTATATCGCTCTCAACACTGGCATGCGTGAAAGTGAAATATTCGGGTTGCAGTGGAGTGATGTTGATTTTGAAGCAAAGAAAATCAAAATACATAAGCAACTTTTATTTCAAGATAAAAAGTGGTGTTTTTGTCCTCTTAAAACAAAGAATGCCTACAGAAGTGTCAATATTACCGATAGCTTCTGCGAATATCTAAAAAGCTTAAAAGAGCAGCAAGCAAAAAACAAAGTATTCTACGAGGACGGATATAAAAGAAACTTTGTAACAGACCGCCTTGTACGCAACAAGGAAAAATTGCTTGAAATAACCGATTTTATCAATGTAAAACCAAACGGCGAGATGCTTACTACAAATAGCATCAAGTTTATGGCAAATGTCATGAAGAACGAGCTTAACATACCGTTTAAATTTCATAATTTGAGGCACACATTTGCAACTGTTCTTGCAGAAAGCGGTATAAGCCCTAAGTATGTGCAGGAAACACTCGGACACGCAAAACTCGAATTCACTTTGCGCTACTATACACACATCACCGAAAAAATGGGCAGTGCCGCCAAAGAAGCCCTCGAAGGCTTAGTTAGTTTTAAAAGCAATAAGGAGAACGATTAGTATGGATGAATTAGTTTATAACCGAGAATGCTTGGAGTTTATACACCAACGAGGTGGCAAGGTGTTTGAAAAGTTTGATCTTGTCGTAGGCGCTCTCGTGAGAAATGAAAAGCCAATTATTGACGCTTATGTAAAACATATTTCAAATAAAAAATATAGTGATTTATACGAAATTTGCTTTCAAGTTTCAGGTAAACTGATAAGAATTCTATTTGCAAATGATGATGCAGAAAATGATATTATATTCTTGCATGCCTTCGAGAAAAACGATAAAAAGGATACCGACAAGGCATTAGAAATAGCATATAAGAGATTGAAAGCATATAAAACGTAAAAACAGCACAAGCAGGAGTGGTAATACTCCTGCTTGTGCGTTATATAGGCCACTATACAGGCTTGCGTTTGGTTTGTACATTTTGCAAATTCAAAAGTTGCGAAATAACTTTCAATATGCTATACTTGTGTTAAGTATTCTATTAAATTGGAGAATGAAATGCCAAATATCAATAACAATTTGATAATTATAAAAGGCGAAGATAAAACTGCGTCTATACGTAATTTTGCTTTTGAACAACATAAGCCAGTTGTTTGGATTACATACAATAGTGGTAGACAGTATCCGTATAATACAGATGACGTTATTTTTTTAAAGAACCCAAATGTAACAGTAATAAAAGATCAAATCGTTTTAATAAATGGTGTTCCTAAGTCAGGTGTAACAATCGTGCAAGAATTTGAAATGTATTGCAGGTTGATTTTTAAGAACAATTATACCGAACTTTGCCGTGCAGCAGAAGTAAAAATAGTTGACTCTGCTTTGAGCAAGCCAGATTCAAAAAGCTGTTTCGAATACTTAAAGGAAATAGCATATCAAGTTGGATTGTACACACCGGACGGACACAATATTTTGGGTGCAAGATATTCTAAAATAGATTTTATCCGAGAAGACAGTATTTTAGCTTCATTTTTGAGCGGTGAACTTAAAGATAATTGCTATGCGAAAGATAAAACTGCAGTGTTTCCGTTTGGCTTCAATGTAAGCCAAAAAATGGCGGTAGACAATGCGTTGAATTACAAACTTAGTGTTATCGAAGGTCCTCCAGGTACAGGAAAAACACAAACAATTTTGAATATAATTGCGAATGCCATTATGCGTGGCGAAAGTGTGGCGGTGGTTTCCAGTAATAATTCCGCAACATCAAATGTATTACAAAAACTTCAAAAATACAATGTTGGATTTATTGCAGCACCTCTTGGTAGCAAGAAGAATAAAGAAGCATTTGTAGAAAATCAGTCGGCAGATTTGCCAGATATGACATCATGGAAACTTGACACGCTTGAATATTTACAAAAGATACAGACATTGCATTCAGAAGCAAAAGCGCTTGATGATGCTTTGTTATTAAAAAACGAACTTTCAAAACTTTCACAAGAGAGTGAAACTGTTACGCTGGAGTCGGAACATTTTAGTGAGTACTTAAATAATTTTAATCTGATTTTTAAACCTTCATTTTATAAAGCAAAAGCATCCAGTATTCTTTTATTTGTCGCAGAATACGATTTCAGTATGCAAGATGGCAGAAAGATCAATTTTTTAAAACGCGCAAAATGGCTTTTAAAATACGGAATAGTTAGTTCAAAGTTTCTAAAAGAACCAGCCGAAAAAGTTATTTCATATTGTTATAGTTTATATTATAAACGACGTTCTGAGGAGATCGCTAGGCGTATTACCAAGATAGAGAAAGAACTTGCTAAGTATGATTTTCATAAGAAATTGGAAGAATACTCTGAGTTGTCTGCGGTTCTTTTTAGAGCTAAACTTCAAGAAAAATTCGAAGGCGTTCGTTCGCGATATTTGTATAGTCAAGATGACTTGTGGAAACATTCCGATCAGTTTATTAAAGACTATCCCGTTGTGCTAAGTACTACATATTCACTTAGAGCAAGTTTGTCAAACCAATTTGTATATGACTATGTTATCATAGATGAGGCATCTCAAGTAGACTTGGCGACAGGAGCACTAGCGTTATCTTGTGCAAAAAAAGCGATCATTGTTGGTGATTTGAAACAGTTGCCTAATGTTGTCGATAATGCGCAAAAAAATGCTACAGATGAGATATTTTCAAGGCACAGACTTCCCGAAGTGTATCGATATTCAAACCATAGCTTGCTTTCTTCGATAACTGAAATGTTTGATGAAGTTCCGCAAGTTTTGCTAAAAGAGCATTATCGCTGTCATCCGGAGATTATTGGCTTTTGTAATCAACGTTTTTATAATAACGAATTGATCATCTTAACAGAGGCAAGGCAAGATCGGCAACCAATGATGGTTTATAAAACTGTAGCCGGGAACCACGCTAGAGGGCATATAAATCAGCGACAGATTGATGTAATAATGAATGAGGTTATTCCGCAGCAGAACTTGAATCTGAACGATGGCTCTGTTGGTATTGTTACACCGTACCGAGATCAAGCAGATGCTCTGCAAAGTGCATTTGCTGAAACAAGCGTAAAAGCGGATACTGCTGATAAATTTCAAGGGCAAGAACGTAGCGTAATTATACTTTCGACCGTTGATAACCAGATTTCAGAATTTGCATCTGATCCTAATCGTTTGAATGTAGCCGTTTCTCGCGCTATTGATCAGTTTATAGTTGTAACTGATGGCAATGACAGCGATGGCACTTCAAATATTCACGAACTTATAGGATATATTAGATACAATAATCATGAAGTTATTGATAGCCAAGTATATTCGGTTTTCGACTATTTGTATAATAGTTATGCCAAAGAGCGTGAAAAGGTTCTCAAAAAATATGGACGTATATCTGATGTAGAGAGTGAAAATCTAATGTATGCGGTCGTCCGTGATGTACTTGGAGAAGACCGCTTTTCAAAATACGGTGTGGTATCACACATTCCATTGCACATGATTCTTAATGATATGGAAAAACTCACTCCTGAAGAACTTAAATTCGCGAGTAATCATTTAACACACGTGGATTTTATGATCTTTTCTAAACTTACACATCTGCCGGTGCTTGTAGTTGAAGTAGATGGTTTTGCTTTTCATAAACGAAACGAGAAGCAACGTCAGCGAGACATAACTAAAGACACTATTTTAGAAAAATATAACATTCCTGTGCTGCGACTGAGTACTGTGGAAAGTCAAGAAAAAGAACGATTGATAGAAGCGCTTTCAAAAACTATCGATTTATAAAAAATGTAGAGAACATAGTATTAACAATTTTGTTACTGACGGTAAACATTTTAATCCGTTATAATTGTCGAATACGTCGTAAATGAAAAGGCAACTGTTTACGTTTTGACGACCTATTTGAAGCGCAGTATAGGTGTCTGTTTAATCTGGATAAGATGGAGAGAGTGTTACTTGCACTTTCTGACGGCAATGTAGATAATATTAAGGCATTTGAAAAGCATATTAAATACTAAATTCAGATTGTGAATTAATTGAAATTGATTATGAATTCTTTTATAATTGCTATAAAGATAGTTTTAGGAATAAACGCTTCGATCACAAAAGAAATATAACAAACTAATAGTTGTTTAACCAAAAGCCGAAAAGCAGTGAATAATAATCATGCTGTCACAGGTTCGAGCCCGGCAGGGGGAGCCGAAAGAGACAAACGCTTTTTATAATATAGTTATAATGATGTTTGTCTCTTTTTATATGCAAATTTCATAGCATTTCTGTTTAATAATATACAGGATGAACAATCAGAATTGAAAGTCTAAGGGTAAGCAAGATATTCATAACATCATAATGGTAATGTTTAAAAATTTAATACTATAAATTATGAGCACATTTGAGTGAAATCAAGATGTGCTTTTATATTTTTAAAATTATAAGGAGGAAGTTAAAATGGTGGAATTGGATTTGTATGAATCAAGATTGTTCGGTAGGATTTGTTACGGTTTGGTAGAGATGAAAAAGGATATGCTTATATCAAAGATAATGAAATTAATGTGGTTTGAATGATTTATGATATATCCATTTTCGTATGATTTGCAAGAAGTTCTGAAATTCATATCTTAGATATAAAATTCTATTTTTTGACCAGAATTAACCTCGATGCATTTAACAATATTTTTTATAAATGGTTCAAAATTATGATTCATATTTAATTCTCTTAATGTGTGCCAAATACTTATAGTTTTATCAAAAACATCCCTTGTCAACTTATCTTTTCCTAAAGGAGATTTAATTACCCTGCTGTGTAATTCTGCCGGAATATTCTGCAAGCTGTGACCATTGATAGATAGTATATATTTTTCACTGCTCTCATTGATAAATTAAGAAAAATATGGTATAATGTAAAAAAATCTCAAGAAACGCAAGGAGAATCCAATGAGAAAAGCCTTAGTTGTAGGAATTGATAATTATTCTTCTTGTCCACTAAATTGTTGTTGTAATGATGCAGATGATATGGCAAGGATTTTATCTAATAATGGTGATGGTTCAGCTAATTTTGTAGTGAAGTTAGAAAAAGATGTTAGTAAGAAAGCGGATTTAAGGAGATTAATCGAAGAGTGTTTCTCAGGAAATTCAGATGTTGCGCTATTTTATTTTTCGGGACATGGGCATATAGATGCGGTGGGAGGATATCTTGTAACACCCGATTATAGTAAATATGATTGTGGAGTATCGTTGCAGGATATATTGACTATTGCAAATAATTCAAAATGTAGAAATAAGATTATCATTTTAGATAGTTGCTATTCAGGATTTATGGGGGATATCAATACAAGCGGTCAAAGCACAACTATAATTAATGAAGGTGTAACTATATTAACAGCAAGTCGTTCGACTGAAACATCTATAGAGGTCAATGGGCATGGCTTATTTACGTCATTGTTGATAGAAGCTATGGAAGGTGGAGCAGCTGATATTACTGGGCACATAACTCCAGGTGGAATATATGCATACATAGATAAAGCATTAGGGCCTTGGGAACAAAGACCTGTGTTCAAAACAAATGTTACTAGATTTACATCATTGCGTAATGTAGTTCCAAGAGTAGATATGGCTGTTATCCGAAAAATATGCGACTATTTTAATAGGGAGGATGAAAGATTGCCGCTTAATTCATCTTTTGAACCAACTAATACTCCAAATGCAAAGCATGAAATTTTAGAACCTTACGCAGATGAAAATAATGTAAGAATATTTTCGGATTTGCAAAAATTAGAAGGAATAGGATTAGTTGCTCCAGTTGAAGAAGAGCATATGTATTTTGCAGCAATGAATTCTAAATCATGTGAATTAACATCGATCGGAAAACAATATTGGCGACTAGTTAGTAAGAATTTAATATAAAGGAATTGTGCTATGGCAAAGAAAAGAAGTTTTATAAGTTTTGATTATGATAATGATAGTGATTTGAAAGCGTTATTAGTAGGACAAGCAAGGAATTCAGACTCCCCATTTTCAATAGCCGATATGTCAATTAAACATAAAATTGAAAAAGATTGGAAAGATAATGCCAGAAAAAGAATAAAAGGCTGTGATGTTGTTATTGTTATATGCGGAACAAAGACTCATTTAGCAACAGGCGTAGGCACCGAAATTAAAATAGCACAGGAAGAGGGAATACCATATTTTTTGCTTTGTGGAAGAAGCGATAAGAAATGTACCAAACCTAAAGAGGCAAAAAATGATGACAAAATGTATAGGTGGACATGGAATAATTTAAAACTACTTATTGGAGGTTCACGATGAAAATTTTTGTTTCGCATAAAAGAGAAGATGCAATAATTGCAAATGCTATAGCTAATGAATTAAAACGGTTAGGAATTAGCTGCTATCTTGATTTATTGGATGCGGGCATGGTACTTAATGGTAAAGCCCTTACAGAACATATAAAACGCAATTTGAACAATTGCACTGATATTATAGTTGTAATGTCTGAGAACACTAGATATTCACAATGGGTTCCTTTTGAGGTTGGTATGTCTGCACAGAAAGATATGCCAACAGCTACATATCTAAAGGAGGATGTGGATTTGCCAAGTTTTTTAAGCTACTGGCCCCGGTTGAAAAAACTTTCAGATATTCAGAAGTACGTATCAGCACGCAACGAAGTAAAAAGAGAGTATATACATAAATCCTTATTTGAAAGTGCTTCAGTAACTAGATCACAAACTGACAGATTTTATGAGGTTTTGAAACAAAGACTGTAAAGAAAGGAAGACAAAGTGGGGTTTAAAGCAAGAGTATATAAAATTTTTATTTCTTCTCCTAGTGATGTTTTGGAAGAAAGAACTGCAATAAGAAGACAAATAGATAAATGGAATGCGATACATTCAGAAAAAGAAAATATAATTTTGTTACCGGTTAGTTGGGAAACGCATTCGGTTGCGCAAGCAGAAACACATCCGCAGAATTACATTAATGAAGCTATTTTATCAAATTGTGATTTACTTTTGGGTGTTTTTTGGTGTAGGGTTGGAACTCCGACACCAAGAGAAAATAGTGGTACAATTGATGAAATAAAGACACATATTCGAAGAAAAAAACCAGCAATGATATTTTTTTCTAATCAAGAGAAACCCCGTAATTCTGATTTGGCTCAGATAAATGAAATTGAAAAATTCAAAAATGAATTTAGGGACAAGTGTTATTATGTGGAATATAGCAATATAATTGAATTCGAAAGTGTTGTGTACAAACAAATAGAGTTGTTTGTGAATTCTGGAAAATTACATGTTTATTATGATTCTGATGTCACTTCTTTGATTGAAAGTGATTCGAAATTAGCAAAACAAATATCAGAGAGATTTCCTATAGTAGCTAAGAGAGTGTTGAGTAAAATCATAGATGAAAAGCATGATGAATGTGTTTGGGATGCAATAATAAAAAAATTAGAAAAAAGTCCGGCTGATTTAAGGGATGCGTTGTACTTTATGACAGACAGAGGGGCTTTTTTACATCCTGCTTTTGAGAAAGGGTATATAACATTAGCAAAATGTTCGGAGGTGGATTATTTTAGTTTGCTGACATATGTTTATACTGTTAATTCATTCACATTTAAACATATGTATACCAATAGTCCTCTATCTGACGTGGCATTATCCAATCAAATTAAAGCAATTATAGATAAAGATGAATATATTGAACATAAAATTAGAGAAACATCACTGTTAGATTGATTTAGTTTTAGCTGAAAACGTCTTGGTATATAATTCATTATTTTGCACTTTCATCTGTCCACTAATATTGACAAGTTTCGAGAAGGTGGTTTTCCAAGAGTGAAGCGAGATATTTCACTAAAAATATAAATATTCTTATGGTTCGGCTTTCCCATGAAAGAGATCGCTTCGCGGTCTCTTTTTTCGTTGTTTACAATGATAATTACGATGTACTGTGGTATAATTTTTATAAAAAGTTGGATTTTTGTCACAAATGACATTTTGGCTCGTTATAATTAGTGTCCGGACAAAATGGAAAGGAGCGGTGGTATGCCTAATAACGAAGAAGATATCATTGATAGTTTGTACAAGCTATATGAGCAATCAATGTATTATGAGGCTTATAAAATACTGCATGACGAATACCTTGCAGAGGATGCGGTACACGAAGCATTTTTGAGATTGATACGAAATAGAGACAAAATTAGCAATCCTTCTTTTCACGAGGTGCGGAATTATGCATATAAGACTTTAAAAAGTGCGGCACTTGATATATACCGAAGACAGAAAAAGCAGCGAGAGAATTGCTGCGAAAGCATAGAGACCGCTGAATCTTTATTTAATGACGATAATGAAAATTCAAATGACATAGTTTTATTGATTTCGGAACTGCCGCCTAAATATGCTACGGTTATGCGATGCTTGTTTATTAGAGGGCTGAACATACACGAAACTTCAGCGGTACTACAGATCAGTGAAGCATGCATACGCAAAAGATGCGAGCGTGCCAGAAAACTTTTGAAACGCATTAAAGAAGACAAGGAGGATTAGTCATGGAAAACAACCATGTTTTTTCTGAATCTTATGAGAAAAGAAAAAAAGCCGTGCGTGCAGCATTGCAGCAAGAGTGCATATCAGCTGAAACGTACAGACAAAGGTGGTCAGTCAGACTGGTTGCCGTGATAGCTATATTGGCAATATTATCAATTAGTATATATGCGGCTGCTCGCTGGATTGAGTTTCGAGTGGAACAAAAAGGTAAAGATGTATTTGTGCATGCAGGTATTATGCAGGCGGAAAATAGTGTTTACGAAGAAAAGCCGCTGCGTAGTTGGAGAGCAGAGAACGGAGAAGTCAGCGTCAAACTTAACATCCCCGGAATGCCTGCAGATATGCTTGAAGACAAAACTGCACCCGGAAAATGGCATGGCAACGATGATTCACGCGCGATTACTATTAATGGTATTGACCTTCGCCGTAGTGATTTGAATACAGTTGTTGGAGATGCAAAAGAAACAAAGAGCCTGACAGCAGGAGAAAATGCCGTCTATGTTATTGAAAAGGGTGAAACTTCTTTTTATAGCCGTATAGCATTTGTAGTATTTGAGGAAGAAGAACTTGTACTGAAAATTTGGGTGAGTTACGGAATCAATGAGGATGAGTTCTTGAAAATAGTATCTACTATCACCGTTGAGCAAGCGAAGAGCACGGCGCTTGCAATCCCGATTATGAACGAAATAGTAACCGCAGATAATTATATACCAGAGATTGTTCATACTGAAAAAGCGTCTATATTCGTATCGGATCTGTCGAAAATCGGCGACTCGGTTCGTGACATAGAGGATTGGTATACCGTTACTGTTAATACTGTCAGCGTGTATGACAATACGGCAGCACTAAATTCTGAACATATTATTGCAAAAGATAAGCTCGGAAAGTTTACAGATGATAGCGGCAATTTGATAGCTTACAAACGAACGCCTATAATTTATAACGAAGATGGTACTAAAGGATTTGGAGAATCGGTTTCGGTGAAGAAGCGATTATATTTCATAACAATTAGCATGGAAGACATTGAGAAAAATCAAGAACTAATATATGCGTGTGTAAACGGATTCAGTTTGCGCGGATATACAGAAGAAAATGGTGAAGTTAAGTTTATTTCCGATAATTCGGTAATAGATGCGAAGCCACAAAATCATGCTATGACAACAGAACTTATTTACCGCGAATATTTAGGAAACGATAGGTGGAAGATTGCGTATCTGGTGGACGAAGATATTAGCCAAGGAAATCTTGCACTCGTAAGCCAAACAGGAAAAGTTTATATAAAAATTCAGTAGAGCAAAAGAGCCGCAAGCAAGGAAGCCTCTCATCCGAGAGGCTTCCTTGCTTCTATCCTACTGTAAAACAAGTGGTCTCTTGATGCAGTTAGCGCTATAAAAATTACCGAGTATAGCGACAGATTGGAAGCCAAAATGCGGAAGCGGAACAAAGCCGCAGCCGCCATATTATAATGTCTAAAAATTACGCGATAATATTGATAAAGTAGATTTTTGGACAGATTCTTTTAGGAAGAAAGATAAGTTAAAGGATAGTATGATTGCGAAGTTAAGCAGCCCCATATATGATATATTTATTTTTACACCTACAATGTCGCGAGAGGAACGGAGAAAGGCACTAAGAGCATTTGTTTTTGATGAACCATACAATCATATACGGTAAAATTGTAAAGCTAACAATAATTTGATACTCGTAGTCAACAAAAGGAAACTGTGAATGATGTTACAGTTTCCTTTTGTTGTTTTTGCTGGGGTGCTTTCAATAGAGCCAAAACATATTTTTATACGTAACATGCGGCTTGTTTTCTATAACTATGGACAATATTTTGATTTTTTGATATTATTATGTATAAATATGTCGTAGGAGTGATTGTCTTGTTATTCATCTACTTACAAATGATAGAGACGGACGAGGATAAATCCAAGTTCGAACAAATATATAAAGAGTATAAGGGACTTATGTTTCATGTAGCATACGAGAGAATGCATCACGTACAGGACGCAGAGGATGCTGTACATCATGCTTTTGTTAAAATCGCTGAAAATATTAAAAAAATCGATCCGGTGAGTCCAAAAACGAAGCAGCTTGTCGTAACTATTGTTGACAATCGGGTTACTGATGTTTTTAGAGTAAGAGGCAGACACCCGGAAGAGGTGTACGAAGATGCGTTAATAAATAAACTGTCAACACAGGATTTTGAAGAAGATTTTCTCACGGAATGTATCTTTAAACTTCCTGATCAGCAGCGACAGGTTATTTGGCTAAAATATCATCATGGTTATGATCTGCGTGAAATTGCTAAGATGATTGGCGTTTCTCTTGTATGGGCACAGAAGATAGACCAGCGTGCAAAGAAAAAGCTGAAAGAATTGTATGAGCAAGGGGGTGGGAATATATGATTACCGATGAAATGCTACGAAGAGCTGCATCAAAGTCTAACGAGATTTATGTAAACTATTTTGAAAGCACATATAATCCCGAACTTCAGCATGAATTTTCTTTAGAATTTGAAAAGAGAATAGAAAAATTAAAACGAAAAGTAAGGCATCCATATTTCTATAGCCCCTTAAAGCGAGTTGCTTCTGTTATACTTGCGCTTGCTATTTCAATCAGTGTATGGCTAGCTGTAGATGCCAAGGCAAGAGAAGCTTTCTTTGGTTGGATTAAAGAAGTATATGAAACATATTTTGTATATAGATATACTGATAACAAAAAATCTGATGTTTCGCCTGCAAAGTATCAATTAATGGGTATTCCTGATGGATATACAGAGGTATTTGTTGATGATAACGAAAACTACTATATAGCAATATACGTGGATGATTCAGGAGAAATGTTGACATTTAAGTATACCAATAATCCAAATGAAACGGAATGGTATGTAAATGCTTCACAAATGCAGAAAAAGCAGGTTTATGTAAATGGTTACTTTGCAGATTTGCTAATTTCTACAGACCCTTCGGTGTCTAATATTATTCTTTGGACAACTTCTAAAAATACAGCTTTTTACATTTCGGCTTTCTTGAGTGAAAATGAATTGATTAGACTTGCGAAAAGCGTAAAAGAAAAATAATTTAATATTTTTTACAAAGAGTCCAAAATCATCCCCTTTCATCGTATTTGTGTTACGAGAAAGGGGATGATTTTTATGAAAAAGAGATTATTTAGCATTATGATTTCCGGAGCGTGCATTTTATTATCAGTGCTTTGTGGGTGTTCAAGGGACGGCGAAACGAAAATTATTAACAATATAAAAGACGATATTGATTTTTTAACAAGTGATATATGCAGTGGACGTTTATATGGTACTTCCGGTAACGAGGAAGCAGCAAAGTATATTACGAGTCAACTTATGGCAGAAGAACTTATTCCACTAATAAATGATGAAATGTCGGTGTCGTTTACGGCGGAATTACCTGCTCACATAAACACGAAATGTACGCTCCAATACTCGGGGGAGTCATTATCTTTGAGTGAAGGTGTAGATTATATTCCTCCAATCTGGGAGTCTATTGATATTCAAGGTGAAATAGTTCGTACATATGATGATGGTAAATCTAGCTTTCTTATAAAAGATAATGACGAAGTATTACTTAGGTTTAAAGAATCCGAACATCGGACAGGATGGCAGGGTTTTTTACCAAACAGCATTCCGGAAATTATTCTAACAGAGACAGGAGTGGAAAAACTGTCATCCTGTTTGGGTGGGCAAATCCATTATCAGTGTGAGAATAAATCTAGCGTTATAGAACTTAATAACATTATTGCAGTTTTACCAGGGAAAAACAGGCAAAAGGCTATAGTTTTGGGAGCACATTTTGATCATATGGGTCGATATGGTAATATTATGTATCAAGGGGCATTGGATAATGCTTCGGGAGTTAGTGTATTGTTGCAGATTGCAAGGTCGGTTTCAAATGAAACACCAGATGTAGATGTTGTTTTTGCATTTTGGAATGCAGAGGAGCATGGTTTTTATGGTAGCAAATCCGGTGCGGAACTTATTAGATCGTTATATGATGAAATGTGTTATATCAACTTGGATTGCCTAGCATATTCTGATGGTGGAAACATAGAGGTGTTTACAGAGAATGACTCAATTGCTTTTCAAAACAAGCTAGTTACATTGTTGCATCAGGAAGGGTATGAAGGAATAGAAGCAACAAATACTGTTATGTCTAGCGATCATGTGAGTTTCTCGTTCTGTAGTTCGGTTTGTATCGGTCACGGAGATTCAATTGGCGGTATTATTCATACTCCGAATGATACAGCAAAGGTGATAGATTATAAAGAACTTCAGATGATATCTCAGGCACTAGCTTCTGTTTTGACAAACGATAGTACTGCTTTGTTTGAAACAAATAATATTGCAGATATGTTACCGCAGCCACAAGGTGACATTATATGGCCTTGCGGGGATTATTTGAATATGACAGAGAATGAGCAGCAAGAGTATCGGAAGAATATTGCGGCACAACTAAAATATGATGAGTATGTCTTGTTGCCTGATGGTAATAAACAGACTGTAGTAAAACGGAATGTGACCATGGATCTTCCCGAAGTTGCTCATTATTATCCTGGTTTAACTGTGCCTGAAGCAATAGGTGAGTTTACTTTGGAGGGCATTTGGATTTCTGAAACATCTTCAGCAATTGAAGAGGGACTACCCAATTTTACAGTTTTGAATTGGTATCCTTCTAAGCATAAAATACGCTCGATTTATCTTTATTATGGCAAAGGGGAAAGAATGGTTGAGTTGTCGTATTTTTGCTACGGAGCTAATCAGAGAATTGAGACAGAAGTTCTTGTAGGCTCATATGATAAAACTGAGGTTTTAGATACAAATGGAACTATTAAACTTTACCATTCTAATGAAGGATTGGGATATTCATATGCAATTGATGAATACGACTCATGCTTAATCATTAAAGTTGGCGAGAAACACTATTTATCGGACAGAGGCATTGTTTGTTTGCTTAGTGATGATTATATAAATAGCCGTGATGATTTCTTAAATATTATTAATCCTTTTTTAGAGAATTTACCTATTGTTGACTTTTTAGAATGATATATAAATGGAACCTGTTTACCGCGAATATTTAGGAAACGATAGATGGAAGCTTGCGTATCTTGTGGACGAAGATATTAGCGAAGGAAATCTTGCTCTCGTGAGCCAAACAGGAAAAGTTTATATAAAAATTCAGTAGAGCAAAAGAGCAGTAAGCAAAGAAGCGTCTAGTTCGACAGACTGAAGAGATCACGTTCGCGGTCTCTTTTTTCGTTGTTTACAACGGTAGCAGCGGTGTGGTATAATGGATTCAATATTATGGAAAAAAGGAGAAGGCAATGAAAAGAATAGTATGTATTTTATTGGTTCTTTTAACGGTAATATTTAATTCCTGCGGCAAAGAGAATGTCGATAATACAGATAGCGAAAAAGCAGTAAGTACAGCAAAAACTACTGCAGAAACCGCAACCGTAACCACGCCCTTAACAACCGTGCAAGATGATATAGAAGTGCTTGTAAATGACAGTCAATCTGCTTTGGATATCTATAGTATGATGTACTACACGGGAACAAAACAAGAGATGTATATCAGCGATTATCTTGCTAATTACGAGTTGTCCGTAATGAAGTATTCCGTTATCGACCTTGACGGCGATAGCAATTCGGAAACGGTGTTATGGTTGGCAAAGGGCACATATGAATATTATGGCTTTTTGATACTACACGAAAACGGAGACTCGTTTTATGGGTATGAATTGACGTACAGAGCATTTTATGAACTAAAAGAAGACGGAACGTTTAGCTTTTCCGCAGGTGCATCGGATCATGGAATCGGCAAAATTGAGTTTACAAATGATACATACAGTATAAAAAAGATCGCATATTGCGAATCTGACTGCATGAGTCAAAAAGTATCGTATTATATTGAGAACGAGGCTGTTTCACATGAAGAATTTGAACAGTATATAACGGAGCATGACCAAAAGCAGAATACTAAGTGGCATGAAGTTGAAAAAGAGAAGATTGATACGACCGATAGTATAGATGATATAATGGAAACTACCGAGAAAACCTCAGAGCCTTTTACCGAAACAACCGATGCAACCGAGGCAAAGCCCTCCATATTTCCCGAGGGATTTGTATTCCCAAAGACCGATGGCTCGACATCGACCACAAATCTTGATAATGCAATAAGAAACGCCATCCTCGGCGGCGAGCAGAAAGTGTCGCACACAAAAACATACACATCATTCGAAAATCTGTTAAGCGGAAATTGTGAGCTTATATTCACAACACCGCTTTCCGATGCGCAACTCAAACGTATGGCGGAAGTCGGCTTCAAACATGAAGCCGAGCCCGTGGCAGGTGAGGGATTTGTATTTGTTGTAAACAAGGATAATCCTGTGGATACGCTCACCGTTGAGCAATTAAAAGGTATCTACTCGGGAGAAATAACAAACTGGAGCGAGGTCGGCGGTAACGACGCTGAGATAGTAGCATATCAGCGAAACAACGATTCGGGCAGTCAGAACTATATGATTTCCTTTATGGGTGATATACCGCTGATGAAGCCTGTCACCGATGTAATTCCCGCAACAATGACCGGAATACTCGATGTCGTTGCAAATTACAATAACGGAATAAACGCTATCGGTTACTCCGTATACGCATTTTCTGACGGAATGTATGAGAATATTTCCGAGATCAAATACATAAAGGTAAACGGCGTTGAGCCTTCGCTTAAAACTCTTGCTGACGGCAGTTATCCTTTACTTGGCTATAATTACGCCGTTTTCTCTGCTGACGAAGCCGAGGATTCTCCCGTTCGTACCCTCGTAAAATGGATACAGTCGGACGAGGGACAGCAGGTCGTTGCCGATGCGGGATATATTCCTTATCGCAGTGTGGATGGCTTGACATTGCCAGAGGCGACAACGAAAACTTTGTACAGCACTGCAGCCACATCGGGCATATCAAAACCCGAAGAAACGGCGGACTACTATTATGTGTGCAGGCGGAATGTCGATAACTTCACTGCGGTGGGACTCTCGGAAAAGGTGCAGAGCTTTATAGATGAAGCTACAAACGAGCTTTCCAAGGTCGATAAGGAAAAAATGCGTGAATTCATAAAGACTCGTGACATGCTTCCGTACACTCAGGATATCATCACCTACAAGGAGCTGATAAACGGTTATCTTTCGGTTACTGTCGGTTTGGTATATTATGACGGTACTCAAGAGGCAAATGAATTTTTCTACGACGTCCGCACCGCAGTATTTGATATTTACACGGGTGAAAAACTCGAACTGTCTGACCTGTTCTTTGACGGCGTAGATTTTGTTCCGCTGTTGAACAGCACACTTGCAAAAGAAGCGTCGGCTCCTTATTCTTCTTTCGGTGCGACCTACGATATGATTAGCGATTTTTCGGGGCTTTACAACGGCGATTTTGCATTTACAGCGGACAGTATAATTTTCAGTCCAGGAACCTATTTTGCCGACGGCGTTAAACTTTCCATAGCCGACCTTTCCGAATATATGGTCACGAGCATCCCGAGAGATATGGCAGGCTGTATCGACGACAGCATACCGATCTATAAGGTTATAAGGACGAGAATTTCCGATGACATCGGTTACGCCGAGGTGAAAAACGGTATTACTATTTGGTACCTTGACAGTGAAAAATCGGGCATTCCTGCAGAGTCGTGTGACAAGGTAAATGCTTTCATTAACCAAATCTATGAGACCTATTTTACCGAAGAAAAACTGCTTAAATTTGTAAAAAGCAAGGGTGTAAACGCAGAAACTGTATCGGTAGGACCTTGGCCTGATTTTCGCATTACGGTTGTCGGAAACAGATACGTCATGTTAAACGGTGCCAATTTGGTATTCGCCTCGGTCGGGGATAAATACTATGAGTTTTCTGTTATTGAAGAGCATTATAACTCGTACTATTTTTATTACTACTTTAATGCTGAAACAGGAGAGAAACTACAGGTCAGCGACTTGTTCGCTGACGGCTGGGAGAATGATGCGGAGTATTTCGCCTTAGATGATGACTTTAGCGAGACAAACGAAAATGTTATTTCACAAGGTGACTTGACCGATTGCAGCATTGTAAATATCCGAAACTATACCGATCCCTCACACAATAAAGGTGATTTAAGTGACCTTGAATGGCCTGTTTCGGTATATGCAGTTACAAAAACAGGCGAAAAAGTATTGGTCTGTGTTCTGAGAGAATATATAAAATAGGGAGAAAAATGAAACAAAAAAAGGTATTATATTTATTTCTGTTGTTAACGCTGTGCGTGGCTTTAGTCTCCTGTAAAGGACAAGCCGAAACCACCGAAAGCATTACAACAAATGTTAGCGTGACGTCAGCCGAAACAAGTACTTTTGCAGAAAGTACAACCGCAGAAGATTTTGAGATGTTTGAGACTGAATATGTCTGCGATATAACCGGAGACGGTATTTTAGATACTTGTAAAGTTTCTGTACTTGGCGCTCACGATGAGAAATTCATTGAGGATGTTACAGTATTAGAGGGCGGTGAAAGTCAAATCAAAATTGACAGCCCACTATTGTTTGTTAATAATTATGTATTTCGTGCCGAAGACGAAGAAAGGTATAGTATATCATATGGCGGAGAAATACATACCTTTGAAAAGAGCAGACTTGCAACGCCGCAGGATGAACAATTTAAATTCTTAGAAAGCGGCGATACTGTAGACTATACGGTCATGGACGGAAAACTCGTAGCCTATGTTTCAATTGCGTGCAGTCTTTCCGAAATGTGCGGAAAGTGGGAGTTTGTCTATGTATTCAAAGACGGCAAAATGACAATAGACCATGTATATATACATAACTATACCACTGGAAAGACCGTAGATTTGGGAGGCACAACACAGAGACTTGAATCTTATAAAAGACGCTACTATTTTAATCAAAATTACAGTGGCTACAGTACACTTGAACTGAACGAAGTCAGCGCAGAAGATTTTGCGGCTCTTGATAACAGTTACCATGTATTTACCGAAAGTTATCCTGCTCATCATGGAGGTATTCTGTATGATACAGGTGATGAGTATAATTCAAAAATGCTGAAAAACATTAACGAGTACCGCAACATTCTGGAACACTTGCAAGCACATGATGCTGTTACTTTGGATGATGTCGAGATAGCAAACGGCAGTGTCTCATACAAGAATATTCAGCTTACCGCGAGGGCTGATACATTAAGTCTGATAATGGAAAGGATCACAATGCCGGATGCAGATACTGCGAGAAAATTCCTAAAGGTTGATGCGATGCTTATGCTTTGCGGCATAACAGATCCGATTGCCGAAACCACTTATGACTATGGAGAAATCATACATACTTTCTATCAGGACTACGGCGATGCAGTCATGACAGAAAGTGCAAAAACTCTTAGATATGTTACCGTGAGATCTAACGAAAATGAGAGCAAGGTATATATTCAAGGCAAATTGAGTGAAGATAAAAAAGCCGAAGGCTTTTTACACGTAAACAATTATGATATAATTGCAGACCTTAACAGTAAAAGAGAAAAAGCAGTTACAACGCTGAAGTATGATATCGTTTATTCAGGCGTCGACTATTTTGGGTACAGTATCCCGTGCTATATGATTTATGTTCCAATAGAAGGAACCGATGATTTTGAATTGTATTTTTACCGTATGCAGATAATGGATATGGATTTTTACGATCTTGAAACGGTGTCATATGCAATAGTAAAGCCGCTTGAAGATGAGCATTATGCAACCTCGGCAGAGGATTTTTATGCTTCGGATATTACATACAAAGCAGATCTTACGCATGACGGTGTGGAAGATGTATGCGCTGTTAAGGTTGTCGGACACGGCACCGAGTGCTACGAAGAAGAGCTTATAATAACCGATGGAAAAAGCGGAGAGGTTATAAATGTTTTTTCGCCTGTCACTTATGCGAATGAAAATATAGAATTCGAACAGCAGGAAAACGCATATCGTATAAAAACTAACGGTAAAGTATACGAAATGAAAAAAGAAACACTCGACACGCCGCCTGAAAACCTTTGCGATATTGGTTATGGCAGCATAGTCGACTATACGGTAATTGAAAACAGGCTGTTTTGTCGAATGGGAATTATGTGCGGCATTGTCGAGGTGTGCGGCGAGATAGTTTATGAGTATTCGTACAAAGATGGCAAGATGACTATTGCCGGCGTTGAGTTGAAAGATTGGCGAACAGGTAGCATAGTCGATTTTGGAGCAAGCGAAGCTGGTAGTCTTTTCGATATTCCTGTTTCTGAGTTACAGTCAAGAATGGAAAGATATGAATTTGCAGATCGCTTGCCTGAAGAGCCGTATACAATAAATGTAACAGGACTTTCTGTACCCGTGACACTATATATGAGCCTTGACTGTGTAACCGCTATCGAGGCTTACGGTCATAGAGTTGCTCTTGAAAAGCCGAGAGATATTTACGGTAATTGCAATTTTGATTTGTTTGAATACGGCGGAGCTATTATAATTGAGGGCGGATATTACGGTATCGGCGAGGTGCATATTCTCACTGCAGATGGGACAAGCACCGTACAGCACAAAGACAATGCATCATATTATCTGCATATCAATGACAGCGGCGAGCTTTATTATAAGCTTTTGCATAATGGTATTGCTGGCATATCGCAGACAGGCGGACTCACGGTAGCAACAAGCTATGATGAGTTCCTTTCTGCCGAGGGATATGCAAGCATCGATGGTTGTAATGTTGTATTTAATGAGGCTTACGAAAGTTATGTAATCTCGGACAAATATGACCTTGATAAAGAGTTTGAGTTGAATTACAAGCAGGACTATGCAAGCATTGAGGAAAAATTTGCAGAAAATGTGGAGAGATATAACTATAAGGAGAAATGAGTTTCTATCATTGCACTTACTAAAGCGTTCAAATATATGCGAGGATTCGATATGATTACCATTTTTAATAGAAAGCGACTTATAACTACTTACGATTTAACAGTACAAGCAAAAGTGCGCGCAGCATTAGCGGTAAACAATGTAGATTATTATGTACATCCATTTATATTTTCAGCACGACCGAATACGCAACCTGAGTTTAAGGTTTATGTAAAGAAGAAAGATTACGACAAGGCAAAATATCTTATAGGAGATATTTTTAGATAATCAACTACATTAAGTAGAGGTACGTATATTTATGATGTCTCAACTTCGAGCGTAGCACTAGTGATTTATAATAGCATCAATGTGGTATAAGAATCATAACCACTGGCACGGCCGGTGGTTATGATTTAGAGGTTAGATGAGAAAAATGTGTCATCCATTGAAATTAGTGGTGTGCGTACTAAATAGTTTCAGTATTTTAGGGAAATTAATTGACTTCATAAAATGTTCATAATTGTGGGAATCATACCTAGCGATTTTAAAAAGAGGAAGCCACCACTTTGAATACATGATTTCCGATTGCCAATGGGTTGATCCTGTTTCCTTAATATAATGATCTTTGATTGAGCAGAATAAATCTTTATTCATGTTTTTACCCGGTCGAACCATAGATGCTGCTATTAATGGATTGTATTGTTTTATCTTGAATTCGGAAATCATATGAGTTTTTTGCGTATCGGAAGAATGTTTGAATAGTATATAATAATACCAAATTTGCAAAAGTGTATCGGGATATTCGGTGTCTATCTTTTGCTGTTTATGCAACAAGGCGTTAAGAAGTGGATCTTTGTCAAAAGCTATGTTTAATAGAGTATCTAAAAGTCTGTACACATGACTTGACAATGAAACGTCTTCAAATCCTAGTTTTAATAAAAAGTAAAAAAGTTCATCAAATATATCTTCGGGCGATAATTTTTCTGCTTCAATCTTTTTTTGCATTAGGCTGAGTAACGCACGTAGTTGTGAGGTACGGCTTTCACGAAGGCATTGACTAATATACTTTTTTAATGCAAAAAAGTCATCGAGATGCAGATTTTGAGTTTCTTCTGATAATTTTAGTTTAGGAAATTCGTGCTCTAACTCAGAGAGGTACGAGTGTTGAGCTGAATACACTGCGTGGCTTGTTTCGGTTTTGTTCCCATTTATACGAAGGCGATATTGGTTTAAAATCGATTGTATAGCGGGGTAGAGTGCAGTTAGTTCGCTCTCTGAATCGCTGAAAAAAGTAAGATCATCTACATAACGAACGTATCCGACAGGATGAGTTGTCCTCGAAAGAAGATTGCGAATTTCTTCGTCTACAGAAAGCATGCAGAGTTCTGCTGCTACATGTGAAGAAAAAGTGCCTGCTGGAATTCCTTTAGTTTGGTTATTATTTATACGTTGATGAAAAAGATCAAGAAAACGGAAATAACGAGAATCTGCGTTAAAAGAGGTAAAGGGAGCTTTGTTTGCGATTTTTTCAAAATTATGTGTATAAAGATTAGGAAAAAAAGATTCGACATCTAGTTTTAGCGTATATAGGTAGTCCGCTTCTGCTGCTAATAATCTTTTTTTGTTTTCGTTTAAAACGGAGGAACTGTTAATTTTATTGTTTTTAGTAGTAAAAGTTCCTGCTAAAACCCAGTCTTCCTCTTCATCATATGAGTGAAGAAGAAACGCCTCTTCAAATACTAGGTATGAATTAGAGTTTTTAACTATATGCTCGTTGGCGGGATTAATATAGAGTTCTTCAAAAATTGAAGAAAATTCAAATAGTGTATTGTACATGAAAGATATGTAGTGAACAAGATGTGGAATTTGCATTTCCCGAAGGCTTTTGTTTTTCTTAAAATCAAAAAAACTAACAGCCTCTACGCCTGGACGGCGGATATGTATGGGAGAGACGATGCATTTGTAGTTAGTAATAAAGCCGTCAGGATCTTGTTCGTATTCTTGAGCATTTTGTGTATTGATTTCGTCAAATATGCTATCTATGTCAAGGATTAATTCGTTTATATCTAGTATGTTTGGAAGCTCGGTGTACCACAGACCTGTAAGTAATAGTTCGGCATTTTTACGATAATTTTCAAAATTTAAATCAATCATACTGCCCTCCATAATTTGCATTAAATCATTTGCCACGAATGTATACTTATGATATCAGTATACTCGTAGTTGGAAGTTAAATCAAGATTTTCATTTGCATAATATATGGCGTAAGGGATCGAAATGTTATATTTGCCTAAAAATTTTCAGGCGTTTTGTCCTAGCTTTCTTTAATATTTGTTTTTGAGATTTGAAATTTCCGCTAAAATGGCGGAGCCTTTAATGAAATAGCCCAAATTTTTATCGAGGCTATTTCTATGTGGTTAGATTTATGGTAACTGTAACATTATCAATAAAGATGTCTTCATAACATATTTCAAACAGTCTTCCTTTGAGTTATTTAATGGTTATGCGTCTGAGTTGTTTGAATACAACTTGAGATCGCAAATATTTATATATTTGAGGAAAATAACACTAATTGTACAATCTTAAGGCAGGAGTACTCAGCGCTATTTTTGCTCTATTTTGTAGAGCGGATTTAATAGGCGAATACTCCTGCCTTAATAGCATTAAAAGCCTTATAAACGAAAGGATTTGAGACACATCGCCACTCTTACTTTTTGCATGACTGCACCCTAGTGTGGAGGCAGGAGTATTCATAGGAAAACACCTTCAAAAATGCGTAGTTAAGGCAGGCGAAGACATTAAAACTTTAAGGAAAATATTTTTTTGTGAATTTTTCTTTTTTCGCCACCCTAAAATGTCTGCGAAACCTTATAAAACATAGCGTTTTCGGACTATAAAAATTTAAGAATCGAAATCTTTTTCAGCCTAGTGTAGAGGCAGGCGAATTTGTTATGAAAAAGTGGATTTCTAAAATTTGCAGTAATAAACATAACACAGAATTCAAAACAGAGTGTTCACACACTTTGCAGAAATGAACCTAGGGGAATTTGTTGCAGGTATATCAAGGCGAGGAAGATAAAAAGATGGAATAGTGTAGAGAGAGGAGTAACCCCCGAAAAACGCTTTGTGTTTTTCGGGGGTTACTCTTGTAGGAACGAACAGGAAGAAGTTTTATCAGAGGGATCCCTTGCAGGAAAAATTCTGTGGAGGAATTGTTGTGTCAACCATACAGTTAGAAAGCGTGAGTGCTTTCTTTTTTTATAGAGTTTCGTAGATTTTTGGAGAGACAGGGGAGAAATTACCTTGCAATTAATACTAATAGGAAACGAGAAATACATTTGTGTCAAATATATTTTGTGGAGGAATAATTGCACGAATTGCTAAAACATGCTATAATTTTATTATAAAGTTATGGAAGTAGGTGTATTGCATGAGATTATTAGTAATTCGTCACGGCGAGTCCGAAGCCGATTTATTAGATGTACACGAGGGACGAGCGGACTTTCAATTAACAGAAAGAGGACATAGGCAAGCCGAAGCTATGGCAAAATATGTCCGTGATACCTATAAAGTATCTGCTATTTATTGTAGTACTCTCAAGCGTGCATACCAAACTGCTGAACATTTATCTTATGAGTGTAGCATACCGCTTACACCCGATAAGAAACTCATGGAATTTAACAATGGACTTCTTGCCGGATTGGAAAGAAAAGTTGTGGAGGAGAAGTATCCTGAAGTGCGGGAGCTTCCTATACATGCTGCCGTTTATGAACAAGAATCTGTACTCGAATTTAGATATAGGGCTGAATATATACTTTCTAAAATAATTTCAGAAAATAACTCTGATGCGACCGTTGCTATCGTAACACACGGCGGCATGGTTAATCAGTTATACAGGTCATTTCTGAAGTTGTCAGTAGATTGCAATGTATTTTTTAATACAGGTGATACCGGCATACACGAATGGGTTTGTGCGAAAGATTATCGTTGTGTTGTTAAATCAAATTATACTGCACATACAGAAGGAATATAAAAAACGAACAGGGACTGGCGATTTACTAAAGAAGAGTACTCTTGCGGATTGCGTGTGGCTGGTGTTCTCATGTGTGATGGCGAAATACTAGTTCAAAAGGACAAATGCGGCAAAGAATATGCTTTACCGGATGGCGGTGTGCAAATTGGGGAGACTACCGAAACTGCACTTTCAAGAGAGTTTAAAGAAGAAATCGGAGCATTTATAGAAACAAAGAAGCTATTGTGGGTGAAAGAAATCTTTGGGGAGTGTATTGGCAAAAAAATCATGGCATTGTCTTTTATTATCTTATAGAAGCGAAAGATGGACTTTACATTCCCCACAATAGTGAGTTTGTTCTGCATAAGGATAATAGTAATGTTGTGATTGTCCGGATGCCGATTAGCGAGCTTGATAGCGTTACTATATATCACGAGTTATTAAAAGATTGGATTTGTCATTTGGAGAATGGGGGGCAGCGTTTTATAACGTATAGCGAATTAACATTTTTGAGGCAAAATATAAGACGTGAAATTGTTTACGAAAGTAATGGAGAAGCTGTTACATTTATTCCAAGAGTGAATAGTAACAAAAGCTAGAAAGGTGATATTATTAAATACAAAAAGTTCAAGGAGAGGATTAATGAGTTCGTTATTTATAGTTGGAAACGGATTTGATATTGCGCACGGTATTCAAACAAAGTATAGCGACTTTAGAACTTTTATTATAAATATGTTCCCACGAGCATTTGAGTTGCGAGACGAAATTGTATACCTGGAGGACTTCAAAAACATCGATTTAGCGGAATTTGCAGCGGAGATTTTGTTAAATGCAATGGATAAAGCTGCCGGTGAAGATTGGTTTAATTTTGAAGAAGCACTTGCTTATGTAAATTTTGACAACAAATTTCCATTACCTAATCACAGAGAAGATGAAACAGATGAATAAGATCAGATGTTAATGACACGTTATCTATTATATATGGATATATTAACCGATTGCTATATTAAGTGTTCAAAGACATGGCAAGATTTTTTCAGGTTATGGATCAAAAGCATTCAAGCAAAAATTAACAATGGCAACTTCTCTGCAAAGGAATCATTAAAAGAACTTTTTAACGCTCCAGATATGCAATTTTTCAGTTTCAACTACACCAAAACTTTACAAAAACTTTATGGAGTAAAAAAGGTGATTCATATACATAACCGCGTTGGACAAAAATTAATTTTTGGGCATGAAAAACGTGCTACCGAAAGTCTTTATCAAAATATAAATTTTGACAAAGGAACATGTATTGGCTCTACTTTTTTAGATGACATGATTCTTTCTTTAAAAAAAGATACGGATTCCCCATTGAAAAAATATAATGATTTTTTCAGAAAACTAGATGGAAATATTGACAAAGTATATTCTTATGGATTTAGTTATGGAAAAGTTGACAGCATTTACATTAAAAAGATATTAGATGGAATTTCGCCTAACGCTGTTTGGTATTTCACAACTTTTGAATCCAAAAATACTGAAGCGTTTAGAATTAAAAAAATCAAATTACGAAATTATGGGTTTAAAGGTCAATTTGGTATTTATACAGGATAAGACATAAGACACAAATATATAATTATTCTCACTAAAAAAGTAGTTTGTTTTTTTACTCCTGCCATTGTGGACTCTATTTTTCTATGATAAAATAGGATTGTAAAAATGGTAAGCAGTTAAAATGGTGAGCAGTTAAGCAGGTTAAGATTTCACTATATCAAGGGGGTACTATACCTTTTTGAGGATTGTGGAACGGATTGACACCAAACAATTTATAGGATAACAAAACATTTATTAGAGCCAGAACACACATTAGTATCTTTGGGTACCCATGTGTGTTTTTCTTTTTCTGCTATGTCTCGTCTAAACGGTACTGACAAATTATAGCGGAGGTGATGCCTATGAATATAGACCTCAAGTCACAAGCCAATAACTGCGATAACAAGGAATATATTGACAACTTTTCTTACAAAGAAGCGGAAAAAGAATGGAAATCACTTTTTGATAGCGTACTAATCGATATTATAATAGACGAATATGAAAATACAGAACTAGTAAAAGCAATACTAGCACTTACTAGAAATGAACGTATCGTAATTATTCTGAATTTTGTAGAAGGAATGACACCTAAAGAAATCAGCGACATAATGGATATAAGAACAAATAATGCGTATGTACATAAAAACCAAGCATTAAAGAAACTTAGAGCAAAATTGACACAGTAGGGAGGCGATATATTGAAAAAAGAGAATAATACTTCTCAAGAATTACTGTACACAATCAGCGAAGCAGCAGCAATTCTGAAGATAAACAAAAACTTTGTTTATACCCTAATAGGGCGAGGATATCTTAAATCTATCAAACTCGGTTGCCGTAAAGTCACACGAAAATCTTTGCTTGAATTCTTGGATAAATATGACGGCTTAAATTTCGATGAAATATTAGCTTGCGAAACAGATGACTAATAACATATACAGTGCTTGAAAACATTAAACATATTATGATATAATAAACTAAAATCAGTGAAAAGTGAAACTCAAAAAGAAGAAAATGCAAGGATAGCCTCAAGGTATGCAGAAATTGAAAGCTATGTAAACAGCCTTTCCAAAACTGAGTTACGAAGAGAACTAACTGAGCTCTTGTATGAGTTAAGATATGAACATTGGTAAATAAAAAATCGTATGAACAAAGTAAAATGTTCATACGATTTTTTATTTATGATTTTAATAAGTAAAGTTATTTATTTTGCCTTTTCTGCTCAATATTTTTTTCTACTGAATCATCAAGTAATTTACGCAGTGATTCGCAAATTTTGGAAAAATATTTTGCTATCGGTTCCACTAAAATTCCACTTAAATACTCGGCTGCCGGAACGTACTGTGAAGCAAAATGTGCAGCAAAAGCAAGCGCTCCATAACCAATTGCTAAATAACCGATTTTCAAAAGGCCTGCCCAAAGTAATTCCTTTTTAAAACCGTTTTTCCAAGAACCATAAGTCGTTCCTATAATTTGGTTGACACCCATTAAAACGAGCAAAACTATTATCAATATAATACTCACGAAGATCACCTTACCTTTAGATTCTTAAGATTATATAGCCGCTCCGCGAGATTTTATATAAATATCAATGTCGTTATTTATATAGTTATGACCTGTGGTATGAAGAATATCGTAAAACTCGTTAATATAATCATATACGCCATATTCTCTAAACAATTTAGCAACATCTTTTCCACTTATTTTACGATAGTTTTTATAACTTTCCAAACAAAATATTGTAAATGCTAATTTTTTACTCATATAATGACTCCTTATACATCAGGGAACACAATGGTTCCTGTTGTTTTCTCTTGTAGCAACAGCGAATAAAGCATATCGGTACTGTACTGCCATACTTTAGTTTCTTCATCTTCAAGTTCCTCATATAGTTTTGAAGAATAAAGCATTTGAATCGCATCTTCATTTGATAAATTTTGTTTATTTACAATCATAGCAACTAAGTCTGCACTAATATAAGGCATCATTGCTAAAAATTGATCCTGTCCCATATTTTTCTCCTTATTTAATTTCTTTAGCTTCTAAAAACTTTAGATAAGAAAGAGCTTTGTTTGTATGCAGAGTCCATTGATCATGCAATACTTCTGTCTTAAGCTTTTTTACAGTATATTCAGCATCATAAGCACCTGTTTCAAAAAGGCGAATAGATTGATATATATTATCATCAGCCACGGGGCCGATATACAAATCATGTATTACTGTGCTTTCAGCTCCTTTGCGATTGCTTACTACAAAATCTAACCAATTTTCATCGGCTGTTTTAAATTCTTCAAAGCTAAGCTCGCCTCTTGCTTTCTCAAAGTCAAATTCATAAACTGATACATATCCAATTTTAATATTATTTCTGCGCATTTTTATTCTTGCCCAACGCTCAGCTTGTTCGTATGAAGTAGTAGTATAAAAGCCAACACCAAAGTCTAAATATACATCGCCCTTTCGTATCTCCGGTTTATCAACAAGATCAGTGCTGCCATGATATAAAATCATCCTAATCCCTCCATAATTCTCGTTATAGCCTTTTGCTCGCGTTTTAGAGCACTTAACATTTCTTCATAGTGTTTTCTTTGCATTAATTGGTCCTTTACTTGGGAAATCACATCGGGATCTTTACCAATGTAATCATCACAAACTTTGCCGTCTTTTCGATACTTTAAATAGTAGTATTCGTTTTTACGGCAAATCAAGGCGCCTTTAGGAAGTTCAGATAGCAGTTTTTCGTATTCTTCGATCATTTGTTGATTGCGTATGGCTTCGTTTTTTACAACTGTATTAATTAACATATCATCACCGTATATATTTTATCACACCAAATTGTGTTTTGCAAGATATTTGTGTGATATGGTTATATGTTGAAAATCATTATTATACGTTGCGATATTTACACATTTAGTATGTAATTTAGAAAACGAATGCGAAGTGTTCAAAAAAGCAGAAAAAGAATATGTTAAGTATGTAGGGCGAGTATAACTTTAAAAACATTTATACTCATTGACATCCATACAAAAATCCTGTATAATCTATTCGAAAGCAGGCATCGAAAATGGCGCAAAAGTGCAAATGTGGGAAGCAATTTTACGTGGGAAAAGAGTGGGAAGTGCTCTTTTTCAAGGTGTAAAAAAGCCAGTAAACACAGGCACAATCAGCATTCCCCAAACAGACTATCGTGACGAAGCTCGTCATGGAAAAGCATTTGCAGGTCTTCTCAAGAGATATTTCGGTTAATTTTAAACCATACATAAGAGGGTAGGGTAACCTATCCTCTTTTTGTGTAATAATAGCGGAAGTTTTGGTGTTCTGCTAAACAGCCATAGTTTTGTTTTGAATAATACATTGAATGCTTCATTAAAACGAGGAAATCATATTAAATCTACGACTAACTGTTGAAAAGATTTCCATATAAGGAGGCTATTATGAAAAAAATCACATTATTACTTGCCGCTTTAATGCTTGCATTTTTGCTTTGTACATGTCAGAGTGAAACAAATATTGATTCTTCTGTGACTACTATGGAACAGCAGGTAACAGATTCATATTTTGTTGCTAAAGTTATAGAGCCGGGCGAAAGTTCTATGCTTGTAGAAATAACAGATGCCGGTACTTCCAATATTTCGCTTGGCAGCGAGGCGTGGTTATCTTCACGCAAAGAGAGCAATGTTTCCTATTACGGATACGCTGCAGGCGACTATGTTCGTATTCTCTTTGATGGAATGGTTATGGAAAGCTATCCGCTTCAGATAAATTCTGTCACTTATATCAGTCTTACTGATTGTACTGGTAAAAGTATTTCGGATGCCGCACCGGAAAAGAAAGTGGTAAATATCGTTGACAAAACCGTAAATTCAGACATAGTTACCGCGGATGCGTTAGAGGGGTTTTACCATGACGATATGTACGATTACTATTTTTAGAGCATTAAAAGCCAATACGTAATTGTCGAGTATTCAGACGGTAGCAACGAAACGGTAGAGAATGCCATAAATGAAGGCCGTATCACGATTGCAGATCTTGATTATTACGGTATCGGATATTACAAATGGCCGAAAACAGAATCCCGTCATTCACAATTTGGCCATCTTGAATAGAATATGCCCCGCATAAAAGAACTATTTATGCGGGGCACATTTTATTTCAACCTTAATCCATCGCTAAACGCCTTGCCAACTTCTTCACCCAGTTTACGATAGGTGTGGTGAACCGGATCGTATGTGATGGGAACAAACTTTGCAAGGTCAATTTTTCCGTCAGTGCCAAGTATTCTTTCATCGGCACAAACATTGACTATTTCGCCAACAAGGCGACAACTTTCTTCGTCATAACTTACGAGTTTACATTCAAGAGCCATTGGCAATTCTTCAAAAATCGGTGTGTTAACAAATTCACTCTTTACTGCGTGCCAGCCCGCCTTTTCAATTTTGTTAGGCTCTTTATTACCTGAAACAACGCCGACATAGTCAGCGGAAACAACATTTTCTATATCAGATACGCTTACGGTGAAATATCCGTTAGAAAGGATATTTTGTGTGGTTTTGTGCTCTGCGCTAACGCAGATCGAAATCTGCGTTTCTTCACTTATTCCGCCCCAAGCGGCATTCATCGCATCCGGTACACCATTTTCATCATACGAGCCAATAATCAGCACCGGCATAGGGTATAAAATTGCTTTAGCTCCGAAATTTTTTCTCATGATTTACTCCTTCTATAATTCAACCAAATAACATCATCGTATTGTTTAATCTTTTTCAATTCATAATCAGCAATGCTGCTGTTCGTAAACAGTGGTTTTGACTTTTCATCGGCGACCACCGGAGCAACAACAAGGCTGAGTTCGTCAATCAAATCTGCTCGCTCAAAATATCCGTTTACAACACTTCCTCCTTCAAGTAAAAGTGTATCTGCTCCAAGCTTTTTAATTTTACTCAAAGCAAGCTCTGCATCTATCTCGGTTTCTCCTGCAAATATGTAGGAAATCCCCATTTCTTTCAGATATCCCAAATAACGTGTATCAACCTGTTTGGTAAGAACTTCAATTATCTGCGAATTTCCATATCCTGGATCTTCATCAATTATGCAACTGCTTTTCCAGCCAAGTTTGCCCTTTGGATCAAAAGCAACAGCATAAAAACTCGACAAATCGCCAGTAATATAGTCATTTTTGTCATCAATCATCTTATACTTCGATAGCTCGGGAAACCAACCGTTTGTAAAACTGTCTTCCATGGTTATGCGTCCGCAAATAAATCCGTTTGCTTTGTAATCACGGTTGATTTCATAGTAAATATCGGTAGCTTTTTGACATTCCGTTCGGAACAAATAGTCGCCCGTAACCTTGCCGTCAATAGACATCACCATATGGCAAATTATATAAGGTCTGTTCATTGCTATCACCTCAAGAATATTTTATCATGGTAAAAGAACTTTTGCAATAAATACATTTACTATTTAGCTTTGATATGTTATAATTGTTTTGTGAACATACAAAACCAAAGGAGAACAAAACATGGATATCAAAGCAAAAATTGAAGAAATTGTTGAGAAAATCAAATCCGATAAAGGTCTTTTGTCGAAGTTCAAGAGCGAGCCTATCAAGACTATTGAAAGTCTTATTGGTATTGACCTTCCGGATGAACAGATTGAAAAAATCGTTGACGGAGTAAAGGCAAAGATTTCAGTTGATGACCTTGCAGATAAGCTCGGTGGACTTGGCGACAAGCTTGGCGGACTTTTTGGTAAAAAATAAAATTTAAGGGTGCAACCGATGCACCCTTGATTTTTTATTATATATTGTTTATACTAAAAGAAAACGCATGGAGTTAAATTATGATACTTTCTACTCAAACTGATTATTTATACAGAAAATATGGCGCAGAAAAGTCAATTGATATGATAGCCGATGCAGGCTTTGACGCAATTGACTTAACCTTGTTTGATATGAAGAACGATACTTCTGTTTTTTGTCAGGATGACTATAGAAAACTTGCGAAAAAACTTAAAGAAAGAGCGCAGAGCAGGGGACTGTTCTTTAATCAAGCACACGGACCTTTTCCTTGTTCAAAAAACGACGGCGAATACAATAAGATGATTTATCAAAGACTTCTTCGCAGTATTGAAATTGCTGGAATTGTTGGCGCAAAATGCATAGTAGTACACCCCATGCACCATTTGCCGTATCTTGAGAATTCAGAATTGCTAAAAGAAATGAACATGGAGTTTTATAGCAGTCTTGCGCCATACGCAAAAACGGCAGGCGTAAAAATCGCACTTGAAAACATGTGGCAGCGTGACGCAGAAAAGAAAATAGTTGTAAGCGCATGCTCTCGTACCAAAGAGTTTGCAGACTGGATTGACACCCTTAACGACGATTGTTTTACTGCTTGTCTTGACCTAGGTCACTGCGGCCTTTATGGTTTTGATGCCGCGGAAATGATAAAAGGTCTCGGCTACAGACTCGGCGCACTCCATGTGCATGATAATGATTATCAAAGCGACTCGCATACAGCGCCATATCTCGGAAAAATGCATTGGGATACTATCAGTGAAGCTCTTGCAAAAATCGGTTATAAAGGCGACTTAACGCTTGAAGCGGATAACTTTTTCAACCATTTTCCTGAAGAGCTTGCGCAAAACGCGGCAAAATTCTTGCACGATATAGGAAGAAATTTAATTGATAGAATTGAAAAAGCTCAAGGCTGACACCTTGAGCTTTTTGCTTACTTAATTTTTACTTTTGTACCAACAATGGGACAAATAATGATGTTGCAAACAAATTCAACTATAAAGTTTATTCCTACGAGAACGGTAATCATATAAATGAATACGTTAGTTTCTCCTGCCCATTGTCTTAAAATCTCCGGATAAAAAGCAAAGAGAAAGGTACAGAAAAATGCAGTATTTACAATCGGAGCAATTGCAGAAGCAATAGTTAAGGCCTTTGTTGGATTGAGTTTGTTTGAAAGAACTTTGTAAACAGTTGCCGAAAGGAATCCGGCGAGCATGCCCTTTGCAAAGCATATAAATACCGTCAAAAAGGGTCTTGCCACAAACATCATATAAGCTCCGCTGTCAAATCCTGAAACTGTAAATAATGTGACTACCAACCCAAAAACTGCCCCTAAAAATGTTGCAGCACTTCTGCCAAAATAAACACCGCCAAGCACAACCGGAATCAGTGTAAGCGTGATTTTGACATACGGCATCGGTATTACTGTGGAAAGCACTTGCAACACCGCGACTAAAGCCGCAAAAAGAGAAATTTGCACCATTCGCAATACGCGATTGTGCGAAGAATTAACGTTCATATTTAGCCTCCGTTTTTCGGGTCGCTATCTTCCTTAAATATGAAAAACGGTAAAACGCGACCTCTTATTTATAATATGGCCGTAGCCGTATTATCAAATTATTTGTTGTTATTCAGATATAAATAAACCATTCCGAATAGCGTTAAACTTTCGTCAAAAGAAAATTTGTTTCGAAGGTGGGGAAGTATAAGGTTGCAAAGCCCCCCTGTTGCGACAAGTCCGAGCTTTGCCCCTGACTCTTTAATGCCGATTTCTTCGCGAATGTTGCGGATAAATCCGTCAATCATAAGCGCATTACCATTAATAATGCCGGAACAAATAGAAGATTTTGTGTCATTTCCAATAATTTCCGGCGTAGACTCAAGCGTAATATCGCTTAGCTGCGCAGCCGAGTCATAGAGCGCATCAAGCGAAATTTTAAGTCCGGGAATGATAATAGTTCCTAAAATACATTTATTACCATCTACAACTGTAATCGTTGTAGCAGTACCCATATCAAGAATTGCAAGCGGTGCATCCATAATATGAAGCGCAGCGGCAACATTGCAAACAATATCCGAGCCAAGTTGTTCGGGATTTTTGATTTTTATTCCAAAACCGGTGCGAATTCCGCTTGCAATTATAAACGGCTTTTTACCGCATATATTAAATGCAGCTCGACTGAGAGTATCTGTAAGACTTGGAACAACCGAAGAAATTACCGCATCTGTAACTTGTACATGGCTACGCAATAAAAAATCATTTATACGAACCGTATATTCATCAGCAGAAAAATCTTTTGCAGTAATTTTAAAACTAACAACGATTTTAGGACAAAGCTTATCGGAGATATCAAAAACGCCTACAGAAATACTTGAGTTACCAATATCAATAGCTAACAGCATTTTAACCTCCAAAAACAAAACACTTCAGTAAACTCGGGGAGTTTGCCCCAAATCGCTTCTCTCAATTATACAAAATTTGCATTTTGTATAATTGACAATCAAATTCCCTCTGGAAGTATTTTAAACCATTTTGGTGATTTAGTCAATAATATTATTTCTTTGAAAGATATTTTTGCTTTGTAGCTTCTCCGCCGCGCAAATGTCTTTCAGCTTTATTTTTATCCAAAACTATTTTTACCTTTTTGTATAGCAGACGGTTTTCTATGTACAGTCTTTCGGTAACATCTTTATGAACCGTACTTTTGCTTACCAAAAACTCTTTTGCCGCTTCCCTTACTGTGGCTCCCGTTTTTACGATATACTCACCGAGTATTTCACATCTTTCCTTTGAAGACAGAAATTCCATATATAAATACCGCTTTCGTGATTATTTAATAAACTATATGAAAAATGTGAAATGATAATGCATTTTTCGCCGCGTTATGTTATAATTAATAAAAAAACACCGAGGTGTTAGCTTTGGAAAAAGAAATTAATAGATTTGCCGAGTCTGACCTTTTTGAAGGAATGACTTCTATTCGCGCAGTTATAAAAGCATTTGATACCGGAATCAGTGACAGAAAAATCGTGGAAATAATTTTTGACGCAGAACGTGCTGATGCCCGCTTTAAAGAACTGAATTATTTGTCAAAAGTTGCTGACAAATACGGGTTTACAATGACAAAGATGACCTCTGAAGAGATTAATAGGCTTGCTATAGGCAATTCACACGGCGGAATTCTTGCAAAATGTACTTCACGCACTATACCTGAACTTTCAAGCATTGACGCAAATCAAATACCGCGAAACGGTTTTTTTGTCATGCTTGACGGTATCGAGGACCCATACAACTTTGGCTATTCCCTTCGTTCAATATATGCTTCTGGTGCTGACGGCATTATTCTGCCGCCGAGAAACTGGCTCACAGCGGCGGGGGTAGTCGCACGCGCATCAGCAGGTGCATCGGAACTGTTGCCGCTATATACTTCTGAACCTTCGGATGCTGCCGATTTCTTTAAAAAAGCCGGATACAAGGTTATTTGTGCTGACAAGCCGAATTCCGTAAGCATATACGACGCTGACCTCTCAAAGCCGATTTTTTTGATTGTAGGCGGCGAAAAGCGCGGTATTCGTTCTTCAGTACTCAAAAAGGCGGATGAGATTGTACGCATAGATTATGGACGTGATTTTAACGCTTCCCTTTCAGCTGCATCCGCTTCAACCGTAATTGCATATGAAATACTGCGTCAAAACAGATAAGAATAAGGCTCTGCCGTACGGCAGAGCCTTTTGCTATGCTATTTCTTTTTTCCACAGCCGCAATCGCTATGAGCGGAATTTGAAAGCGACGGCGGATAGAATTCGTTAACAGGAAACGCCATGTTGCGGAAAATGCTGCAAGGGTCATCGTCCTCGCCGCATACGCATTCCTTATCAGGAATACAGTATTCTGCAACATTTACAAGATACTGCGCAGGACGTTCAATGCGAACAATCGAGAAGAATCCAAGCGAAACAAAGAGGTTGTTATCATCATTGTCGCAAAGATTTCCGCCAACGCAAGCGCAAACGTTTTCAGGTATGCAATCACATGCACAAACACAACAAGTTGTGAAGTTGATACGCGACGTATCGCATACCTTTGTGCCAAGCACAACCGGAGCTGCAACCTCAACAGTAGCTATTGGCATATTTGTGTAGTAATTTGCCGCGTTTTCGTCATTGCAGCAAAAGTCGTCGCTGATACCGCTACGGTAGATGCTAACGCATCCCTCGCTGCCATAAAGAACCACCTTTTTTTCTACAACTGCGATTCCTTCAAACTCATGCGCACGGCTCATGTTTACGCATGCCTCAAATGTAATCTTAACATAGAAGCGAATTGTAACCTGATAAAAACCGCGATTAAACTGCACCGGGTCAACAGAAATGCAGGTACGAATAATATGTGCGCACTTGGCTCTTACCGTGTCAGTGCGATTAATGATTTCTTGACCAAGCTCTGTGAGGTATACTTTTACATTTTCAAAGCAATCTTTATCACGGCAAGAATCAAGAACTCTGTAAGTATCAATACAAACGGACTCTTTTCCTACAGAAATGCTGGGAAGTCCGCCGTTTGTGCAGGAACATCTGTTCTCAAGCATTATAAGTTCCTCCTATTATAATAGGCTTTCGCCTTCGATACCATATTATGCTATGAAAAATAAAGAGTGAAAATTCCCTGCTAAAAGAAAAAGCACCGAAGAAAAACTTCGGTGCTGAAATTATAAATTAAAGATACTTCTTGAGAGCCTCGGGAGCATCGTCAACTGCGATAGAAGAAGTCATAACGCACTTAAATCCAAGCTTATCAGCGAGAGCCGCGGTAGCTTCAACAAAAGTAGCAAATTCTTCAACATCGTTGCCAATAATCTTAAGAGCCGAGTCGATATAAAGTTCTGCAAGGTCGTGGTCACTTGCTGCGATACCTGCGATAAAGCCGTAAAGAGAATGAGCAGTATCTACATCATAAGCATCTGCTTCAATAAGACGAGCCTTATACTTGATATCATAAATGAGTTTTTGACCTTTTTCTATACAAACAACACTACCGTTGGAAGACTGAGAAGCGTCGTTAACCATATCAATAAGAGTCTTGGTTTTGCCGGATCCCTTAAGACCGAGAATTAATTTAACCATAGTTGTTTTCCTCCGAGAAAATTAGGATTTGGGGTATCTACTAATAATATACACTAAAATTTGTATAAATGCAAGAGGAAAAATGGTTATTTTTGCTTTATTTTTTATTATTTCATTCTCGCTTCAAGCGTTTCTCTCTCTTTTTCATAGCCGGCTTTGCCAAGAAGAGCAAACATGTTCTTCTTATATGCCTCTACACCGGGCTGATTGAAGGGATTAACGCCGAGCATATAGCCGGAAACTGCACAAGCAAGTTCAAAGAAATATACAAGATATCCAAACGAGTATTCGGTTCTGTCACTTACTTCAAGAACGATGTTGGGTACGCCGCCGTCATTATGAGCAAAAAGAGTACCAAGCATTGCTGTGCTATTTACAAAATTGAGTTTTTTGCCTGCAAGGAAGTTGAGGCCGTCAACATTTTCGGCATCGAAAGGAATTTCAACTGCTGCGCCGGTTTCCTTAAAATCAAGTACGGTTTCAAAGAGGAAGCGTTCGCCCTCCTGAATATACTGACCGAGAGAATGGAGGTCAGTAGAGAAAATAACAGATGCAGGGAAAATACCCTTGTTATCCTTACCTTCACTTTCGCCGTAAAGTTGCTTCCACCACTCGTTGAGCATCTGCTGGAAAGGCTCGTAGCCAACAAGAATTTCAACGTTCTTTCCGTTTCTGTAAAGGAGATTGCGGAGAGCGGCATACTTAAAGCAATCGTTCTCTGCGAAAGGCGCCTTTGTGTAAAGCGCACGTGCATCGGCAGCACCCTGCATCATTTTGTCAATGTCTATACCTGCAACGGCGATAGGAAGAAGACCTACTGCGGTGAGCACGGAATATCTGCCGCCTACATCGTCCGGAACAACGAAAGTTTCGTAGCCCATCTTGTCAGCAAAACTCTTAAGAGTTCCCTTTGCGCGGTCGGTTGTTGCAAAAATTCTTTCTCTTGCGCCCTCTACGCCATATTTCTTTTCGAGAAGTTCTCTGAAAACTCTAAAAGCAACCGCAGGCTCGGTTGTAGTACCGGATTTGGAGATTACGTTAATGCAAATGTCCTTGCCTTCACAGATTGCAAGAAGCTCGGAAAGTGCCGCAGAGCTGATGCTGTTACCTGCAAAATAGATGTCGGGAGTGTCTTTTTTAAGATTATTATAAATAGGAGACTTTACAAATTCAATAGCAGCTCTTGCACCGAGATAAGAACCGCCGATACCGATAGCGATAAACACATCGCAGGACTTCTTAATGCGCTCGGCAGCAGCCTTGATTCTTGCAAACTCTTCCTTGTCGTAATCAACCGGAAGGTCAACCCAGCCAAGGAAGTCATTGCCTGCACCATTACGGTCAGCAACAGTTTTAAACGCCGCATTTGCTTCGGCTTCAATAGCCGCATATGCATTCTGGTCGATAAAGTCTTTTACAAATTTGTCATTCAGTTTAATGCTCATTTTATATTCCTCATTTGCAAATAAGATTTATGTAATTATAATACTACATATTTACCCCTTTTTCAACGGCAAAAATTAAAATATTTTTTACACCAAAATTAGCTTAAACAAAAACCTTTTAATACCCTTTCAAGCAATCCAAAGTAACCGATTGCTTCGATGCTTTCTGATGCCACTATGTCAGCACTTCCTATTTCCTCACCGTTGTACTCAAGAATAATTCTACCCACTTTGTCGCCCTTGTTTACAGGGCACCTGATGCTTTCCGGAATCTCAATTCGCTTGTCGATTTTTGATATTCTTTCTTTTTCCATAATTATATTAATCTCTGAATATTCAAGTTTGCAGCTGTCAACAGTACCACCCTTAACAACAATGGGTTCGGTTTCGCCTTTTGGCATATTATAAACTCCATAATTGGCAAACCCGAAATCGAGCAACGCCTTGGCGGCATTGTTTCGTATGTCGCGCGTTGGCGCCGCCATAATAACTGCTATAAGCTGCATACCGTCGCGCTTGGCAGTTGCACTAATACAGAACTTTGCTTTAGCGGTTGAGCCTGTTTTAAGCCCGTTTGCACCCGAATAAAAACGCACAAGTCGATTTGTGTTAGTTAAACCGAAACTTCCGTTTCTTATTGTATCCATCCAAGTTGAACTATACTTAAGAATAACATCGTGCTTTAAAAGCTCGCGTGACATTATGGCGATATCACGCGCGCTGATAACGTGGTTTGTAACAGTGTCATCAAGTCCGTTTGTATTCTCAAAAACCGTGTTGTTCATACCAAGTTCTTTTGCGCGGTTATTCATCTCTGCGACAAATGCCTCCTCGCTACCGCACAAAAACTCGGCAAGTGCAACTGCGCAATCATTTGCCGAAGAAATTACCACGCATTTTATCATTTCTTCAACACTCATTTCTTCTCCCGGCTTTAGATACACCTGCGAGCCGCCCATGGATGCGGCGTTTTCACTTACCGGCACCATGTCTGTGAGATTGATTTTTCCGTTGTCTACCGCTTCCATTATTAATAGCAAGGTCATTACCTTTGTTACAGAAGCAGGCGGCAAGGCTTCGTCAGCATTTTTTTCATAAAGAATTTTGCCGGTTGAGGCTTCCATCAGCACTGCGCTTTTACAGTCAAGCGTGCCGTTAAAACTTGCAGCCACAGACGGAATAATCAGCATTATAGCGAGCATTGCAGAAAGTATTATATGCAACAATTTGTTTTTTGACATAGTATCACCTCGCTAATGTATATTAAAAACATAATAAAAAAAGAAGTCAAAAGACTTCTTTTTAGTCATTGATTATTGCACACGTACCAATGTCACAGTATTTGCCTTTTATCAGCATAGCCGCGCGTGCAGTCCCCTCATATGTCAAACCGCATTTTTTCATTACTGCAAGACTTGCATCGTTACCAACGATATACTTTGCTTCTATTCGGTGAAACTTGAGTGTTTTAAATCCGAATTTAATAATTTGATTTGCGGCTTCTGCGGCATATCCGTGACTGTGATACTCGGGATTTATTACATATCCTATTTCGCCCACATCATTTGTAAAATCAATTCTTGAAAAGCCGCAGGTACCTATCATTTTTTCTTCTTCGCCTTTAAGCACAACCGCCCAATCATAAAACTCCCCTGCTCTGCACTTATCAATAACAAAAGCAAGATAATTCTTCGTATATTCAATATCCGCATGCGGACTCCATGTTAAAAAGCGCGATGTTTCAGGCATACGCGAGTATTCGTACATATCAAAAGCATCAAACATTCGCAAAGGGCGAAGTATAAGCCGCTCGGTTTCAAAAGTCGGCATTTTCGAAAATATTTCGTGTATAAATTCTCGTTTCATAATATCACCATTACCTATATTGCGTTTGAATTATAACATATATTGATTTAATTTACAATAAAATCGAAAAAATCTTTGCAAGTCAATGCAATAAGTGGTATAATGTAAAGGAAATTCATTACAAAGGATATGCTATGAACAAAACAATATCATTTATCGGCACGGGTAATATGGCGTTTGCCATTATCAGCGGACTTACAAACGCTGCTTCTTCTCTTCCTGTACCAAAATCCAATATAACACTTTTTGATACCAATACCGCTCAATATGATAAATTTGAGGGGGATTTTAACATTGCAGCTACACTTAGCGATGCATTGAAATCGGACATCGTTTTTTTAGCCGTAAAACCACAGAATTATGCTTCTGTTTTGTCAGAAATCAATGGTACTAACCTTGACGGCAAGATTATTATTTCCATCGCCGCGGGTATTTCTACCGAATACATCGAAAACATGGTTGGCAAGTGCGCGGTTGTCCGCACCATGCCTAACACGCCTTTGCTTGTCGGCAAGGGACTCACTGCTCTTTGCCGCAACAAGAATGTAAGCGATGCGGATTTCGACCTCGTAGAGCAAATTTTTGCGGCGAGCGGCACAACCATTCGCATTGACGAGTCAGAGATGAATAAAATCATACCTGCGACCTCATCGTCGCCTGCGTATGTTTTCCTTTTTATAAAGGCAATATGCGACGGTGCCGCAGCACAAGGATTAAAATGCGACGATATTCGTAAAGCAGTTTGTGACGCGATTATCGGAAGTGCAACCCTCGCAAGAGAGAGTGAACTTTCTCTTGAAGCGCTTATCCGCATGGTAACCTCACCTAAAGGAACTACTGAACAGGCAATGAATGTGTTTTACGCAGACGGTTTTGAAAGTATGATTGCAAAAGCGATGGATGCGTGCTTAAAGCGCGCAGACGAGCTTTCAAAGCAGTAGAATATTGAAAAAAATTCCGCCATATATTTTAATAAAAATATTTGACGGAGAAAATTATGACTGAAAACACCGGGTATTTTTCAATATCAAAAAAACGAAAAGTAAAATTACTGACAAAAGAATTGGTTTTTGCTAAACTTTTGTTTGTGTATGCTTTTTTATACACTCTCGCGTTTGCAGTTGGCTGCTTTTTGTTTCATGCTTTGAATGCTGAAAACAGCAAAATGATAAATGCGAGAATTAATGCATATTTTGCCGTTGATTTTTTAGAGTGCGAAAACATGTTTGACAGAGCAAATTTGCTTATTGACATTAGCGCATCTGACATTTCGCATTTGATTATAATTTTCACTGCAGGATTTACCATGCTTGTAGGTATTGTGATTTCCCTTTTGCTTATTTTCAGAGGCTTTTCACTCGGTTTTTCAATTTCATATTTTACATATGCAATTCAAAATGATGCGCTTGTACTTGAAAATTCATACTTATCAATAATATTTTTCTCGGTTATTTGTGCGCTTTGTGCTGCGATAATGATTAACTTTGGCGTAAAAACCACATGCTTTTCGGATGATTTTAAGGCACTTGGCGGGGTACCGCGAAAAATAATAAAGTCAAAAGCGTTATATTCACAGCTCTTTCGCTTTTTAATTGCTTTTGGCGCAATTCTGATATTAAATCTATTTAGATGCATTTTGTAAATTGACGCATCTTTGGAGGACTTTTATGAGCGAAAGAAAGTTTAAATTGTTTGATTTTAACAAAGACGGAAAAGGCGTAAGCAAACACGAGGTTGACGGTCCGCCAAACCTTGTCGGCTTTTTTAAGCAATATAAGCGTAAATTCAGCAGACTTATCAGTGTTAATATATTTATGGTTCTCGGCTGCTTTCCGCTATTCTTTCTCGGGTTTGCATATGCAGGATACGGTGCGATAAAAAGCTCGCTTCAAACCGCTGCTCTCTTTCCTATCGTAGATGCACTTTCAAAACTTGCACCATCGCCAATTACAGATTCATTGGGTGCTGTTTTTGCCGTACCGTCGACTTTAACGGTTAATACAACGTTATCGTATGTATTTTATGCGCTAACACTTTTGATTTTGTTTACTTGGGGACTTACCAATGTAGGTTGCACTTACATCTTGCGTAACCTATGTAAGGGTGAGCCGGTGTTTATGTGGTCGGATTTTTGGTACGCTATCAAACGCAATGTAAAACAAGGTATAATTCTCGGTATCATTGATATTGTTGCAAGCGCTTTGCTATTGTTTAATATTTCGTTCTATTTTGCAAGAATTGACGGAACCTTTTTTGCGGGAATTATGTTTTATATTTCTCTCGCAATGCTCATTCTGTTCTTCTTCATGCGCTTTTATATGTACATTCTGGTTGTTACCTTTGACTTATCAATATTTAAAATTCTCAAAAACTCCTTAATTTTCGCTATTGTAGGGTTTAAGCGTAATATTATGGCGACTCTCGGTATAGTCGTTCTTGTAATTCTCAATCTCATGGTTTTCTTCTATATTCAGCCGCTTGGCATCGTGCTTCCGCTTGTGCTTACCGTTTCAAACGGAGCGTTTATGTCAACATACGCCGCTTGGTTTAAGATTAAGGAAATTATGATTGACCCTTATGAAGAAGAAAGTGAAGAAGTAAGCGAGGTTCCGCTTGCAACCGATGATGTAACCGAATAGAAAAGAAGGCTGCCGGCGGCAGCCTTCTATTTTTTCATTTCCATATACGGAAGAATTTCGTATCCGCATTTTTTATAGACTTTTACAGCGCTCTCGTTTTCTGCTTCCGCTTCTAAACGAAAAACTGAATTGGGATATTTTTCTTCAATAAATTTTAAAAAACGGCTTCCGATTCCCAATCCGCGAAAAGACTCTTTGATATATAAATCTTCAATCCATATACACGGCTTTCCAAATTCTGTAGAAAAACTTTTTGCAACCATAGCGTACCCGAGTATATCTTCATCGTCCTCAAATATATATCCCTCGATATATGGGCTTTTACTAATACAGCCATCAACGTCTGCTTCAAAGATTTCCTCCGAACCGTTGCTAAGTACCGCAGGAGAAGCGTAGAACACTCTCATCATCTCGAGAACTTGTTCTCTATCTTTTTCTTCTATAATTCTAATTTTAGTTTTCATTTTACAACCTACCTAATAATATCAAATTTGCAGTTCAAATAGAATTATATCATAAAAACAGCACCCACTGAAAGTGAGTGCTGTAATTTTTTGATAAATCCCATTCGGGATAACTTATCTCTTGGAGAACTGAGGTGCGCGACGAGCAGCTTTGAGACCGTACTTCTTTCTTTCCTTCATACGAGGGTCACGAGTGAGGAAGCCAGCCTTCTTGAGAGCAGCTCTGTAGTTTTCGTCAACAGTGAGAAGAGCGCGAGCGAGACCGTGGCGGATAGCACCTGCCTGACCGGACATACCGCCGCCCTTAACGTTAGCAACGATGTCAAACTTACCTTCAGTACCGGTTACACCGTAGGGCTGATTGATGATCAGCTTAAGGGTGTCGAGACCGAAGTAATCGTCGATGTCGCGGCCGTTAATGGTGATAGCGCCGCTACCGGGATAAATGCGTACACGGGCAACGGACTTCTTTCTTCTGCCGGTGCCGTAGAAATACGGTTTTGCACTTGTATACATAGTTATTTATCCTCTCTTTCCTTAGTTAAGCTCGATCGGCTGCTGAGCCTGCTGATTGTGAGTAGCACCTGCATAAACCTTAAGACGGGTTGCAGAAGCTGCGCCGATAGAGTTGTGAGGAAGCATACCCTTAACTGCAAGTTCCATAGCAAACTCGGGCTTGGTATCCATAAGTGTGCGATACTTAACTTCCTTGAGGCCACCGATGTAGCCGGAGTGATGACGGTAGTACTTCTGGTCAAGCTTCTTACCGGTGAGAACTGCCTTTGCTGCGTTGATGATGATTACAAACTCACCACAGTCAACGTGTGGAGTGAACTCGGGTCTATGCTTGCCGCGAAGAATAGTAGCCGCTTTGGCAGCAGTCTTACCGAGAGGCTGACCTGCAGCATCGATAACGTACCACTTGCGTTCAACGGTTTCTTTTTTAGCCATAAAAGTAGACATTACAAAATCCTCCATTAAACAATAGAAAAAATAAACTTTTGGTCGAACATTTGAGATTATAGCATAGAGGTGTATGTATGTCAAGCGTTTTTTTGAAAAAAGTTCAAAATTTTAATTTACGATATTTAATGCTCCGTTTTTCTTCGTTTTTCTCTTGTTTTCTCGCCCATTCTCGACGCTGAAGAAAAATATTTTTTTAACTACATGTCCGTTTTTTGCGCTTTGGTTGTAGACAGGTTCATTTTTTTCATATAAATTACTATCAGTTTGAAAGGAAAAATGTCATGTTTACTTCGCTATCCGTATTTGCAATCGGAATTTTTTACTTTATTCTAGGGCTTTCCTCGTCACAAAGCTTCCCTGCACCTCTCGGCGCAAAAACAGAGCGCGAGTTATTTGCAAAAATGAAAAACGGTGATGAAGCTGCGCGAACAAAGTTGATTGAACACAATCTGCGTCTTGTTGCGCACATAGTGAGGAAGTATTATTTTACAAGCAAAAATCAGGATGACCTTATTTCAATCGGTAGCATCGGACTTGTAAAGGCAATTGACTCGTTTGACGCTTCAAACGGTGCACGTTTTGCAACGTATGGGGCAAAATGTATACAAAATGAAATTCTGATGCATTTTCGCTCTCAAAAGAAACTGAATAACGAAGTTTCGATTAACGACACCATTGATATTGACCGTGACGGCAATCCGCTTACATACGAGGATATAATCTGCATTGATGATACAATAGCAGAGGATATAGATCGCAAACTACATACTCAAAAAGCATTGCGATTGATAAAAGAAATACTTACCGACCGTGAAAGAACTATTCTGATACTTCGCTACGGACTTAATAATAGGCCCGCTATGACTCAGCGTGATGTTGCCAAACTGCTTAAAATATCGCGCTCGTATGTATCGCGTATCGAAAAAGGGGCACTTGAAAAACTGCTCGAAAATTTTAAGAAGGGCGATTAAATCGCCCTTCTTAAATAGTAATAATATTATAAGAACAAAAATATCCGTTTTCAATGCCAAGGTTATCAAGAAGCGCAGAAAAATACTTGCAAGCAATATCCTCGGTGTGAAAATGCCCTGCTTCAACAAGGCTGATTCCAATTTCAGCGGCTTCTGTCATATAACTGTGCGAAAGCTCACCCGAAAGCAGTACATCTGCTCCCTCATTTACGGCGGATTTTATAAAATCTTTGCCGGCACCGCCGACTATTGCAATAGTTTTTACGGTATCCTTCCCTTTTGCAAACGCAAGCGTGTCACATCCAAGGCGTTCTTTTACGAGTTTACAAAAATCTTCCGTAGACATTTCACAAGCAAGCTCACCTATTCTGCCGGTGTCGCTTTCTCCATCGCTGAAAGCGCGAACGTTCTGAAGTTTAAACTTCTCCGCGAGCAAATCGTTCATACCGCCCGGCATTGTGTCAAAGCGTGTATGGAATGAAAAAACATTTATATTGTTTTTTATCGCATAAATCACCTTATTTGCGACATGATTTTCGGGTGTCACCGAGCCAAGATACTTAAATACCATTGGGTGGTGCGAGATAATAGTATCAAACCCATTGTCTTTTGCATATTTTAAAGCATCTTCGGTTACATCAAGGGTGCAAAGCACCCTTTTGACTTCTGCATCCATATCAGAAGCGCACATCAGCCCGTCATTATCCCATTCGCATGCATACGATTTCGGGAACTTTTCTTCTAAAATTCTGTTAAGTTCAAAAAGCTTCATATCTCACCTTTTAAAATCTTATTATATGCATCAAGCAGTACGCTTTCTTCGGTTGTATCATGACCTGCTTCGCTCTTGTTGTTAATCCATTTTTCCATATTGGATTTACGGTGCTTTACATATTCGATAAAGGCATCACTTCTTTTTGCTATGCAAAGTTTTCCAAGCTCTGCTTCGGCGGCATTAAGAAAGTATGTTTTGCCGGTATAATCCGCAACAATACATTGATACATTTTGCCGTCGGAAAGTATAACATCTTCATCTGTTGGCTCAAAGCCGTTTTTTGCAAGAAAAATGCGCACTGACGTAAAGTCGGTCATTGGTTGCAGCAACAGCCTAATACCGCATTGTTTTAAAAACGGCGCTCCACTGATTATATTAATGATGGTTTCTCCGCCCATTCCGCAAATGGCAATATCTGCAGGCGGCTCAATATCAAGATGCGCGATTCCGTCGCCTATAAACGTCTTTATTTCATCGGTAAGCCCGTTTATAGCAATAAATGTACGCGCGCGAGCGATTGGTCCTTCTCCTATATCTGATGCGATTGCATTCTTGATTTTACCGCTTTTTACAAGGTAAACAGGCAGTTTTGCATGGTCGGTACCGATATCAGCAAACAAAACATCATTTCGGACACGCTCGGCAAACCACGCAAGTCGTGTGCTAATAGAAAAATCAGTCATATGTCCCTCATACAAAGGAAGCCTTTCCGTTTCGGAAAGGCTTTAGTCCTTATTTTGCAGCCAAAAACTCGTTGATTTTCTTTACGAGTGCATCAGCATCAGTGCCGTGTACCTTGCAAGCATCTTCAATAGATTCGCCGCGAGAGTGAGGGCAACCGAGACAATGCATGCCGATTTCCATAAAGAACTGTGCGGTATTTACATCATGATCAAGAACGTCGCCGATGAGTGAATCCTTTGTTACTACCATTTTAAAAATTCCATCCTTTTTATTATTGTGTAATTATTATATATCCCTATTTTTAAAAAGTCAAGATAAACTATTGCAAAAGCTGTTTAAAATATGATATAATCATTCAGTTAATGAATTTTTTCGGAGGTACTACCGGTGATAGTAGCACTTGAAGAGGCAAAATACAGTTTACTTGAACAGCGCGGAAAAGTTAAAGAGCTTGGAAGCGCTCTTCGTATTGACGAAATTCGCGAAGAAGCGGCTGAACTTGAAAAGCAAACCTACGCAGAAGATTTTTGGAATGACCAGGAAAACTCCAGCAAAATTCTTCAACAGGTTAAGCAGCTTAAAGATAAGATTGAAGCTTATGACAAACTTGCTCAAAAACTTGAAGATGCGATTACCCTTGCAGAAATGGCAATTGAAGAAAACGATGAGTCATGTGTTGAAGAAGTACAGGGCGAGCTTGAAGATATTGTTAAAAATGAGGAGCGCATGCGCCTGGAGCTTTTGCTTTCAGGAGAATATGACTCTTACAATGCAATTCTCTCATTCCATCCCGGCGCAGGCGGCACCGAGGCACAGGACTGGGCGCTTATGCTTTACAGAATGTATACCCGTTGGGGTGAAAAGCATGGGTACGATGTAAAGCTTATTGACTGGCTTGACGGCGAAGAAGCCGGCATCAAGAGTGCGACAATTATGATTTCCGGTACAAACGCTTACGGTTATCTCAAGAGCGAAAACGGCGTTCACCGCCTTGTGCGCGTTTCCCCGTTTGACTCTTCGGGACGTAGACATACTTCATTTGCATCTGTAGAAGTTATGCCCGAGTTCAAGGATGACGGTAAGATTGAAATCCGCGATGAAGATATTGAAGTTACTGCTCACCGTTCAAGCGGCGCAGGCGGTCAGCATGTCAACAAAACCGACTCCGCTATCCGTATTCTCCACAAGCCTACCGGTATCGTTGTAGGATGCCAGACCGAGCGAAGCCAGCTTCAGAACAAGGAAACCGCAATGAAAATGCTTATTTCCAAGCTTATGGAGATTAAGGCTCGTGAAAAGCTAGAGCGCATTGAGGACATTCAGGGTAACAAAACCAATATCGAATGGGGATCACAGATTCGTTCATATGTATTTATGCCCTACACACTTGCAAAAGATACCCGAACCGGCTATGAAGACGGCAATATCGGTGCGGTAATGGACGGCGAAATCGACGGCTTTATTAATGCTTATCTCAAAATGAATGCTAAATAAAAATAGCGGAGCAAATTGCTCCGCTATTTTTTCAAAAAGCACTTGACAAATCAACCTCGTTATGCTATACTCTCTAAAGTGTTTTGCTTTACACCTAGAAAAGAGGCGATAGAAATGTTTGAAAAGAATATGAACATTTCCTTTTTGCTTGACTTTTATGGCGATGTTTTAAGCGAAAAGCAACGTGAGATTCTTGATTTGTACTATAATGAAGACCTCTCACTTGCCGAAATCGCCGAAAGCAACGGGCTTACACGCCAAGGTGTACGCCATGTCATCAAAAAAGCCGAGGATGAGCTTCTCTTTCTCGAAACCAAGCTTGGTCTTGCAAATCACTTTGTAACGCTTGAGAGTGTATATAATTCTATTGCAGACAATCTTTTGGCGGTAAGCGCAATGATTGAAAAAGACGCACCAAAAGATGAAATTACCGAACTTCTCAGTGCGGAAATAGAAAAAATACGCACCATAGAGTTTATTGGAGAAAAATAATGTTTCAAAGTTTAAGTGAAAAACTTTCAAACGCCTTTAAACGCTTTAAAAATAAAGGTAAGCTTACCGAAGCGGATATCAAGGAAGGTATGCGTGAGGTCAAGATTGCATTACTTGAAGCCGACGTTAACTTTAAAGTTGTAAAAGACTTTGTAAAGACGGTTACCGAACGCGCAGTCGGCGCAGAGGTGCTTGAAAGTCTGCTCCCTGCACAGCAGGTTATAAAAATCGTGCACGAAGAGCTTATAGCCCTTATGGGCTCTGAAAATTCAAAGCTTGAAATTGCTTCCGCCCCCCCTACCGTCATTATGATGGTTGGCCTTCAGGGTGCGGGTAAAACAACTCACAGCGGTAAGCTTGCTTCGTATTACAAAAAGAAAAGCAAGAATCCGTTGCTTGTAGCTTGCGACGTTTACCGTCCTGCTGCTATCAAACAACTTGAGGTTGTCGGTGAGCAGCTTGGAATTCCCGTATTCAGCATGGGAACAAATATTTCCCCTGTTGAAATCGCAAAGGCTGGCGTTGCCCATGCAAAGAAAAACGGTCACGATATGGTATTTATTGATACCGCAGGCCGTCTTCACATAGATGAAGAACTTATGAACGAGCTTCGCAACATCAAAGAAGCGGTTTCGCCTACCGAAATTCTGCTTGTAGCCGATGCAATGCTCGGTCAGGATGCCGTTAACGTTGCAGAGCATTTTAACGAGCTTCTCGACATTACCGGCGTTGTGCTTACAAAAATGGACGGCGATACCCGAGGCGGTGCTGCCCTTTCGATAAGACATATTACCGGTAAGCCTATTAAATTTATCGGTGTGGGAGAAAAACTTGACACTATTGAGCCTTTCCACCCCGACAGACTTGCTTCGCGTATCCTCGGTATGGGTGACGTACTTACTCTTATCGAAAAAGCCGAGCAAGCCTACGATGAAAAGAAGGCTGCTGAACTTGAAAAGAAGTTCCGCGAGTCTACTTTCACTCTTGACGATTATCTCGAACAGATGGCGCAGCTCAAAAACATGGGCTCGCTTGAGCAAATGCTTTCTATGATGCCGGGGGTAAAGCCCGGCGCGCTCAAGGATGCAAAAATCGACGAGAAGGCACTTGCGCATATGGAAGCTATCATTCTTTCAATGACCAAGAAAGAACGCACAAAGCCTGAAATTCTTGACTTCTCGCGCAAAAAGCGTATTGCAGCCGGCAGCGGCACCTCTGTTGAAGAGATAAACAAGATTTTAAAGCAGTTTGACCAGATGAAAAAACTGATGAAGCAGTTCACCGGCAATCAAAAGCAGATGAGCCGCATGTTTGGTAAAAAGATGAAAATGCCGTTTTAACGGATTTTTATAAAAACAATTTTATTTATATATTTTGGAGGACAAATCAATGGCAGTTAAAATCAGACTTAGAAGAATGGGCGCAAAGAAGGCTCCCTTCTACCGTGTAATCGTTGCAGACTCTCGCGATCCCAGAGACGGCAAGTTCGTTGAAGAAATCGGTTACTATAACCCCCTCACCGAGCCCGCTGAAATCAAGATCGACGCTGAAAAGGCTGACAAGTGGCTTAAGAGTGGCGCACAGCCTACCGACACCGTTAAAGCGCTTCTTAAGAAGAGCGGTATCGTAAAATAATTTCGGTGGCCTCTGAATGATTTTATTGAAAGATGTGTTGACCGACATGGCAAAGGCTATCGTGGAAACTCCTGATAGCGTATCGGTTACGGAAACCGAGTCGGAAGACGGCGAAGTTCTTCTCACTTTGAGCGTTGCTCCCGACGACATGGGTAAGGTCATCGGCAGACATGGCAGAATCGCTAAAGCGCTTCGCACCGTTATGAAGGCTGCCGCTACCGCTGTGGATAAAAAGGTTACCGTTGAAATTAAGTAATTTGACAAAAGAGCCCGTTGGGGCTCTTTTGTTTTTATAATTTTAAAAAATTAACTTTTGTATATAAAATTGCAATTCATAAACGTTCGCTGCTTTGCGCAAATTAATCACGAGCGAAATCGGAATATAAATCGTTCCGACGCCGCGAAAGGAATTAGTTATGAACAAATGTAAAAAAAGACTAGGATTATTTTGTTTGATAATTTCTTTGCTGCTTATTGTGACAATCTCGGCAACAGCCGAAGAGGTTTATGTAGGCGGCATGCCGTTTGGAGTTCGCTTTGAGGCGGGAGAAGTGACGGTTATTAAAACCAATCCGTTTGTGTCAGGCGGAAAAACAGTTTGCCCTGCGGAAGAGGCAGGACTTGCGGTAAACGATGTAATTAAAACTATTAACGGTATCGAGATTTTGTCTTCATATGATGTTGTCAGCACTGTGCAATCTTCCAAGGCGGACGCACTGAATTTGGTGGTAGAACGCGGCGGGAAAGAAATAAAAGTTGCATTACTTCCAAAAATCAGTGACCTAACCGGAGAAAAACAGCTTGGTGTAATGCTTAAAGATTCGTCTGCCGGTATAGGCACAGTTACTTTTATAAAGGATGATACGCTTACCTTTGCAGGACTTGGTCACGGTATATGCGATGCGCAAAGCGGAGAGATTTTAAAAATCAAAAACGGGTATATCAGCGATGTGACAATCAGCAGTATAAACATGGGAAAATGCGGTGCTCCGGGCGAACTGCGCGGCATAATTGAAACAGAAAAATGCGGCAAATTGCTTTCAAATACAGAAGTTGGTGTTTACGGAGTATTTACCGAAAAATCGGAATTGCTGAACACAAAAACAGAAGTTGCAACACCTGAAGAAGTAAAAACGGGAGAAGCAACAATTCTATGCACTCTGGACGATAATGAGCGCCGCGAATATGGCATTGAAATAGTAGAAATTCACAAAGGAGCAGCCGCAAAAACCAAAAACTATGTTGTAAAGGTTACGGATGAAGAATTACTGTCAAAAACCGGTGGCATAGTGCAAGGCATGAGCGGCAGTCCTATTATGCAAAACGGAAAAATAGTCGGTGCCATTACCCATGTTATGATAAATGACCCTACTACCGGATATGGCATATATATTGGTAATATGCTCGAAGAAATGGAAAGAATAGCTTAATTAAAATGGGTTCTTAAGAACCCATTTTAATTTATTTGCTTTTTGATTCTTTCAAGTGCCCCTTTTTCAAGGCGCGAAACCTGTGCTTGTGAAATGCCGATTTCTTCTGCTATTTCCATTTGTGTTTTCCCGTTAAAAAAGCGCATACCTATTATTCTCTTTTCCCTTTTATTGAGCTTTTTCATTGCCTCTCTTAAAGCAATATCTTCAAGCCATAGCTCATCGTCTACATTGTGGTCGCTTATCTGGTCAATAACGTATATAGAATCACCGCCGTCATTAAATACCGAATCGTAAAGCGAAACCGGTTCAACAATCGCTTCCATTGCACGCGATACCGTTTCTTCGGCTTCCCCAACTTCCCTTGCAATTTCTTCAATGGTCGGCTCCCGTAGCAATGTTTTTGTCAGTAGTTCTTTGGCTTGCAGTGATTTGTATGCAAGGTCGCGTATCGAGCGGCTAACTCGTATAGAATTATTGTCCCGTAAATACCTTCGTATCTCCCCTATAATCATGGGAACCGCATAAGTTGAAAACTTTACATCCAACTCAATATTAAAATTGTCAATTGCCTTGATAAGCCCTATACAACCGACTTGAAACAAATCGTCCATGTTTTCTTTTCTGTTGATAAATCTTTGAATGATACTTAATACAAGCCTTAAATTACCGTCAATCAGTTCGCTTCGCGCCATGCTGTCTCCATTTTTAGAGCGTTTTAATAGTTCCTTTTTCTCCTCATCAGTTAAATTTTTCAGTTTTGCGGTATTAACACCGCATATTTCAACTTTACCGAAATACATGGCAAACTCCTATGAAAATTCTTACGATAGAAGTATTGACTCATGTATTTTGAGGTATGCAAAACTGCATTAGGGAAAATATAGAATTAATTGACAAAGGCTATGAAAAGCAGTATAATTTTTTTATATAGAGTTTAAAAACTATGAGGTAAAATAATGCCAAGACTTTCACTAAAATCAATCAGACGGGAAAACGCACGGCTTGTGCTTGAGGCCATTGCCCGTAAAAAACATATTACAAAGCTTGAAATTTCCGAAGACACGGGACTTAGTTTAATGACCGCCGGTAAGCTTGTGAGCGTACTCGGTGCGGGCGGAATTATTATGCACGGAAAAAGCATTTCGCAAAAAGCAGGTAGGCGCGCTGAAGTATTCCGAATAAGGCACGATTGGCTTATTCCTATTTTTGAAATCGCTTCGCGGGTATTTAAGTTCTATATCACTGACCTTGAAGGTAATATAATTGAAAAAATTGAATACAGATGCTCTGATTCCCCAATGTACATTGCAAATGAATTCGTAAGCTTTTTAAAGAGTACTCTTGAAGTTTTAAAGTCAAGATATAAGAATCGCAAGGCACTTGGCATCGGTGTTTCTGTATCGGGAGTTTATGATGCCGAAAACGACCGTATAGTGTCTTCTATGGTACCCGAGCTTTCTTCACTAAAGCTTATGCACAATATTTCAAAAATCTTTAAACAGGATAATATCGTTATCGACAATGCTAACAGACTATGCGCAGGTGGACTTATCGAAAGCAACAAGGATTACAATGACAGAACTATATGTTGCCTTTCGGTTGGTGACAGTATCGAATGTACAACATGCGACCACGGTGCGTACATTACGGGTGCCTGTAACTTGGCCGGCAGACTCGGTGATTTACCGTATACCCCCGGGCTTACATATGCAAACTTTATGAGAGATGCTATAGACACAACAGACGTTTTTTCGCCTGTGCTTGATTTGCTGAAAACAGTTGCAGTAGCATATGATCCTGACACAATTTATCTTTGTTCTGACAAGTTTACATTTACTCCTCAAACAAAGGATATGCTATTCTCTTCTCTGAAAACCGAAATGCGATGGGTAAATCAAAAATCACCAAACCTCATAGCAGTAAATACAAGCACCATAGAAGGTGTAAGCGGAATAATATCACGCGTTATCGGAAATTGGTTAGACGCACTCCTTGGCGGCGACGAATAAAAGATTTTGTATTTGTACATAATACACTTGATTAAGCCAATTGCTTAATTTAGAATTTTATATTTGGGAAGGATTTTAGTGTATTATGGACAACAATCACAACGCAAATATGAGCATTGAATGCACAGTAAACCAGTGTAAGCACCATTGCTGCGACAAGAATTATTGCTCTCTTGAGAAGATCAAGGTTGTTACTCACGAAGAAAACCCTACTGTAACACAGTGCACTGACTGCCATTCTTTTGAAGCTAAAGCATCTACCACATCAATGTAAAAATAAAATAAGCGACGGCACTGCCGTCGCTTATTTTATTTGGAGCGTTCTACTATCCTAACATCGACCGGTAAAATACCCGATTGCTCGTATACAATTTCATTAATTTGTGCAATGTCATTTGCAAGTAAGCCTTCACATTTTACAACTATATTTGCTGTTCCGCCACTGACTACAGCAACGCAATCTGAAAAGCCTTTTGCTTCAATTAAGGTTTCAATATTTGCTTCACTCTCTATATCTTTTGCAATCTGTGATATATCTGCAAACGCCTGTGTTTTTGTTTCCTCGAGCGCCTCGTTGCTTTCGACAACCGTTTTAAGAACACCAAGTGCCTCATCGCGCGCTTTCTGTCTGCTTAAAACTGTTGTTGAAAAATATGCATCATCATCTTTTTTGGTCTCCACAACGGTGTCACCGCTCGGCGCACCAACATTATATGTATCCTCCATATTGTTTTCACCGTAACCGATTGTATCAATCGGATCGTTAAACAATAAGTAGTTTACATAAACCGCTCCTCCGATTACCAAAATAGCCAAGAAAACAACCAAATTCTTTTTGCCGATTTTTTTGAAGGTGTCTTTTATGACAGTGCCGGCTTTTTTGAAGTCGAAATTAAGTTTTTTCATATGTGCCTCCTCAAATTGAGTATTTTATTCTGTATAAATATATTTTTGTTTTTCTGTATTTATGACATAATCGTGGCGTTTCTTTCGGAAACGGTGATTTGCGTGCTGGAAACACCAAATAAAGCCTTTAACATGCAATGTAACTTGAGCTGTACATCAGGGGCACTTCCTCCTTCGCATACTATTGCTATGCCTTGAATTCTGCGAATTTTATCACTGCTTTCAAAAAACGATGCCGCTTCAACCGCCTCATATGTAATCATAACTTTGGCATTTTTTACTCCTTCTACTGCGTTGCACATCTCTTCAAGCTGTTTTTCTGTTGTAAGGGACAGATTATCTGGTTTATCCCTATCCTCAATTAAAGAAGAAAGCGCCAGCAAAAGCATAATAAATATAATACATGGCACAAACCACTTACTTTCTGCAAGCTTTTTAACCGAAGCGTTCATATAAAGAAAACCTCTGCATCAATTTCAAATTTTATTTTTATGTAATTTCGCACTTCATAGGTACTGATTAAAAATTCATCGCGGTCAAACGCAATTTCAGCACTTATAATATCTAATGTTTCGTTATTGATTTCAATTTCGCATTTCTTGGGAGATATGTTAAAATTCCGCGTCAATTCATCGCAAATTTGCTTTTCAATTTCGGTTTCCGCTCCCTCAATTGCGCTTGCGATAAAGCTATCACGGGCTTCGTCATAGTTAGTCGCATCCTGCTTAAAAGATAGTACAGGTGCATCTTTAGAAAATACAATTTGAGCAAAAGTAACAAGCAAGATAATACCAATAACATTGCTAATCGCCTTTGAAACTTGTTCCCTACCGGAACTGTCAACAATAAGCTTAATTACAGCACCGACAAATGCGATTAAAGCACAGGAAATAATAGCTGTGTTCATTATGCAGCAACCACCGGCAGCGTACCAATGAATACACTTATATTCAGCAAAGCAGCAACAGTTATCGCAGAAAAAGCAGCTAGTGAAAAATCAAAGGTGCACTTAATATGTAAAATAAGGCTTTTCAGTTCATGGATATTGAAATAATCACAAAAAAATGATGCTAGGTTTAACATTATTCCGCTCCCCCACAGAAATACCAGAATTGGCAAAAATAAAGCTAAAATAAAAACTACTGCAGAAATCCCCACCGTGTTTTTTATACCGATAATGCCGCTTGCGACAAATTTTAAAGATTCAGCTACCGTTCCGCCTATAATAGGTATTGCATTTCCTATTAGTAAACGCAGAGAGCGCGCCGATAATGTATCTGCGCCATTAGCTGCTTGTCCGTACACACTGATAACTATGTAGAAAAGTGAAACCGAAATAGCAAAAAATCCGAAAACGCAGTTTTTTAAAAAGTTTGAAAGAGAGGACAGTTTGCCTTCACCCGAAAAAGCATCAATTATTGCTATACCAAACATTACCGCAAGTATCACAGGCACTGCTTTATTTAGTATAATCTGACTGCTTCCAAGCAGAAATGAAAAGAAAGCAGCCTGCATCTTTGCTGCTGCAATATTTCCTCCTCCCGCCGTTAAGATACCAATTGTTGGTGAAATCACACCCAAAAAAGTCGAGATATCTTTCATATACGCCACTGCATTACTTATAAGCTTATATGACGGCAAAACGGTCGCCATAATCACCGAGAGAGTAACTATATACTTTAAAGCATTTAAAGCGTTTGACTTTTTATATAAGTTTAGCAATATGAAAATAACAATAGCGATTATAAGTGTTATATATATATATTTAAAAGGAAAAACATCCGTAAAACCAAATTTCAGTATCGAAAAAAGCGTTTCAAAAGGTGTATCGGTTGAAGGTGGAGAGTTTAGAAACTCGTCTAAAATAGATTTTGCTTTTTCAGTTTCAATTTGTTTTTCAATTTCTGAAATTATGTCCGAATACTCAATATCCATGTTATTCACCAAAAAGAGTAAAGATTTTTGAAAACAAATCAAGAATTAAAGGCATTGACAATGTAATAATTTCTATAACCGCAAAAACCTCAATTGCACAAGACACGCCTTTTTGTCCTGTACCGTCGCATATCGAAGAAGCTACAGTAGAAATGAGCGCAATTCCTCCAACTTTTAATAAAATGTCTGCACTTGGAAAATTCAATTCAAAGTCGAACTGCTCCCGCAGCACCTTAAACAGCTCACCTGCACGCGAAATGACATATATCATAACAAGTATGTACATAACCGAAGAAATCAGAACTGATAGCTCTTTTTCTCCTTTGGATATTAATAAAATCGCCGAGCTGCAAACCGCCGCCAGCGCGCATAATCCGATAAACTCTGTCATATTCCAAATATAAATTTGATTTTTTCAAAAAGCTCGGAAAGCTTGTCTGTAAGCATTAAAAGCACTGTTATTATACCGGAGACCGATATAAGCATTGACTGCTCTTTTCTATCCGCTCTGTCAAGCACAAGCCCCGAAAACATAACTATTATTCCTACACCGATTACCCTATAGACAAGCGTTATATCCATGAGAATTCCTCGCATTTTTAAACCTATACTTAATTTGTATGAAGCTTGTCTTTAAAGTATTACAAAAACACCACCGCAAAAAAGCGGTGGTGAAATGACTATAATTCATTTAGTGTACCAAATCTGTATCCCATCTCCGTCCAAACATCTATAAGTTTACTCAAAATATCAGCGTTTGTCTTTGATGTGGGGTGAAGTAATAAAATCTCACCGTTGTGGGTACCGTTTATGAGTTTTTCGGTAGCACTCGCCGGTGACAACTGTTTGTTGTTGTCCCAATCGGCATACGCAAAACTCCATAAAACAGTTTTGTATCCCATCTCCTCCAGAATTTTTAAATTATCTTCCGTAAAACGCCCCTCCGGAGGGCGATAAAACTTTGGCATTTCGCCGCCTATTTTATCAGCGTACAGTTTTTCAAGTTTTATCAGTTCATCTTTAAACTCGGTAACATCCTTGATTTTAGCCATGTTTTTGTGCGACATCGTATGATTACACACAAGATGCCCTTCATCTACCATGCGTTTAACAAGATCTGTATTCTTTTCAATTAAGTGACCAAGTACAAAAAACGCGCCATGAACATTCTTCTCTTTCAATACATCAAGTATCTTTTCTATATTCCCGTTCTCATATCCTGCGTCAAAGGTTAAATATATAACCTTTTCTTTATCGTCATCGCCATGTTTTTTGTCCAAGTAATAGCAACTGTAATTGTTAATGAACTTCAGATTATCGTCAAGTGCCGGTTGCTTATGCTCACTGTTCTTTTTAAAATACCAACTCACTTCATTTACTGCAAACGATTGTACAGAAAAGGTCAGTATTAAAACAAAGGCCAGCAAGACTTTGGAAAAATTCTTTACCGTCATATTGATTTTTCCTTTTGTGACTGTCACGCTAATAGTTTTAGCAATGAAAGCTTATAAATGCATGAGATTTTTTGCTAATAAAAAGGGCTGCATTGCAGCCCTTTTTATTAATTTGTATATGAATTGTAAATAAGATACTTGCCATTAACTTCTCTTAAATACCAAGTCATATCTATGGTATCTCTAAAGTCCTCAAGACGAGGATATTTAAGCACATGAACAAGTGTTACACGGCACGAGAAAACACCTTCGCCGTACTCATAAAACTCACCGGCAACTGCATCTTCAAAATCATAACCTTGATGGTCAATTACCATCCAATTTGGTGAGGTTTTCAAATTTGTGTAAAGCGGCGAAGAAGAATCAAGGTATTTGGAAACTTTGCCAAAATAGGCATCTTTTTGCATATAGCAGGCATATGCCTTTGTAGCTTCAATTACATATTCTGAAAACTCATTTGCAAGTTCTTCGTTATAAACAATATCTGCAAAATAAACGCCATTGTCTTTTACAGAAATCGCGCAAGGCTTTTCCGCTTTTGACAACACCTCAAAATGGGGGTCAATGCATAGTTCGTCAAATGAATAAGTGGTATATGTAATTCCTTCAATACCTTCCGGCATAAACTCATGCGATTTTGTCGGGATTCTATCGCCAAGGCAATAAGAGTCATCGACAAGATTACCATTGAGTTTTAAAATATATCCAACCGGAATTTCTATTGAGAAAGAATTAAAGAGTTTCTCGTTAAATTCAGGTGCCGAAGGTCTAAAAAGGTCAAATCCGTGTTTGCTTTTTTCACCTGATTTTTCAAGTGAAAACGTTGCAAATTTAACATCATCGCATATAACATTATATAGTTTTTCTTCGCCAAGTCCGATAGTTGTTAATTGCAGTTTAAAGCTCTTGCCTTCTGTTATTTTTGATAAATATCTTGCAAAGCTCTCTTTAGTTTCAAATCTTGGTATCTGCGATTCAAATAATGTTGCAAGAGTTTCGCCGTTACCATTATTGAAGTTACTTTCAAAAAAGTCTTCAGCGACATATTTGTATTGTGAATCTTCATATTCAGCAAGAATATCCTTTAAATAAGATTTTCCAATTTGTGTTGCAATTACCGTTAGCGCAACTACTACGATTAAACATATATAAAATACGGGAAATTGTTTCTTTTTCATCACTTCTCTCCTCCTACAATAAAATATGTGGGAATTGAGCGAGGTTTGGTAAATGCTTTATACTTATTAACAAGACCTCTCAATTGATATTGGTCAAGACTGCTTTCGTCATAACCGTACTTTTCAAAATAGTTTTCATAATACATCATCGAGGATGAGCCGCCGTCGAGCATACCTGCGGTTACCGCACCGTAGCTAACCATAATATCAATAACATCGTTGTGAGTTGCTCCGATACTTGAAGCAGTACGTCCGTCGGTAACAAGCAAAATCATCGTTCCATCTGCTCTTTGTCCGATTGCCGTACGCTGTGCAGTACCGGTATTGCTGTCAGCACGGTGAAGTGTCAGTTCGCCGCTGTCATTTGTGATAAGTACATTTCCTGTCTGGAAGCACACACCGTCGCGTATTTCAAGCGTTTCCGCCTGCGATTTTGTCATTCCCTCCGAAACCACAAGTTTATCGTTTTTATCAATCCCGATAAATGTGCGATTAGTGTACCCGTCGTTCCACATAAGGTTGCCCTCTGAATATGTAATTCCAAGAGGGGCACTGCCGTCACCAATTCCGCCGGGATCGCTGAATTCACCGCCATTGATTGCGGCAATTGCATTATACTTTTTAGCGATGTTAAATACATCCATGCCGGGTTTGCGACTCTTGTAGTCACTGGAAGTGCCTACATACACACGCGAAGGGTCTTTTACGAGCAAAACATATGCTTTGTATGTTTTGCCGTTGATAGTTTCAAAAAGCATGCCGTCAATAGCTTTTTCCCATTGGTCTACGGTATTTGCAGTATTATTATCGTTACTTGGATTTACATAATCGTCAAGCGCGATAACCTCGGTGCTGATTTTTTTACTGTCTGCGACAATTTTCTCAACAGTTTCAGCAGGTAAAAAAAGCCCCGGCACCCATTTTGTCGCACTTGCCTGCATTGCCATAAGGACAAGCTGGTCGCGCATTGTAACGCTCGGACCGGTTGCAATTGTTGAAACCAAAGAGAATACGACATAAACTAAAAGCGCAATCACAATGCCAAGAGTGATAAATACTCTTCCAATATATTTTCCTGCATTAGATTGCTTTTTAGCTTTGCGTTTTTTAGTATTGGTTGCAGGCATGCTAGGCAAGCTTTTAATCGGCGACAAATCCTCGGGACTTTTTACTGCTCTGCGAAGAGATCCTTTGCCGCTGTTATTGTTTGGTAGTGGCATTTTTTCTTCCTTTCAAGAATTATTTGCTTGTAAACACCCATTTTTTCTGTATAAAATAGTTTACAATAAACAAAAACATATCAATAACAAATTTTAAAACAACTATCAACAGTGCGCTGTTTACAACAGGCAAGTTTTCAAACACTGTGGTTAAAGTGGCTGAAATGATAAGCACGGGAATTGCTAAACAATAGTATCTAACAATAGATTTTTTCAAAGGCATGTCACTTGGGAAAACTGCTTTTCGGTTAAAGGTATAGTTTACAAGCGACGAAAATACTCGCGCAACAGCACATGACACAAACGTAGCTACAGACGCAGCTGCAGTTTTGTTTTCAAAATCAACATCAAATAGTTTTGCCGATAAAAGCAATAAAAGGTATACCAAAGCATAATCAATTATAAAAGATAATGCTGAACCGAGCAGATATTTAAAAAACTGTCCGAGAGTAAATTTGAAAATTAAAGAATAAATACGGAACGAATCCTTAAACGGTCGGAAGTGCGAGGTTTTGTTTTCTTCAATATAGACAGTATCAATCTTCACTTCCCCATACGGAATCTTACGTGCCTTCATTTCTAGCAACATATTTGTTTCATATTCGAATCTATCGCCCGAAACCTCAAGCATGTCAGTATAATACTTTGCAGGAAAAGCGCGTAAACCGGTTTGCGTATCCGAGATTTTCATACCGCAAAGTATTTTGAAAACGAAAGAAGTAATCTTGTTGCCAAATTTGCTTCGCTGCGGTACGTTGTCTTTTGAAAAATCACGGCATCCGAGAATAATTTTATCCGCCTCGGTAACCATTTGTATAGCACAGTTTAAAACATCTTTTGCAGCGTGCTGACCATCGCCGTCAACCGTAATAGCGCCGATAGAGTCATGGCGTTTTTTTAAAATGTATGAAAAAGCGGTTTTTAATGCCGCACCTTTACCTTTATTTACATCATGCTTTAAAAGAGTGATGTTTTCGGAAGGCTCGGGAAAATTACAAATACAGTCTTCCCTACTTCCGTCATTTACGCAGATAATATCGGTAAAACCGACTTCTAAAAGCGAATTTATTGTATTTTTTAATTTTTCGTCGGGATTAAGCGACGGAACAATTACAGAAATTCGACTTAAAATCTCCGGTTGCATTTGTTATACCTCTTGTTTACTTGTGTCTTTTAAAAGCTTTAAAGTATCGTAAAGATTTGAAACGTCAATCATTTTCGCACTAGTTTGCGGGATTTTTTTAGAATTCTTCTTTGGGAAAACTATGCTGTTAAATCCAAGGCGAGCCGCTTCTTTAACCCTATAATCGAAATGAGACACTGCGCGGCATTCGCCTGAAAGACCAATTTCACCAAAAGCGATTAAATCGTCCGGCAAGGCGCGGTCGGTTATACCTGAAATCAATGCAAGTGCAATTGCAAGGTCAGCAGACGGCTCGTCAAGTCGCAGACCTCCGGTTACATTCAGATAGACATCGTTTTGATAAAATTTAAGCCCAAGCCGTTTTTCAAGCACGGCGATTATAAGGCACATGCGGTTGTAGTCAATGCCGTTTGCCGTGCGGCGCGGAGCAGAAAACGGCGTGGATGTAACAAGTGCCTGAACCTCTGCAATGATAGGTCTTGTTCCCTCCATTACACATACCGCACAGTTGCCCGAAACGTTTTTAGGTCGGTCAGATAGCATCGCTTCGGACGGGTTTTCTACTTGCGAAAGCCCTGAATCGGTCATTTCAAAAACGCCAATTTCATTAGTTGAGCCAAAGCGGTTTTTAATTGCGCGGATAATTCTGTAGGATTGACGGCGCTCACCTTCAAAATACAACACCGCGTCTACCATATGCTCAAGCACTTTAGGACCGGAAATGCCGCCTTCTTTGTTGACATGACCGACTAAAATAACCGAAAGACCGTTGCTTTTAGCTTTGGTAATGCATGCAAGCGCCCCCTCTTTTACTTGGGTAATACTGCCGGGGGCACTTGTAAAACGGTCGGAGTAAACGGTCTGTATAGAGTCGATTATAAGTACATCAGGAGCGAGTTTATCGCACTCGGATAGTATCACATCAATATTGGTTTCGGTGAGCAGATAAAGTTTGTCAGATTTGACTGAAAGTCTTTTAGCACGCAGTTTAAGCTGCCCGCATGATTCCTCACCTGATACATATAAAACCGTACGATTCTCTGCGAGAATGTTGCAAATCTGCATAAGCAAGGTAGACTTGCCTATACCGGGTTCACCGCTGATAAGCACAACAGAACCGTGAACAAGTCCGCCGCCGAGTACACGGTCAAGTTCACCATAGCCTGTTTCATAGCGCATATACTCGGGCATATCGTATTCGTCAAGCAATATAGGAGGATTTCGGCGAGTTGCACCGCGCTTTTGAGAAGTGGTCACCGCTTCCTCCTCAACAACTTCTTCAAGCGAGTTCCATGTACCGCACGACGGACATTTTCCCAGCCATTTTAAACTTCTGTATTCACATTCAGTGCAAACAAAAGCAGATTTTGACTTCATATTATCAGTCCTTTAAATTTTAGTAAGTTTGGCAAAAGTGGCCATAAGTTTCTTTGTACCGACGGTGTCAAATGCAACCTCATAAAGCGTATCCGCTCCCATTTTGGTGGCAGAAAGAACCAAGCCTTTGCCAAACATCGGATGTTTTACTTGGTCACCGGCAGAGAGCAACGCCTTTGGTGCATTGTTTTGTGTCTGCTTTATACCGCCGAACTTCGTTGCATATGAGTTTGCAGAAACATTGCTTGTTTCTTTTGCAGGAGCAACCTTTTTTGTGTAATCGCCTATAGTCAAGCGCAAGTTTTCAGGTATTTCCTTTATAAACTGTGATTCGGGATTATACTGCGTGCGTCCGTACGTCATACGTTCGCGCGCTCTGTAAAGATAAAGCTCTTCGCGCGCTCTGGTAATTGCAACATATGCGAGTCTGCGTTCTTCTTCCATATCCGCAGGATTTGTCACCGATTGAAGCCCCGGAAAAACGCCTTCCTCCATGCCGGGAACAAAAACTACAGGAAATTCAAGTCCCTTTGCAGAATGCATCGTCATCATTACCACCGCATCAGCGTTTTCATCGTACTTGTCTACATCCGCAACAAGCGAGATTTCCTCAAGAAAGCTAACAAGCGTAGGCTCGTCGGCGCGCTCGGCAAAATCCGCAGCCATTGACACAAGTTCTTCAAGGTTTTTGAGTCTGTCTTCCGATTCTTCTCCCTCGTCAACAAGCATTTGTTTATATCCGGTTGTGGTAATTACGCGCTCAACGAAATGATGAAGCGGCAACTCCGTGGAAAGCGAGGTCAACTCCTCGATTATATTGCAAAACGCTACAAGCTTTGGAGCAGATTTTGAAAGTGCAACATAACTCGAGCTGTTGCGCATTACATCAAAATAAGAGACACCGAGTTCCTTGGCGATATCACTAACAGCATCCATTGTAGTGGTGCCGATTTTACGCTTGGGCTCGTTTACAATTCTGGTAAGGCGCAAATCATCGGAGTGATTTGCCGCAAGGAAGAGATATGCGAGGACATCTTTAATTTCTTTTCTGTCAAAGAAGCGAAGCCCTCCCAGAACTCTGTACGGCAAGCCACTTTTTGCAAAGGCACTTTCAAGTGCCTGCGATTGAGCATTCATACGGTAAAGCACCGCGCAATCACTGTATTTTCTGCCTTTTGCAGCAAGTTCAATTACTTTGTTAACAATTAAGCGTGCTTCGTCATTCTGATTGCTTGCAACTGTAACGGTAATTTTTGAGCCCTCTTCACCGGCAGTCCAAAGAGTCTTGCCTTTTCTGCCGAAGTTGTTACTGATAACCGCATTTGCCGCGTCAAGAATTTTCTTTGTTGAGCGGTAATTTTGTTCAAGCTTTATTACCTTTGCTTTGGGATATGTACGGTCAAAGTTTAAAATATTTTCAATAGTAGCACCGCGGAATTTATAGATACTTTGGTCGTCATCGCCAACAACCATTATATTTTTAAACTTACCCGAAATGAGTTCGGTCAAACGGAATTGTGCAAAGTTTGTATCCTGATACTCATCGACGCAAACATATTTAAACTTTGATTGATAATATTCGAGGATATCGGGGTTCTCTTCAAAAAGCTTAACGGTAAGCATGATGATGTCGTCAAAGTCAAGCGCGTTTGCGTCAAAAAG
>JAZNOM010000049.1:0-2376 GCA_045580835.1 Eubacteriales bacterium
GTGCCGTTTTGAGCAGTCGCATTTATAGCCAAAGTGCTTCTGACACTGTTTTCGGTTGCCATCGACCAGGTTCCGCTATAAACAGTAAGCGAAAACTCCTTATCAGACGTAACATCTGCATTTTTTGAATAGTTAAAGTTACTATATACGCCGGAAGTGTTATTTGACCACCAATTACCGCCGACAAGATACGGGAAGGTCTTTCTTGTAGGCTGAGAAATACAGCTTACGCCATCGCCCATTACAACATTATTAAAATTACATTCGATAACTGCAATGTCAGAAAGCGTTGCGGGCCAGAAAGAGATGTTTTCAAAGTAAATATCCGAATTGATGCTGATAAACTTGAATGACAACGGAGTAGCTTTCATTGCGCCCTTAATCATAAGAGGACCGTTAACTGACGGAATATCCAGATAATCAGCAGAAGTCTCTCCGTTTGCCTGATAAAGCTGGGTAATGATGATTGTGCCGCCGTTTTCAAGCTTTGCACAAGCAGCCGTGATAGTCTTTAAGGGAGCTGCCGCAGTACCTGCCGCACTATCGTCACCGTCTTCGTTTGCAACATAAACGGTTGGAAGTGTTGCAAGGTTTGCAAATGCACCTGTCAGATGCTCTTTGCGCTCAAGTGTACCGCCGGACGGGAGAGGCTGGGCAGTGGCGGTGGGATGTCCCTTGTTCACGGTGCCTGCCCAGAAATTGCCGCTTTCGTCAAAGCCTGCAATGTCAAGACAAACACGTCTTTCCGCTACAGCATTGATACTGCGGTGTGCGTGGTAAACCATAATAAGTTGACTTCCGTCGGGAGAGGTAGTAAATGCATGATGTGCCGTACCGTAGAGGTGCGGATTTGTGGAATCGGATTGACTCTGGTCATCTGTAATAAATGCAAGCGTCTTTGCATTGGAGTCAAACGGTCCCATAGGACTGTCAGCAGTTACATAAAAAACGGAATACTGCGGGCTCGAATAACTATCCTGAGAAAATGTAAGATAGTATTTTCCGTTATGTTTCAGCATTTCAGGGCCTTCTGCTACAGCCGAACCGTCATATTTATGAGGAGTCAACCAACTTGTACTGCTTTGGTTTTCCCAACCGTCATACGAATTCTGACCGGTTTCGCTTTCGTTCTTAACGAGCAACTGAGGATAACCGCTTGCAAATGTGAGAGTTTCAAGGTCAAAAGGTCCGCCCCAGATATTATTGCCCTTGGTAACACTTCCCCCATTCATAGAAAACTCATTATTAGAAACGAAATAGAGATAAACCGTGCCATCATCATCTCTATAGAAATGACCGTCTATACACTTAAACGTGGAAACTGTCGCACCTGTATCACCGTCCTCAAATCCGGTGATTTCATAAGGAATCAGATAAGAGGTTGCATCGTTCTTAAACGGACCGAGCGGACTGTCGGACGTTGCAATACCGATATGCTCCTGTGCGGTATATACCATATAATAGGTATCTCCGTCTTTGATAACTTCGGGTGCCCAGAAATTGGGATATACCTTATCGGAATACGTACCGTCACTCTTAAGCGTTCTGGAAACGATGTTCTGATCGATATAAACATCTTCCGGCTTAAGGCAGTAACCCTGTGATTCCCATTCTACAAGGTTTGCAGAGGTGTAAACGCGGTAGCCGTAGTTGCCGCCGCTTGTAACATACAAGTAATATGTTCCGTCGGTATCCTTAAATACAAACGGGTCTGCACCGTTCGCAACAGGGTTAATAAATGTTTCTTCCGCCGCAAGTGCAATGCAAGTAAATATGCATACACAAACTAAAACAAGCAAAAGGCTTAATATTCTTTTTTTCATCAAACTTTTCTCCTTTACTGTCTTGCAGTTATTTCGCCCGAAGGAGTAAATAACGCATAGGTTGTAGTATTGGAATATTTTATTTTAGTACCTGCAATCGTCGGGAAATACTCTTTGCCCGAGCTTGCGTCGGCACCGTAAACCGCAACGTACAAATCAGAATCTGCCGATGCGGCAGTTGCAAAGGGTGCGATCTCAGTTATTGCGGAGTAAGGGAGGAACAAACCTATCTTTGTGCCGCCGTTATATTCACGCTTAAAGAATTTCACGTTATTAAACGTTGCAATCTCTTGGTAGCCCCTCGTTCCCTCTGCATATACAGACTGTACGTGCGAGTTACCGTAGAAACGGAACATAAGGTTGTCAGGCGATGTTGTTGCACTGAGCTTTGTGGCAGTACCAACGGTGTCAAGCAGGAAAATAAGCTTGTCATCGATCATTTTGCCGTCGCTCTCGGCATAGAAATATACGCCTTCACTGTCACGCTTTAGATACGTGCTAAACGTGGTACCGCTATCGTTTGTCTGAAGCCCATCATAGAGTACGGTAAAGC
>JAZNOM010000050.1:0-11333 GCA_045580835.1 Eubacteriales bacterium
CCGATGTCGATAATCTCACTAATTTTGGAAATGCCCTTGCCAAAGAGGATATCAAACTCGGCGGTGCGGAACGGGGGCGCAACCTTATTTTTAACAACCTTACACTTTACATGGTTGCCGTAAACCTCGCCGCCGGACTGCTTGAGAGCCTCTTTTTTGCGCACGTCAATACGAACGGATGCGTAATATTTAAGCGCGTTACCGCCGCTTGTAACCTCGGGATTACCGTACACAACGCCAACCTTGTCGCGAAGCTGGTTGATGAATACAACGATACAGTTGTTCTTTGCAACAACGCCCGAAAGCTTGCGCATTGCCTGCGACATAAGTCTTGCCTGAAGTCCCACGTGAGAAGCACCCATGTCGCCGTCAATTTCCTGACGAGGAACAAGTGCCGCAACCGAGTCGATAACGATAACGTCAATCGCACCCGAGCGCGCAAGCGCCTCGGCAATTGAAAGCGCGTCCTCGCCGCAATCGGGCTGGGAAACAAGCAAATCGTTGATATTTACGCCAAGCTTTTTAGCATAGCGCGGGTCAAGCGCATGCTCTGCGTCGATAAACGCCGCCTCGCCGCCTGCCTTTTGAGCCTCGGCGATGATATGTAATGCAACGGTGGTTTTACCTGAAGATTCGGGGCCGTAGATTTCTACAATTCTGCCCTTGGGAATACCGCCGACGCCAAGTGCAAGGTCGAGCGAAATCGAGCCTGTGGAAACTGCCTCGATTTCTTCGTCGAGTCCGTCACCAAGCTTCATAATTGCGCCCTTGCCAAAGTCCTTGGTTATCTGTGAAAGTGCCGTGCCAAGTGCCTTTTTCTTGTCAACTGCGGTTTCCTCTGCCGCTGCTTTTGTTGTCTTTTTTGTTGCCATAATGGAAAACCTCTCTTTGTTTAGAATTTTCCCTCTTTTTTACTCTTAAAATCTGTCATTCTGAGCAACGCGAAGAATCTGCAAGCCGCAGGCTTGTCTTTTTTAGAAAATTTTCGTTTTCTCCGAAAATTTCAGATCCTTCACTGCGTTCAGGATGACAAGTTTGTTTATTTTTGAACGGGCGATTGCTAATCGCCCCTACATTATTTAATTTCGTTTTTTGGGCGAACATGCGCCGAACAAAAAACTCCTTAAAAGTCGCGAGTGGTGAACGAGCCGCGAGACTTGCGACTTTGCAACCACTTTAAAATCCAAAGGATTTTAAAGTGATTTAATTCAATATGTAGGGCTATCCAATCTGTAATAATACGTAGGCACAGCCTTGCCGTCCTCGTCTGTGACAACTGGTGCGCTCTCGTCAACGTAGCGCGCAACAACCATTTCAATCAACTCGTTTTTACCGTTTGCAATCGTGTTAATCTTAATGGTTACTCTATCGCTGCCGCCCTTGATTATTTCAATAGATTTATAATCAAAAACGCGTTCCTTGATATCGTACACATCGGCGTTAGCCTTTTGCATAAGCCCCATCTCGCCTTCTATAAAGCGCGCACCCTCAACCGAGATATCACTCGAGGTTCCCTCAAACGCCGCCTGATAGAGAATAGCTGCATATTCGGCGGTAAAAACCTTTTCGGTTGCTTCTTTTATTTCAAGTATCGAGTGAAGCCCCACTTCCTCGGTATCGCAATAAAAATAGCCGCCGTTTTTTTCTACATTGGAGATGCTGCCGTCAACTGCAAAGCCCTCTCCAAAATAGATTTTATTCAGCACTGCCGAGCCATCAACAAGAGTCGGCAGTGCATTTTTAAGTTCATCAACGGTGATTTTAGGCGAACACGCCGTAAGCATCAGAGAAACAAGCAAAACCGAAACAAGGCATAAAAAGATTTTAAGCTTCTTCATTTTCGGTGCTGCCCTCCACTGACTCAACTGCTTCAAGCTCACTTTCGTCAGCCTTTGCCACCTTTGCAAAGTTCACAATCTTTGCACCGTCAGCAAGGCGCATTACGATTACGCCGCCTGCGGTACGCGAGTAGGTGTTGATGCCGCAGACGGGGATACGGATAATAGTACCCTCGTTTGTGATAAGCATGAGGTCGTCATTTTCATCAACTGTCGCAATAGATGTAAGCTTACCCGTCTTGTCGGTAATCTTATGCGCCGCAACGCCCTTGCCGCCGCGGTTCTTCATAAGACGGAACTCGTCAAACTCGGAGAGTTTGCCGTAGCCGTTTTCGGTAATGGTTACAAGCTTCTTGCCCTCTTCAACAAGTGCAACGCCGCAAACGTAGTCATCATCGGCTACTCTTATACCTATTACGCCGCGCGCGGTGCGTCCCATTGCGCGTGCTTCGTTTTCGTCAAAGCGGACTGCATTACCGTCGTGAGTTGCGATAACAAGCTCGGTTTCGCCGGTAGTAAGCTTAACAAATACAAGCTCGTCACCCTCGTCGAGGTTAAGTGCAATCTTACCGCCTTTGCGGTGATATGCGTATTCGGAAAGAAGTGTACGCTTGATAATACCGCGCTTTGTTACCATGGTGAGGAACGCTTCATCCACAAACTCTGCAACCTCTATCATGGACGTAACTCTTTCGCCCTGCTCGATTTCAAGCATATTTATGATGTTTGAACCCTTGGCAGTTCTTGACGCCTCGGGAATCTGGTATGCCTTGCGCATATGAACCTTGCCGCGGTTTGTGAAGAAGAGAATGTAAGAATGGCTGTTTGTAACGATAACCTTTTCGATAAAGTCCTCTTCCTTGGTCGACATGCCGATGATACCCTTGCCGCCGCGGTGCTGTGCGGTGTAGGTGTCGGCAGGCAGACGCTTGATGTAGCCTGCGTTTGTGAGCGTAAGCACGCAAGCGTGACGCTCGATAAGATCTTCAAGGTCAATCTCATCCTCTGCCTCAACAATATCAGTGCGGCGCTCATCGGAGAACTTGTCCTTGATTTCGGTAAGCTCCTCTTTTACTATTGCCGCAACCTTTTCTTCGGATGCGAGAATACCCTCAAGCTCTTCTGCGCGCTCATGAAGATATGCAAGTCTGTCCTCTATCTTTTGGCGCTCCATGCCGCTGAGTCTACCGAGAGTCATCTCGACGATAGCCTGTGCCTGACGCTCGGAGAGGAGGAAACGCTCCATAAGTGCAACCTTTGCGGCACTTACGGACTCACTCTTCTTGATAAGCTCGATAATCTCGTCGATGTGGTCAAGTGCAATCTTGTATCCCTCGTAAATGTGCATTTCTGCAAGGGTTTTATCAAGGTCAAACTTTGTGCGGCGAGTGATGATTTCCTTTTGGAAGTCGATGTAGTTGCGGAGAATTTCTTTAAGTGTGAAAATCTTTGGCACGCCGTTTTCAAGCGCAAGCATATTCACGGAGAATGTGCTTTGCAAATCGCTAAAGCGGTAAAGCTGGTTTAAAATAACCTGCGCGTTTGCATCGCGGCGGCAGTCTACAACAATTCGCATACCTGCCTGACCGCTTTCGTCGCGGATGTCGGTTATACCCTCGATACGCTTGTCGTTTACAAGGTCGGCTATGTTTTTAACAAGCTGCGACTTGTTTACCATGTATGGAATTTCGGTAAAGATTATAGAGTTTTCCTCTTCGTCAATATCCGCCTTTGCGCGTACTACAACTCTACCCTTACCCGTTTCGTAAGCATCGCGGATGCCCTTGGTTCCGTAAATTGTCGCATATGTCGGAAAGTCGGGACCCTTGATATGCTCCATAAGTTCGTCAACGGTGATATCGGGGTTATCCATCATGGCAAGCGTGCCGTCGATAACCTCGCCGAGGTTGTGTGTTGGGATATTGGTCGCCATACCAACAGCGATACCTATGGCACCGTTTACAAGAAGATTTGGAAATCTCGTGGGAAGCACCGTCGGCTCCATGCGGGTATTGTCAAAGTTTGGCGTCATGTTGACAACGTCTTTTTCGATGTCGGTCATCAGCGCATCGGCAATCTTTGAAAGCTTTGCCTCGGTGTAACGGTAAGCAGCCGCGCCGTCACCGTCAACGTTACCGAAGTTACCCTGTCCCTTGATAAGCGGATAGCGATAGGAGAAGTCCTGCGCCATACGCACCATTGTGCCGTATACCGCGGCGTCGCCGTGGGGATGATATCTACCGAGAACGTTACCTACTGTTGTAGCCGACTTGCGGAAAGGCTTGTCGTAGGTGAGATTGTCCTCGTACATCGCATAAAGAATACGGCGCTGACCGGGTTTCATACCGTCACGCACGTCAGGCAAAGCACGGCTTGTAATAACGCTCATCGAATATTCGATAAAGCCCTGCCGTACCTGCTTTTCCATATTGACGGGAACTATTTTCTGATCCGGAAATTCAATTGATTCACTTAAAATCGTGTTCTTTTTAGCCATTTTAGTTTCCTTTGATTATTGTGGAAAAACCTTTTTATAAAAAGTTTTTTCCACACCTTTTCCAAAAATTTTTGAAAAGAAAAATGCAATATAATTTTACTTTTCACAAAAGTTTTACGGGGGTATGGGGGAGGTTTTTCAAAAACGTCCCCATGAAAATCTATACTTTTTCCACAAAAGTCACATTTTTTACTGTGGAAAACTTTTTATTGTGCAAATGTGTAAAAGTTATATTTTTCCTTTTGATATAAGCTTTTTAAATGTGTGTTAATATGTGGAAAGTCGAGTTTTGTTTGTATAAAAAATATTGACAGTAACTTTTTATACTAGATGTCAAGGTTTTCTGCAAACTTTGCGTTTTTCTCGATAAATTCGCGGCGCGGTTCTACCTTATCACCCATGCAAATTGAGAAAATCTGGTCGCAGGCGATTGCATCTTCAACCGTTACAAGCTTAAGCGTTCTTGTTTTCGGGTCCATTGTGGTTTCAAAAAGCTGGTCTGCGTTCATTTCACCAAGACCTTTATAACGGTCTGCCTTAATGCGCGCGGAAGCACCCCACTCTGCAATGATTTCATCACGTTCTGCATCCGAGTATGCATATCTTTGACGCTTGCCGTCATGTACCTTATAAAGCGGAGGCATTGCAAGATAAACATGTCCCTCTTCGATAAGCTCCTTCATATGGCGGTAGAAGAATGTGAGCAGCAAAATCTGAATGTGCGAGCCGTCTACGTCGGCATCGGCCATGATAATGATTTTGCCGTAACGGAGTTTTTCAAGACTAAAGCTGTCGCCGATACCGCAACCGAGTGCCGCAATGATAGGTGTAAGCGACTCGTTGCCGTAAACCTTGTCGGCACGGGACTTTTCAACGTTAAGCACCTTACCGCGAAGCGGCAAAATTGCCTGATAGCGCGAGTCGCGTCCGCTCTTCGCCGAGCCTCCTGCGGAGTCTCCCTCTACGAGATAGAGCTCGGTAAGTTCTTTGGACTTTGACTGGCAGTCGGCAAGCTTACCGGGGAGAGTTGTATGTTCAAGCGCACCCTTGCGGCGAACGTTTTCACGCGCTTTACGCGCGGCTTCTCTTGCAAGAGAAGCGGAGATGATTTTTTCAATAATCTGCTTTGCCTCGGCAGGATTTTCTTCAAAAAATTCTTCAAGCTTTTCGCCGACGATGCTGTTAACAAGTGTTTTTACATCACTGTTGCCGAGCTTTGCCTTAGTCTGGCTTTCAAACTGCGCATCGGTAAGCTTTACGCTGATAATAGCACAAAGTCCTTCAAGCACGTCCTTGTATTCGAGCTTTGGGTCTTTCTCCTTGCGGAGCTTAAACTTTTCCGCATAATTTTTGATTACGCGAAGGAGTGCAAGCTTAAAGCCGTCAACGTGAGTACCGCCGTCAATGGTGGACATATTGTTTGCAAATGAAACAATTGCTTCACTGTAGCTGTCATTGTACTGAAGCGCAACCTCGGCTATTGTATCGCCCTTTTTACCCGTAATGTAAATGATATTGTCATGAATGGGCGATGCGGCTTTTTCTTTGTTTATATATTCAACAAAGTTAACGATACCGCCGTCATAGCAAAGGTCTTCTTCAACTACGGGGTTTTCTCTCAAATCGCGAAGCACGATATGCACACCAGCGTTGAGGAAAGCCTGCTCGCGCATACGCTTTAAGAGAATTTCGTAAACAAACGTAGTTGTATCTGTAAAAATATCAGGGTCGGGCTTAAAGCGTACGTATACACCGTGACGACCGCTTGTGTCCTCTTCCTCATGGAAAGGACGCGCAATCTTACCCTTTTCAAAGCGTTCGGTGCATTTTTTGCCGCCATGGTAATTTTCAATTTCAAGCCACTCGGAAAGTGCATTTACAACCGACGCACCAACGCCGTGCAGACCGCCGGCAATCTTGTATCCGCCGCCGCCAAACTTACCGCCTGCATGAAGCATTGTGTATACAACTTCAAGAGTAGGCACTCCCTTTGTGGGATGAATACCGCTTGGTATTCCTCGACCGTCGTCTTGTACAGAAACGCTGCCGTCTGTGTGAATTTCTACAGTGATTTGTTTACACTCACCTGCGAGTGCCTCGTCGATTGAGTTATCCACAATCTCATAAACAAGATGGTGAAGTCCCTTTTCCGACGTTGTACCGATGTACATACCCGGACGCTTTCTTACCGCCTCGAGTCCCTCAAGCACCTGTATTTGACTGTCATCATAGGTGTTTTGGTTTAACATCTCTTCCATTGGTTTCTCCTTTTCGCAAAATCAATTGAATAAAAAAACGAAGGCGTTCTTTCTTAAAAAGAAAGAACCAAAGAATAACTACTAAAAGTTTTTGAGGTGTCGTAACTTTTTTCAAAAAGTTCTGACAATATCACTTTCGTTCTACTCAATAGATTTCTTTGCGCGGCTTGCAATAGACACGCTTGAAAGCTGTGAAATGCAGACCGCAGTTTGCTTTATATTTTTATTTTTATCATACAAAATAAAGGATTTCGGTATATCTTCTTTTGAAATTTCAAGAAGCCCGTCACTTTGAACTTTTTTTAAAAAAGCTCTCGTGTCGGCACCGAGTGTGGCATTATCCATGTCAAATATACCGATAATGCTCTTTGTGCGAATAATTTTGTTGTTTCCTGCATGTAGGTACATAAGAACTCCTTAAACGAGGGCGTACTTTCTTAAAAAGAAAGTACCAAAGAATAACTACTAAAAATTTTTGAGGTGTCGGAACTTTTTTCAAAAAGTTCTGACTTCATTTCTATACTCGCCTTTTTCGACATAAATCATATTTACGTCGTCAAGCTTTATATAATCGCCTTTTTCACAAGCGGTGACAATCATCTGCCTGCCGCAGGTGCGCGAAAGCACGTAAGCTTTGCGTTCTTCGTCAAGCTCGCCTAAAACATCGTCAAATAGATAAACGGGAGCCTCTCCCTTTTCTTCTCTTATAATTTCACCCTCGCCGATTTTGAGCGCAAGCGAAAGCGAACGCTGCTGACCCTGCGATGCAAACTGACGTGCATCATTTTGATTTATAGTAAAATAAAGGTCATCGCGCTGAATACCCACAAGACACATTTTTGCGGCTATCTCACGCGGCATATTTTCTTTTAAAAGGTTACTGTAATATATTTTAACATTTTCAAGTTGGGAAAAATCGGAAAAAACATCGCTTTTGTAAAAAATTTCTGCATTTTCTCTTCCGCCGCTTATTTCTTTTATCGTTTCTTTAACGCTTTTCGACAATTTTTCAACGTAATCGCGGCGCATTTGATAGATTTTTGCGTTTACCTCGGCGAGTTTTTCGTTGTAAGACGCAATTAAATCCATGTCTATGGGTTCTTCCCTCTTTAAAAGCGCATTTTTGCTCTCCGTGAGTTTTTTATGCTCGTAAAGCAATGTTACATATTCGGAAGAAATCTGCGAAATCGCGATATTTAAAAATTCTCTGCGTGCGCTCGGCGCGTCTTTTATAATTGAAAGATGATCGGGACAAAAGAAAACTGCGTTAAATTTGCCAATTAGCTCCTTTGCGCTGACCTTTACACCGCCCGAAAGCCTTTGACGCTGACCGTCATAATAGCGATATTCAAGAGTATGTTCGCCGTCAGCGCGCTCAAAAGTGATTTTAACCGAATAACCCTTTTCGCCAAATTTTACGATATCGGCATCCTTGCCGCCGCGAAAGCTTTTTCCTCTGGCAAAAAAGTAGATAGCTTCAAGCACGTTGGTCTTGCCCTCGGCATTTTTGCCGTAAAGCAGATTTACACCACTGTTAAAATCTATCTCTCCGCGCTCGCAGAGCCTGAAATTATTAAGTTCTATTTTTTTTAGAATCATAACGAAGGGTGTACTTTCTTAAAAAGAAAGTACCAAAGAATAATAATAAAATTTTGTTTTAAAGACGGACATGTGCCGGCTTTAAAACTCCTTAAAAGTCGCGAGCGGTGAGCGAGACGCGAGTAAACGACTTTGCAACCACTTTAAAATCCAAAGGATTTTAAAGTGAGTTTTTAGTCTTTCATTTTGAGCGGCAATACCATGTAAATGTACTGGTCCTCTGCCGCGTCGTCGATAGGCTCAATAGTTGCGCTCATATTGGGAGTAATGAGCTTGATTTTAATTTTTTCTGTTGTAATCGAGCGCATGGTGTCAATAAGATAACGGCAGTTGAAACCAATAACAAGGTCTTCGCCCGTATGCTCGCATGAAATTTCTTCAAAAATATTGCCGTTTGCACTCTTTGAAGTAATCTGCAAGGAGTTTTCAACAAACGAAAGCTTTACATAATTCTTTGTGCTGCCTGCGATTTTCTCCTCGGAGATGAGCGCCGCACGCTCGAGCGCGTCCTGAAATTCCTTTGCGTCAACAATAGCCTCAATAGGCTGGTCGTGAGGAATAAGACGGTCGTAGTCTACATATTCGCCCTCAACAAGACGCGAGGAGAACACAAGATTTTCCATATTGAAAATAATGTTCTTGTTTGTAACCATAATTGTTACAAACTCGCCTGCATCGTCGGAAAGCATCTTAACAAGCTCGGTAATAGTCTTACCGGGAACGATAAACGAAGTTCTTTCGAGATTGTCTATAACGGTAACGATGGGAGTATGGAGATTACAAAGCGAAAGTGTGCAGCCGTCGCAGCTTACAACTCTGATATTGTCCTGCTCAAGCTTGAAGAATGCGCCGCAAAGCACAGGACGCTGGTCAAGCTGTGCAATCGAGTGCTGTGTGCGTACTATCATTTTCTTGAGTGCAGCCTGCTCAATGGTGAAAGACTCCTTACCTGCAATATGAGGCATCTGCGGAAAATCCTTTGCAGGGAGTGCATGGAGAGAGAACGAGCTGCGGCCGCTCTTGATTGTAGCAACCAAATTTTCATCAACCGAAAGAGTTATAACGCTTTCGGGAAGAATTCTTACAATGCTTAAAAATCTCTGTGCATTGATAACGCAAGCACCCTCAATAACAACTTCAGCCTCAACCAAAGCCTTTACGCTCTTTTCCATGTCATATGTAGACATCTTGAGTCCTTCTTCGCAGGTTTCAAGCAAAACACCCTCGGTAAACGGATGAGTGTTTTTTTGAGAAACCGCGCCCATAGCACGAACGAGCTTTTCAAGCATCTTGGCTTTTTCAAATTTGATTTTCATTTCGTGTCTCCGTTTTATAAAAGATAATAATTATTTTTTGTAGTAGTAATAGTAGAACGCCTTAAAAATGTGGAAAACTTTTAAAGCCTTGTAAATACAAGAAAAAATGACTTTTTTAAAGCAATTTTAAATCTGTAAAAAAACGAGTTATTCAAAGGGTAACTTTTTCCACAAATTCAATGTGGAGAAAAACACATAGAATTGTGTGGAAAACTTGGCTCAAAAACTCATGCAAGAGAGTCCTTTAAATCTTTTACAAGTGAATTTAATTCGTCTGCAAATTCCTTTTTTTCACCCATTTCGCGATTTAATTTTTCCATTGCAGCCATAACCGAGGTATGGTGACATGAAAAAATCTTTGCAATATCCGTGTAAGTCATTTCTATTGCCTCGCGGAGTGCATACATGCAAACGTGGCGCGCGGTAACTATATGAGCGGTGCGCTTTTTACCGATGATTGTTTCTTTTGAAATATTGTACTTGTCGCAAACCTGCAAAATAATTTTGTCGATTTTAACGCTCATCGGCTCCTCAGTGGGAACAAGGTCGTGAAGCTGCTGTTTAACAGTAAGAAGATTAAGCTCTCTTCCCATAATAAAGCGGATTGCAGAAAGCTTTTTAATGCCGCCCTCGATAAGACGAATGTTGTCCTTAAGCTTTTCAGCCATATATTCAATAATTTCATCGGTGAGCGGAAGATTTGACTCTTCTGCCTTCTTTTTTATAATAGCAACGCGAAGTTCTTTATCAGGAGGAGTGATGTCTGCGGAAAGTCCCCATTCAAGACGGGTGCGGATTCGCTCCACAAGATTTCTCATTTCATGGATTGGACGGTCACAGGTAACGATAATCTGCTTTTGCGATTCGTAAAGAATATTAAACGTGTGGAAAAATTCGTCCTGCGTTGCGTTTTTGCCCGCAATAAACTGAATATCGTCGACAAGCAGAATATCCGCTGTGCGGTATCTCTCGCGGAACTGCTCGGTAGTACCGTTTTTAATAGCTTCAACAAGGCTGTTTGTAAATTCCTCGCCCTTTATGTAGATAACCTTTAAGTCGGGGTTGCGCTTAAGCAGAGAATTTATAATTGCATACATAAGATGCGTTTTTCCAAGTCCGCTTTTGCCGTGAATAAAAAGGGGATTATACGTAACCTCATCGTTGTGAGCTATCGCATAGCATGCCGCATATGCAAATTTATTTGAATCGCCCTGAATAAAGTTTTCAAAGGTGTAATATGAATTTGATTTTTTATCGGGTGAAATAACCTTTACCGCAATACCCATCTGCTTTTGGGATTCTTCAAAATCGCTCTTGCGTTTATTTTCAACGTAGCTTTCGTAGAGAAGCTTTGCTTCTTCTTCGTTGGTTATTTCTGCGCTGATGCCGGAAATAAGCTCGGTTTCAACCTCAAAGCCAAGACAATTGTAAAAATGTTCTTTGAGTACGTCAGGAAATTTTGTATCTAAAATCTGTTTTTTAAAGTCTGACGGAATAGTCATCAGTGCGAGTTCATTATCAAGGTAAACAAGGCGGATTTCTTTAAACCAAAGCTCGGTTGAAGAAGCCGAAAAAGCACTGCCGATTGACTCATAAACCGCCTGCCATATTTCTTTAAGCTGTGAGAACGGATACATATATGTCCTTTCCCTTTTCTCGCGAAAAGTAGTTTTTACAGTAATACAGTATAAATTATAACATAAGCTTAAATATATTTCAAGTATATTATTATATATAATTATAATATATATTGATTTTTCACATTTTCTGTGGTAAATTAAGAAAAAGAGTAAAAAAACTGTAGGGCGGGGGCTTGCTCCCGCCG
>JAZNOM010000051.1:0-46352 GCA_045580835.1 Eubacteriales bacterium
ATCTCTAAAAACGGTATTTTATAGGTGCAAAGCCTCGCTTTTGAGTGGATATTTTATCAAATTTTGCAAATTTATCACGCTCTGACAACTGCAGTTATAACAAAGCAAAGAACCGTATGGCAAGCAAAGCTTGACCATACGGCTCTTTTGCTAAATTCACGTTTTCCGTGATACTCACTGGTGGAGGCGAGAATCGTAACCCCAAGGGCTTGCGCAGCAAGCCCTTATCCCTCGCTTCGCGATGGAGAGGGGTTCTTCATTAGCCCCATCACTCAACGCAAAACAAAAAAGCCGCGAATGCGGCTTTTTGTTTTGGTGGAGGCGAGGGGAATCGAACCCCTGTCCGAAAACCTCTTGATACAACTTTCTCCGGGTGCAGTACACCTTTATTATTTCCCGCGCCGTACTCCGGTGAACGGGGGTAACGGTTTGGTAGCTTTTTTATGTGTGACCGCTTCAAAAGCTAACGGGCGGTGCACATTTACCACTAAAATGACACCGGAGTCTGAACCGTGGTGCTCTCAAGTCCGATGGGCCGCACTATTTGGCGGCAGCACAGCTTACGCTGCCAGAGCTACGTTATTGTTAGCGTCTAAATTTAAAGTTAGAGTTTATTAAAGAGGCACTCCAACCTCTACCCGCTTATCATACCTCAAAATCCCCGTCGAAACCTTTACGCCCCCATGGGTAAGCGGCGCAAAGCACCGCTTTTTAAGGTAGGAATGTTATTTTAACATATGACATTTGCAAAGTCAAGCGGAATTACTTACCTTTGCTTCTTGTATCCAATGCCCAATCGCAGGCAAGGTCAAGCCATGCGCCGAAACGGTGGTTATTAATGCAAGAAACCTTGTCACCCGTGGCACCGCCATGTGGTCCTTTTTCAAAAAGATGAAACTCAAACGGAATATTGTGCTTCTTGAGTGCCATTGCAAACAGCATTGAGTTTTCGCAAGGAACAAGCGCATCCTCAAACGTTGTCCATATAAACGCAGGAGGAGTAGAGTCTGTTACTTGCTTTTCAAGGGAGAGCATTTCGCGTAAAGCTTCATCATCTCTGCCTGCCATAAGCATTTTTATTGAATATTCGTGGGTGAGTGAAGAATCGCTTGTAATGACGGGATATGAAAGGATAAGTCCGTTTGGACGAACCTTTTCAACATCTTCAAAATACGCCTTTGATATCGCTTTATCCCAAAATACACCAACGCTTGCAGCGAGATGACCGCCAGCCGAAAACCCGCAAACGTAAACCTTATTGGGATCGCCCTGCCATTCGGTAAGGTTTTCTCTGATATACTTCAAAGAGGTCAATGCTTCAAGCATGGCGACAGGGAACGGTGTGTCATATACGGTATAGTGCAGAATACAAACGTTAAAGCCGCGCGAGAGAAATCGCATCGCAACTGGCTCTGCTTCGCGTTCGGAAGTGAAGTGGTAACCGCCACCGGGCAGAATCAAAACCGTTGGGCGAGTTCCAACATTGTATTTTTGTATATCGCCTTCAAGATTAGGCACAAAAACCTTTAAATAAGGCTTGTACGGCGCATTTTGAGGCTTATTTACATCAATTTTTGAAAAGTCAAGCTCAATTTCTTTTACTTGGTAAATCATTATCTTCTATCCTTCATTGCTCTGTCAATATCTCTGTCAGCCTGACGCTTTGCATCAGTATCGCGCTTGTCATAAAGCTTTTTACCTTTGCAAAGTCCGACCTCGACCTTAACCCTCGAACCCGAGAAATAAAGAGAAAGCGGAATAAGCGTAAGACCGTCCTCTTTTACCTTTGAAAAAAGTCTGATAATTTCGCGCTTGTGCATAAGCAGCCTCTTTGGGCGAAGCGGTGCGCGGTTGAATATATTACCCTTTTCGTAGGGGCTTATATGAACGCCGATTGCAAAAATTTCACCGTTTTTGATTTCACAGTAAGAGTCTTTGAGGTTAACGGCACCTTGCCTTAAGGATTTTACTTCGGTTCCGAAAAGTTCAATTCCTGCTTCGTACTTTTCAAGAACGAAATAATCGTGATACGCTTTTTTGTTTGGTGCAATAATTCTGGTATCATTTTTGTTCACGGTGCATACCTCCTTTAAAAATGTCGTAATAATTATACAACTAAAAGCAACCAAAAGCAAGTACATTTTATTGTTTACTTTTTAATGCAAATGTGATATACTATTTCTAATATAAACCAAAAAAGGATATGTTATGAAAGATTACCTTGAATGCGGAAAAATCGCTAATACACACGGCGTGCGCGGAGGTCTTATTATTGAGTCATGGTGCGACTCGCCTGAGGTTTTGGCAAATCTTAAAACAGTATATACAGAAAAAAACGGTGTTTATTCACCTGTAAAGGTTGAAAAGGCGGCGGTTTACAAGGGGCGGGTGCTTGCCGAGATCTTTGGAGTTGACACGCTTGAAAAAGCGGCAACACTTAAAAACACGGTTTTGTTTGCAAAAAGAGAAGACCTACCGCTTGGTGAGGGTGACTATTTTGTGCAGGATCTTATCGGACTTACGGTTTATGAAATCGGCACTGATAAGGCTTACGGTAAGCTTACAGATGTGATAAACGGAGCCGCGACCGACCTTTACGAGGTTGAAAACGAGCGCGGCAAATTCCTTGTACCCGTGGTTTCGGAGTTTGTTAAGGAAATTGACCTTGAACGCGGTATTTTTATTAAAGCGATAGAAGGAATGTTTGAATGATGCGTTTCGATATAATGACGCTTTTTCCTGATCTTGTAAAAGGTGTGCTTGACGAAAGTATAATAGGCAGGGCGCAAAAAAGCGGAGCGATTGAGGTGCATGCGCACAACATTCGCGATTATTCAGAGGACAAGCATCGCAGAGTAGACGATACGCCTTACGGCGGCGGAATGGGCATGCTTATGGCGGCGCCGCCGATATACAACTGCTACAAGGCGATATGCGATATGCAAAGCGGCGAGAGCAGGCATGTGATATACATGTCGCCGCGCGGAAGCGTTTTCAATCATGAAAAGGCGCGTGAGCTTGCAAAATATGATAATTTAATCATACTTTGCGGTCATTACGAAGGGGTTGACTCCCGTATAATTGAGGAGATTGTCGACGAGGAAATCTCTATCGGCGACTATGTGCTTACCGGCGGCGAGATACCGGCTTGTATCGTTACCGATGCGGTTGCAAGACTTGTACCCGGAGTGCTTTCTGATGATGAATGTTTTGAAAAAGAAAGCATCGCAAGCGGACTTTTGGAGTATCCTCAGTATACAAGACCGTTTGAGTTTCACGGCATGACGGTACCGGAGGTTCTTTTGTCTGGTCATCACGAAAATATTGATAAATGGCGGCTTGAACAGTCGCTTGAAATAACAATGAAAAACCGCCCGGACCTTTATGAAAAATGGGTGGCGGAGCATCCTCCAAAGGAAAAGAAAAAAGCCGCACGGCGGAAAGGAGCAGAAGTTTGAAAGGCGGATTTAAAAAGTGGCTTGCCGAGTTTTTAGAAGGCAGCGCAATCGTACGCGCTCTCGGCAAAGCATCAAACTGGATTTATACAAAGCTTGGTAGCGGTGTATACAGCTTTATCTTCGGCTCGTATGATACCGTTTGCGAAACATTTGACGACAGTTCTATCGGTGGCGAACAGTTTAAGCCGCGCGGCAAAATCAGTACGTTTATTTCTCGCCGTATAGAAAGCAGCTTTATTATCAACAAAATTGCTGCTGTGATGCGCTATTTGAGCAGGCTTTCAATGCGCGTCATCGGTGTATTTCTTATCTCGTCGGGACTTTTTACGCTTGCATCCCAATCTATAGTTTATATTCTTACCGAGAGTAAAGACGTTTTTTTGAGCGGTATCGTGGCACTGTTTATGATGCTTTTGGGTGCGTTAATGCTTTTTTCAAACAAGGCATTTTGCACCGCCGTTTCGGAAAGTAAGCTGTTTGGCGGCTTTGCAAGAAACTTTTGTGGATTCAAGGAGCGCAGCTTCAAGTTTGAGGGCGGCGCGACCGGCAAAAAGAATTTTGCATTTATTTACGGACTTGTGTTCGGTATACTTTCAGCTTTTGTGAGTCCTATGATATTGCTTGTGCTGATTGTTGGACTTTGCGGCGCGTATATAGTAATATTGAACGCAGAGTGCGGATACAACGCTACCATATTCCTGCTTCCGTTTTTAATTATTCTTCCGCATCCTTCAATACTGCTTGCCGGACTCACTCTGTTTACGTTTTTGAGCTATACGGTAAAGCTTATCCGAGGCAAGAAGCATTTTAAAACGGAGATTATGGATATCCTTGTAGCTTGCTTTATGCTTGTAATGATGCTTGGCGGCATCGTTTCTTACGGCGGCTCGCAATCGGTACAGGCGGCGACTATTTATACCGCTTTGATTTTGGGTTATTTTCTTACTGTGGGACTTGTAAACTCCAAGGAAACGCTTAAGAGAACGGTTGCAATTCTTGCCTCTTCGCTGCTTGCGGTTTCGGCAATTGGACTTTATCAAAACTTTACCGGTAACGTGTCTGCCGAATGGATAGATACAGAGATGTTTGATGCCATTGAGGGCAGAGTGGTTTCTACCTTTGAAAACCCCAATATGCTTGGCGAATATCTGATTTTGCTTTTACCGATGATTGCCGGCGTAACGCTTGGCGAAAAGCAAGCAGTTAGAAAGGGAAATCATCTTGTGTGCTTTGCTATCGGTGCGGTTTGCCTTATTTATACATGGGCGCGAGGTGCTTGGCTTGGGTTTATATTTGCCGCGGTGGTGTTCATGCTTATGTGGAACCGTAAGGCTATGGGACTTATCGTTGCGGCGGCTTGTGCGTTGCCATTCGCTGTTCCGTTTTTACCCGAAAGCATCGTGTCGCGTTTTGCAAGCATCGGCGACTTGTCTGACACTTCTACCAATTACCGCGTATATATCTGGCGCGGCAGCGTGAACCTTGCATCCGACTATGCGCTTACCGGCATTGGCGTCGGCAGAGAAGCGTTTGGCAGAATTTATCCGTACTATTCGTTTGCAGGCATTGAAACCGCGCCTCATGCACATAACCTCTTTTTGCAGCTTTTTATTGAGGTAGGTATTTTCGGATTTATCATCTTTGGTGCAGTGCTTATCTGCATGCTGCAAAGCGGATTTTCACTGGCAAAATGCGGTGAGGACAAGGAAGTCAGACTTATTGGATGCGGAGCGCTTTGCGGAGTGCTTGCTGCATTGCTTCAGGGAATGACCGATTATGTTTGGTATAACTACCGCGTGTTCTTTATCTTCTGGATAGTTATAGGCGTTGTTTCGGCGGCGCGCAGAATTGACTATGCATCGAGAGTTAAAAAAGCGGCATACTCAAACTCGGGCGCAGATTACGCAGAGTTGACAATATAAGGGGGAAAACAAAATGGCAGAACAGGAAAAGAAAGCATTTAGATTTAATATTATTGATGCTTTTATAACGGTTGCTATTGTGGCGGTGCTTGCACTTTTTATTATGATAATGGCAAGCTCTTTCGGCGTTAATGCTTCAACCGACAAAGAGAATAAAACCATTGAGTATACCGTTCAGTTTAAAGGTATCAGAGCCGAATTCGGCGATAATATTATTGTAGGCAACACGGTTGTTGACGGGCAAAAAAGACACAATCTCGGAAAGATTGTCAAGGTTTCCGAGCCTATGGTGTACGAGACCGAGGTTTATGATGAAGAGAGCCGCAGCATGAAGCTTGCGCAGAATCCCGACTACATTACTGTAGAGGTGACGGTAAGTGCCGATGGGTATGTAGACGATGGAATGTTTTTCCTTAAAGAGAGCGATAAGGAAATCGGTGTCGGAACGTATTTGTATATTCACCTGCCGAATTTTTGCGGTGCAGGATATATAAGTGCAATGAATGTTAAATAAGGAGAAAAACGATGCAAAACAGAAAAACTAAAATCAATATACTTGATTTTTTAATCATAGCTTTGGTTGTTCTTTGTATCGTAGGAGCCGCTTTGCGCATATATACAAAGAGCCGTGAGGATAAATTCGGAGAAGACGTTGCGGTTGTTTCGTTTTTGATACAGGATGTTCAGAACGAGTCTAAAAATTTGATAAAAACAGGTGACAGGCTATATAGCGAAACGTATGAATGCGATTTCGGCACTGTTGTAGGAAATGTTATTAGCACTAATGCGGTTTATTACGCAGAGGATGACGGTGAGATTATCAAAGTTGAGTCGGGTATCAATCCTGAAACAAATGAGCCATACCGCGTTGACCTTTACGGAAAGTTTGAATGTAAGGGTACATGGACCGACGAAAATGGCTTTTCGATTGACGGTACTCAATATATCGCTCCCAATATGAGCGTTGCTCTTTCGTTCCCAAATATCAAGGCAACAGTGCTTATTTTGGATATGGAAGTGCAAAAAGCAAAATAAATTGCTTCAAAACGCTTGCATTTCTCAATAATATTTGATATACTAACAGATAAGTAGATGTGTATATTATTTGCACACGAATCAAAGGAGCGTATTTTCTGATATGATGACTCAAGAAGTTACAATTACTAACAATGTTGGTTTGCATGCCAGACCTGCCACTTTTTTCATTCAGAAAGCAACTTCTTACAAGAGCTCGATTTGGATTGAGAAGGATGACCGCAGTGTTAATGCAAAGAGTCTCCTTGGTGTTCTTTCCCTCGGCATTGTAAGCGGCATGACCATTACATTGGTTGCTGATGGACCGGACGAAGGAGAGGCGCTTGCCGGACTTAAGGAGCTTGTTGAAAGCGGTTTGAACGAATAAGAGAATAGTTTTGACTGGCGAGCATAACGGGTAATCGTTGTGGTCGCCTTTCTTATTGGAGATAGAATTATGTCAAAGGTTGAAACAAATGAACAGCGCCTTGAGCGTCTGCTTGGCAAAGCCAATACTTTGCCGCTTCGCCCCGGCGTATATATAATGAAGAATACTGCCGGCGATGTAATCTATGTCGGCAAATCACGAAAGCTTAAAAACAGAGTATCGCAGTATTTTCAAAACAGTCAAAAGGACTATAAAACCACAAAGATGGTTGCATCTGTACACGATTTTGACTTTTTTCTTTGCGATACCGAAATGGAAGCGCTCACTCTTGAAAATGTGCTTATAAAAGAGCATTTTCCAAAATACAATATCAATTTAAAGGATTCAAAAAGCTATCCTTATATAAAAGTGACCACCGCTGACGAGTATCCGCGACTTGTGGTTACTCGCACACGCGGCGCGGATAAGGCAAAGTATTTTGGCCCGTATTCAGGTGCAAGTGTTGCATATAATATTGTCGACACCGTGTGCAAAACTTTAGGTCTCCCTACGTGTAAGCGTCAGTTCCCGCGCGACATCGGCAGAGAGCGCCCGTGCATATATTATCAGATTGGTCAATGCATGGGAACTTGCAAAAAGGGAAGTTCAAAGGATGACTACAGCGCGGCGGTTGCCACTGCACTCCGCGTACTTGGCGGCGACTTTTCGCTTGCCAAGGAAGAACTTGAAAAACGCATGTACCGACTGGCGGAAATTGAAAACTTTGAGGCTGCGGCAAAATGCCGCGACAGTATAGCTGCGCTTGAAAAGATATCCGAGCGGCAAAAGGTTGTTTCTTCGCCTAAAGCCGAGCAGGATGTTGTTGCGCTTTACAGCGACGACAAGTGCAGTGTGATTTCCGTGTTCTATATCCGCGCAGGCATGCTTGTCGATAAAGATGAGTTTGTGTTTTCAGCGGATGAAATCATTACAGCCGAGGAGATACCCACGTTTTTGTGCGGACTTTACCACACGCGCGAGTATATTCCGCGTGAGATTTTGCTTTATGATGAAGCGGATGGCGAGAGCCTTGAAGCACTTTCAAAGTTGCTTTCCGAAAAAGCAGGGAAAAAGGTCACGGTTCATATCCCGCGCCGTGGCGAAATGAAAAATCTTTGCCGCATGGTGTATGACAACGCTGCCGAAAAGGCAGCGAAATTTAAAGAATCGAGCGAGCGCGATAATAAAATGCTTGCGAAACTTGCCTCTCTTTTGTCGCTTGAAACACTGCCGCACCGCATAGAAGCGTACGATATTTCAAATTTAGGCAAGGAACACATAACAGCCGGTATGGTGGTCGCGGAAAACGGTAAATTCAAAAAGAAAGATTACCGTTCGTTTTCAATTCGCACTACCGGCGGCATTGATGACTACGGTGCAATGCGCGAAGCGCTTTCTCGCCGACTTGCGCATCTTACAGATGAGGACGGCAGTTTTTCAAACCGTCCAGACCTCATATTGCTTGACGGTGGCGCAGGGCATGTTTCGGTTGTCAGGGAATTGTTGAAAGAACTTCATATAAACATTCCCGTTTACGGCATGGTAAAGGACGAGCACCACAAGACACGAGCGCTCAGCGATGGCGAAAACGATATAAGTATTGCGAGAGAACAGAGCGTATTTGTGTTTATTTACGGTTTGCAGGAAGAGGTTCACCGATTTAGTGTCGGAAGAATGGACAGCGCAAAGCGTAAGACATTAAGGCACTCTGTGCTGGAAGAGATAAAGGGTATCGGTCCCGCCAAAGCGAAAAAGATTTTGAAGGCTGCCGGAAGCATTACCGCGCTTAAAAATGCAGATATCGGAAAAATGGCGGAAATGGGGATATCTGCCAATGATGCACTTTTGATAGCAGAGTATTTTAAATCCAAGCAGGAGAATAAAAAATGAGAATTATAACAGGCAGTGCAAAGGGAATAAAGCTGCTCACGCTTGAAGGGGATGCGACGAGACCAACCTCCGAGCGTGCCAAGGAAGCGCTTTTTTCAATGATACAGTTTGATATTGAGGGCAGGCGGGTGCTTGACTTGTTTGCAGGCTCAGGACAACTCGGACTTGAAGCGCTCAGCCGCGGTGCGGAGTTTTGTATATTTACAGATGCGTCAGCAGATGCAATTTCGATTGTGAGAAAAAACATAGAAAAAACACGTTTTAACGATAAAACGAGAACCGCCATTGCCGACTACCGCAATTTTTTGCGCAAATCCGACGGGCGTGAAGGCTTTGATATCATTTTTCTTGACCCTCCGTATGCATCGGGCGCACTTACCGATGCGTTGCTTCGCCTTTACAGAACAAATCTGATGAAACGCGGATGCCTTTTGGTATGTGAAAGCGAGAGTGGAGATATGCGCATTTTCGAAAAAGAGGAATCACTCTCTGAGATGTATACATCGGTAAAAAAGAAAAGTTATGGAAGGGTTCATATAGAAATATTAACCCCATGTGAAGAATATTATTTGAAAAATGAGGCTCAAAATGAAGAATAAACTTGCGCTTGTTACGGGAAGCTTTGATCCGATTACCGTGGGGCACCTTGATATCGTCTTGCGCGCGGCGAAGATTTTTGACAAAGTTATAGTTGTTGTGGCGCACAACGAGGAGAAAGAATACATGTTTACCCCCTCCGAAAGGGTAGCGATTGCGAAAGAAGCTGTTAAGAATTTTTCAAATGTTTCGGTGGAGTTTTGCGACGGATATGTAGCCGATTTTGCAAAAAAACACGGTGCAGATGCCTTTGTGCGCGGAATTCGCGGCAGTGCGGATGTCGCGTATGAGCAGAATATGGCTGACATCAATTTTGCAAATTCCGGTGTTGATACGGTTATGCTTTTTGCAAAGCCCGAATATCACGATATAAGTTCAACACTCGTAAGGGTAGTGTTACAGAACGGCGGAGATCTTTCTCCGCTTATGGATGAGAATGCGGCGTTGCTCGCTACCAAACTCCTTAAAAGTAAATAACCAAGGTGCAAAAAATTAATATAAAATTGCAAAATATATTGACTTGAATAACCAAAAATAGTATACTAACTGTATAAAAAGCACAAAAATATGTGCAAATTTTGGAGGATACATATGACTAAAAAGATTTTTGCTATTGCTATGTCTGCATTGCTTTTGCTTTCGACATTTGCATTTGGCGTTTCCGCAACCGAAGTGGCTGAAACCACCGCTGCAGAAGAAGCAACGCTTGATGAAGTTCTCGACTACATCACCGCTGAAGAAGCCGACGTTGCAGTTGCTGCACTTGAAGCTAACAAGAACGACTTTGTTGCATACATTAAGTTCGGTGCCAGCAAGGACAATGACGGTCTTACTCCCGATACTCCCAAGCCCAATCTCGGCGCTGCCGACGGTACCGGAAACACCGGTCTGCTCTATGCAAACAACGGCGGTACGCTCGTTGCTACAGGTAAGTTCTATGTAGGCGCTACCTATGCATTCCCTGAATTCCAGAATACTCTTGTTATCACTTCCAATGACGGAACCACCGATTACAAGAATCCCGAACCCCAGTACAACCCCGATTGTGCGCTTAAGATTAAGCAGAATTCAACTTTGTCTTTCGTAAGCGATACTATCATTGACGATATCATTCTTTTCAATGAGTTCGACGGTTCTTCTACCACAATCGCTGTAACCAACAACTCCACTCTCGTGCTTGGCGAAAATATCGTTTCGCAGGCTGCAGAAACCGATAAGAACGGCACTCCTTACCTTCTTCCCGTACACGTATCCCTTTATGTAGAAGAAGGCTCTACCCTTATTGTTAAGAGCGGTACTTATGAAAAGATTTCCGGTGGCGGTAACGTATACGTTGCTGACGGCGTAACTGTTGAGGATAAAATTGTCGAAATTGAAACCGATGAAAACGGAATGATTGTTCCTTCTATCGAAATCACTCTTCCTGCAAGTGTAACTCAGGCTACTCCCGAAGAGACCACCGCTGCTCCCGCAGAGACTACTGCTGCTCCCGTAGCTCCTGAAGCTGAAGGTGGCGCTCCTGTAGGTCTTATCATTGGCATTGTAGCTGCTGTAGTGGTTATTGCTGTTGTAGTAGTTGTAGTTGCTAAAAAGAAGAAATAAGTTATATTAATCAAAAGCGGCTGGCTTCACAGCCGCTTTTGTATTTTTTGAACAAAAAAGTTTACATTATGTATTTACATTGGCGGCAAAATGCAGTACATTAAAGGTGTATAAATGTTTTTTTACGGAGGTATAAACATGAAAAAACTTTTTGCTGTTTTGCTTTCAGCCTTGCTTTTAACTTTTGGCATGGCTATCTTTGCAAATGCAACCGAATACGTTTATTATGAAAATGACTTTTCCGATGCTGCTACCATTTCCGACTTTACACAGTATCGCGGCGAATGGGCTATTGAAAATGGCGTTCTCAAACTTGCAGGCGCAGGAAAAGTTGGTATTGAAGATCAGGTGTTTATGCTTTACACCGCTGACGATGCTATTATGAACCTCACCGACTATATTCTTGAGGTTGATATTACTCCTAATGCACTTGCAGGTGTGCTCGCACGTTGCGACACGACTCTTGCATATGCAGAGAGTGCAACGGGATACTGCGGCTATCAGGCTACTCTTAACTATGCTACCACTACAAGTAACGGTTCTACTACCGAGAGCTTTTCTATCGGTAGTTCAAATACTGCCGGCGGTTGGGTAGGTGCACTCGGTGCAGCTTCTATTCCGTCAAGCCGTAACTATTTGCATCATTTCAAGATGACTGTTGAAGGTCCTGCGCTTACTGTTGTTGTAACAGATGAATACGGTCAGGAACTTTGGAACTACACTGCGGTTAATGATGAGTGGGCAATGGGTACATTCGGTCTTACTGCCATTGGTGCTGATATGAGTGCCGCTATGGTTAACATCGGCATGCTTCAGTTTGACAACCTCAAGGTTACCGCTATCGGTGACGTGGGAACCCATCTTGCAAACGGCGGCGCGCTTGCTGACTATAAGCCTACCGTTGCATCTAACCCCGTAAAGGTTGAAAAGGTAAACGAGGATGATATCGACTTTACAAAGACCGAATACGTCCTTTATGAAAACGATTTTTCCGATGCAGAAACTATCAACGATTTTATTCAGGCGCGCGGTACTTGGGTAATCAAGGACGGCAAACTTATGCTTGAAGCTACCGAAGAGGGCAAGGTTTTCTCGTTCCTCGCTTATACTGCCGATAAGACCGGCTATGTAGGACTTGCTTCTGATTATACTGTAGAGGTTGACCTTTACGGCGTTCAGGCGGCAGCAGGTGTACTTTCTTATGTTGATACCGGACTTTTCTCCGGCGATACTGATAACACTTTCTACGGCTACCTCTCTTTTGCAAGTAACGATGCATCCAAGGCGGCAATAGGCGCAAGCGATGCTTCCGGTACATACGCAAACATCAAGGTAAGCGGCAGCCTTTTGACTCCCGGTAACAATTATCATATTGTTGTTACGCACCTTGACGGCAAGGTTTCCTTCTCGTTCACCGACATTGACAGCGGCGAACTTGTATATGAGCATACAACTAATGCTGACAAGTGGAGCACCGGTTCTTTCGGTTTCCGTATGAGAGCAAACAACGGCGGAAATGTTAACGCATTGATTAACCCTGCTGACGGTTCTGAAAACCCTGCGCCTGCATATTTCGATAACCTTAAGGTTACCGTAACCGGCAATGAGGCAGCACTTATCAACGCTGGATTTTCTCCCAATGCAGAAATCGTTTACAACGCAGTTGAAGAAAAGCCCGCGGTAACCGATGAAATTCCTGCGGAAACAACAGCAGATGTAACCGCACCTGCCGATACAACCGCTGTTACAGAAGCTCCTTCAAAGGGCGGTGTATCCCCTGTAATTATCGTAGTGATTGTTGCAGTGATTGCAGTTGTAATCGGAGTGGTAGTTGTTATCACCAAAAAGAAGAAATAATCATTAAAATCCGCGGAGAAATCCGCGGATTTTTTACCGAGTGGGGAAAAATACCTAAAAAAGACGGCTTTTGCCGTCTTTTTTGTTTTTTTATAAAAATAGTGATTTTTTTGCAAAAACCCTTGCAATTTCTATTTGTATACTATATAATAGAACCATAAGTGGGGAAAAATGGGTTAAAAATCCACAAAAGTGTATCAAAAAGGGGGGATGAAACGGTTGGAAGGCAAGCAGACGTTTGTAGGCGAGTACCGCCATTCGCTTGATGCGAAGAACCGTTTATTCATTCCTGCAAAATTTCGTGAATTGCTTGGCGAGAACTTTGCAATTTCGCGCACCAGTGAAAAATGTCTTCTCCTTTTTTCCGAGGACGAGTGGATGAAATACACCGACAAACTTTTGAACGGCATCCCTGCTGACACAAAACTCCTTGCACGCCGACTCTTTTCACAGACAACGTACGCAACTCCGGATGCGCAGGGAAGAGTAATAGTTCCATCAAACCTTTGCGGACTTGCCGAACTCCAGAAAAACGTAGTAATCGTCGGCGTTGGTAATCACGCTGAAATCTGGTCAGAAGAAAACTGGCAGGCGTTCAGTGATGAATACAGTGACGAGGCAGTTGCTGAAATGTTCAGTGCGCTCGGCTTCTAAGGGGACTGCATATGGAAGAAATAAAGTTTTCGCATGTTTCGGTGCTTTTGCCCGAGTGTATCGAAGGACTTGATATAAAGCCTGACGGTATATACGTTGACGGAACCACAGGCGGCGGCGGACATTCGCTGGAAATAGTAAAACGTCTTACAAACGGCGGCAGACTTATTGCGATTGACCGCGACACCGATGCGCTTAAAGCAGCTGCGGAAAGACTTAAAGATTACTCCGAACGCGTAACGTTTGTTCATAGCAACTACAGCGAAGTAGAAAACGTGCTTGATAATCTCGGCATTGACGGAATAGACGGCATTTTGATGGATCTTGGCGTTTCGTCATATCAGCTTGACACGGCAGAACGCGGATTTTCGTATATGCAGGACGCGCGTCTTGATATGCGAATGAACCGCGATGACGAAAAGAGCGCTTATGAAGTAATAAATGAGTATCCCGAGGAGGAGCTCCGCCGAATAATTTTTGAATACGGCGAAGAAAAATTCGCGCGGAATATAGCTGCAAATATTGTTAAAAGGCGTACTGAATCGCCTATAGAAACAACACTGGAACTTGCAGAGCTGATAAAAGCCTCAATGCCTAAAGCGGCTCGCGAGGGCGGGCATCACCCTGCAAAGAGAACGTTTCAGGCGATACGCATAGAAGTAAATGAGGAACTTTCGCTTATACCGCCTGCGATTGAAGCGGCGGTTAAAAAATTAAACAAAGGCGGAAGAATAGCGATAATAACCTTCCATTCGCTTGAGGATAGACTGGTTAAACAAAAATATGCCGCACTGGCAACCGGATGCACTTGTCCGAAAGAGTTTCCGATATGTGTGTGCAATAACAAACCAAAGTTAAAGGCGGTTAATAAAAAGCCGATTACGGCGAGCGATGGCGAGCTTGAGGTTAACCCTCGTTCGAGAAGCGCAAAGCTTCGCGTCGCTGAAAAATTATAAAATTTGGGGGACAACATGAACGTACAGACGGGAAATATGCAGAGATACGGTACTTCGGTACGCGATGTTATCGTAGCAAAGGCTATTCAAAACGGTTATAATCCTTATTGCAGAAGCACGGATGCAGGTGCAAGACGTGTTACGGAGGATATGAAAGCTAAAGTCAGAAATATTGCAGTTCCCGAGGCAAAAGCTGTTGCTGTTAAGCAGAGACCGGTTGTAAGAGAGGTTGTAGCTGCTACTGAAAATAGAGAAGTTCGTCCCCACAGAGAAGTTGTTGCTATTGAAAATTTTGAGATGGTTGCAAGAAGAAGCAGAAGTCTTTCGCTTGGAATGATAGTTTCTGTGCTTGTGACAGCCATGGTGCTTGCAATGGTCGTTTACAGCGGCTCGTTTATCAACGAAGAAGCAAGACGCTATAACGAACTTACAAGTACTCTTGCATCTCTTAAAGAGGAAGATAAAAACCTTACGCTCGCGCTTGAAGAGAAGAACGATATCGCTGTTATTGAGGACATTGCGGTTAATGAGCTTGGTATGGTTGCTGCAAGCGCTACCGAGCAGGGCTATCTTTCTCTTTCTGCCGGCGACTCCGTAAGAGTGTACGATGTGGAAAATGAGGATACATCGCTTACTGTGAATTTACTTAATACATTTGGAGAAAAGATTAGCGGATTTTTAGAATATCTCGATTAAAGTTGAATAATATTTAAAAGAGAGTATTCTGCTGCTAAAAGGAGAATTATAATGGCGCAAAAAAATGTGAACAGTGTAACAGCGAAGAGAAGCTTTATATTGCTCACTGTTTTTGCGCTTTTTTCTGTTTTGCTTGCCTCGCGCATATTTAAAATGCAGGTTTTTGAATATGATAAGTATCAGCACGAGGTAATTGATCAGATAACTGTTGAAAATTCTGTCAAAGCAGAACGCGGTGTTATTTACGACCGCAACATGAATGTTATCGCAACAAATCAAACAACATGGCGCGTTTTTATTTCGCCGGCGGATATTCAAAGTGCTGAATATTTATCGGCGGTGGAACGCGCTGTTTGCAGTCTTAGATATACCGATGAATTTGCCGTCTCCGCGGTCGCAGGCACTCAAAACGAGTTAATCGCTAACGGTCTTTCGTCGATTTTGGGCGTTGACCGCGAAACGGTGCTTGAAAAGGCGGCAAAACTTGGCAGACGCGACGAAACTATCAAGAAGAACGTTGATAAAGAAACTGCAGACAAGGTGCTTGCCTTTATTGAAGAGAACGGACTTGAGCGTCAGGTGTACCTTGAAGCGACGAATAAACGCTATTACACATACGGTAATTTAGCATCGCAGACGGTAGGTTTTACCGGTGCAGACGGTCAGGGACTTTATGGTATCGAGTATGTGTACAATGAAGAACTCACCGGTGTAGACGGTAAATATATCACGGCGCAGGATGCTCGCGGAAACGAGATGGCGTATGATTACGAAAGCTATGTTGCACCTATACACGGATATGATATGATAACTACGCTTGACGAGCGCGTGCAGCATGAGCTTGACCTTCAGGTAAAGGCGGCGGTTGAAGACCACGCACCGAGAAATCGCGCAGTCGGAATTGCAATGAACCCCAAAACCGGCGCGATTTATGCAGTTTCTGTTCAACCCGATTTTGATTTGAACAATCCGTACACGCTCGATGCTATTTCTCAAACTGCACTTGAAGCAAGCGGCTTTGAAGAGGGAAGCGACGAATACGTAAATATGCTCGCATCGCTTCGCCAGGTAATGTGGAGCAATAAGGCTGTTACCGAACTTTATGAGCCCGGTTCTACCTTTAAGCCGATTACAACGGCGATGGCGCTTGAAGAAAATCTTGTTAAACCTACTGAAACCTTTACTTGTACCGGCGGTTTGCGCGTGCAAGGCTGGTCAAAGCCTATAAGCTGTCATAAAAAAGGCGGTCACGGCACCGTTACGTTTGCACGCGGACTTCAGCAGTCCTGTAACCCTGTGCTTATGACGATTGCGGCTAGAGTCGGTGTTGAAAAGTTTTGTGAATATTTTGAAGCGTTTGGTTACATGGATAAGAGCGGCGTTGATATCTCCGGCGAAGCCGAGACTATCTTTTTCAATCCAAGCACGATGAGCAATGTCGACCTCGCGGTTGCATCCTTTGGCCAGCGTTTTAAGGTTAACCCTATCAATCATCTTACGGCAATCTGCACTATCGCTAACGGCGGTTATCTTGTAACACCGCACTTGGTTGATAAGTTTGTAGACGAAGACGGAAATGTAGTGTTTGAATACGACGACAGCTACAGACGTCAGGTTGTAAGTACTGCTACTGCAGCGACCGTAACCGAGATTCTTGAAGCAGGCGTTTCAGGCGACGGCGGTGCAAAAAATGCTTATGTAAAAGGCTATAAGGTTGCTGCAAAAACCGGTACATCCGAAAAATTTGACGGTACATCACAAGCAACCAAGGAAGACGAAGAGTTTAAGGCGCGTATCAGCTCAACTGTTGCATATGCACCGGCTGATGATCCTCAAATCGCAGTAATTATCATGGTTGATGAGCCTACCGGTGACAGTGTTTACGGAAGTATTGTTGCGGCTCCCTATGTTTCGGCATTTCTTGCAAATATTTTGCCGTATCTTGGTGTAGAGCCTGAGTATACCGACGAGGAACTTGCAACCGTTCAGCACACCGTTGCGCGCTACATCGGTCAGAATTCCGATAGCGCAAAGGCTGCTATTGAAAAACTCGGTATAGCGGTTGAAATCGTTGGCGGCAGCGGCGAGGTAACTTCACAGGTGCCGAAGCGCGGAAGCGTTATTTCTTCGGAAAACGGTAAAATTATTCTGTATACCAACGGCGCGGATAGCGAAAGCAGAACGGTTAAAGTTCCGTCTGTGCTTGGACTTACCGCGGCAGAAGCCAATACAAAGATAATAAACGCGGGTCTTAACATTGCGATTAAGGGCGCGCAGAATTATGATAAAGGAAGCGGGGCTATCGTGACCTCGCAGGATTACAACGCAGGCGAGTCGGTGCCTTACGGAACTGTTATTACCGTTGAGGTATTGCATCTTGACGGCTCCGATGATACCTACGGATATAACGAGGAATAAGTTTAAATCCGCGGAAGTTTAAATACTAAACTTTCGGAGGATTTATGATACTTTCTAAACTTTTTAACGGTACCGATATCACAAGTAACAATGACGTTGAGGTGGATGCCGTTGTTTACGATTCACGCAGGGTGAAAAATGGCGATGTGTTTGTTGCGCTTGGCGGAACAAATACAAATGGCGAAAAATTTGCGTTTGATGCGGAGAAAAACGGTGCCGTTGCCTACGTTGGTGAAAAAAAGATAGAGGGACTTAAAATTCCGCAGTTTGTCACTTCAAATGCACGCCGTACGCTTGCATTCATGTGCGCCAATTTTTACGGTAATCCGCAAAATAAAATGCGGATAATCGGAGTCACCGGTACAAACGGCAAGACTTCAACCGCGTTTTTGCTTAAGACCGTGCTTGCACACGGCGGCTATAAAACCGCGCTTTGCGGCACTGTGAAATGCATGATTGGCGAAGAGGAATACACTCCAAAGCTTTATGGAGAAGCCGAAAATAATTTTCACACTATGACCACTCCCGACCCGGATGTGCTTTATATGGTTATGCGCGACATGGTCGAAGCCGGTGTTGAAATATTGGTTATGGAAACTTCTTCACATGCACTTGCCCTTGAAAAACTTGCTCCAATCTCCTTTGAAATTGGTATTTTCACTAATTTAACCGAGGAGCATCTCGATTTTCACAAAAGCATGGACGAATATCTTTTGGCAAAGGCAAAGCTTTTTAACCAGTGTAAAAAAGGGATTTTTAACATTGATGATGCTTTTGCAGAAAGGATTATGGGACTTTCAAACTGCAAAAAAATCAGTTTCGGCATAAAAAAACGTGGCGATTATTTTGCAGAGAAAATAGTTACGCGCGGCGTGCAGGGCAGCGAGTACGTTTTACACTCGGCAAATTCCAGATTTAAAATAAAAACACAAATTCCGGGCGACTTTACACTGTATAATACATTGGCTGCGGCAGTTGCTGCGCGCGAGTTTTCGGTTAATCTTATCACCGTTCAAAACGCAATATATTCACTATGCGGCATTTGCGGCAGACTTGAACGTGTGAAACTGGGATTCGAGGGCAACGGTATTTCGGTGTTTATTGACTACGCGCATACACCGTTTGCGCTTGAAAATTTGCTGAAATGCGTATCAGACTTTCGTGAGGAAGGTCAACGCATAGTAACACTTTTTGGGTGCGGCGGAGACCGCGATAAAGAAAAACGCAGCGCAATGGGAAAAATCGCGGTTGATATGAGCGATTTCGTCATAATTACCAGCGATAATTCAAGAAGCGAGGAGCCTTCTGACATTATCAAAGATATCATTGACGGTATTGGAAACGCAGACAACTATACTGTAATAGAAAACCGCCGCGAGGCGATAGAATTCACCATTGAAAACGCGGCAGCAGGAGATATTATACTGCTTGTAGGCAAAGGACATGAGCAGTATGAGATTGATAAAAGCGGATTGCACCCTTTTTCCGAGATTGAAATTGCGGAGAAGGCGGCGCGAAACAGAAGATAATGAATTTAGAAAGGAGTGCGTATATGAGAATTCAGTTAAAGCTTGGCAGTATAAGTGCAAAAGAGCTTGCTGCGTGCATGCAGGCAGAAATAGTTTGTCTATCGCAGGATGCGGTGGATAACGAAATCGCACTTCTTACAAACACAGTCGGTGATATTTCACAGCACACTCTTTTTATTGTCGGTGAAGATAATTCGCTTAACGAGATGATGGCGGCGGCTAAGAACGGTGCTTTCACCGTCCTTTGTACAAAAGCGCCCGAGTCACTTGAAAGAATTCCATCCACTGCGGTTATCGTATGCGATAACGTGAATTATGCAATAGAGCGTTTTGCTAAGAACTACGCAAAGCGCGGAAATCACAAAACAGTTGCGCTTACCGGTGCAAAAGGTAAAACGCGCACCGGCGAGTTTGTATACTCTGTGCTTGAAGAAAAGTACAACGTATTTACAGCAATTGATAAACAAACTACAGAAAAAAATGATGCTCTTCCGCTTTTGGATATTCCCGCTAATGCGGATTTCTTCCTGACGGAACTGAAAATTCGCGATAAAAAGGATATATCAAGGCTTGCGAGTGTGTTTGACACCGATGTCGGAATTATTACTTCGCTTAAAAGCAGTTTTGGTGATGAGGCGAATGTGAATGTTTTAGCAGGGATTAAAGAGGGCGGCGAAATAGCATTTTGCCTTGAGGACGATGTTCCGTCAATGCTTTGCCGTACCGATATTAAAACTGATACCGTTTCGGTGAACAGTAAAGATGCCAGCCTTCATGCGGAAAATATCAGCGAGCGCGATGGACGCACGGTTTTTGATATTGTTGGCGACGGTATATGTCTTGACAACGTGGAAATACCGTTTATAGGCGATGACAATGTGCGAAGCGCGCTATTTGCGGCTCTTGTGGGAATTAAATATGGCGTTCCGATTGAAAAGATACGTACGGGACTAAAAAATCATCATTCTCCCGAACTTGGAGTTAAGATTTATACAGTTGGAGAGGTTACTTTTGTTGTAGATACATCTTCTGCCACTGTGGATAGCGTGAAGCGCGGACTTGATACTTTATGTGATATTGCAAAAAGACACAGCGGCTCAAGGAAAATTGCGTTGGTTGGTGATATCAGAGATTTTGGTCAGGAAACTCGAACATTGCATGAAAAAATGGGCGAGTATATTTTTGAAAGCAAGATTGATAAACTCTTTACCTACGGCATCGCCGCAGAGCAAATCGGAGTGGGCGCGCGCCGCGCGGGAATGAAAGATGGCGATGTGTCAGGCAACATGGACCTTTTTTCACCGCTGAAAAGCGCAGAGGCCATTGCATCGGTACTTAGACCCGGAGATGTGGTATTTGTTCGCATCGGCAGAAAAAATGCAGCGCAAGAGATAGAAGAGTATCTTCGCCAAAAAGTTGAAAAATAACCTTGAAAGTTGGAAAATCACATGACAGTAGTATACAGCATAGTTGCGGTTTTGGTGTTTGCACTTACCGTACTTTCACTCAGAATACTTATTCCCAAACTTCGCAGTATGAAGATGGGACAGAAGATTCTTGATATCGGTCCTCGTTGGCACAAGTCAAAAGAGGGAACACCTACAATGGGCGGTCTTGGTTTTGTAATTCCCACTGTTTTTGTTTTAGCGGGAGCCATGATTTACATACGTTGGAGCGGTGCAAGCAGTTCTGTGCTTTCGCTTGTGCTTACTCTTTTGCTTGCTCTCGGCAACTGCGCTATCGGTATTATTGATGACCTTACCAAGTTTAAAAAGCAGCAAAACGAGGGACTTACTGCGCCGCAGAAATTTGCACTGCAGCTTGCAATGGCAGGCGCGTTTATCGCGTTGCTTAAGATATACGGAAAAATTGATACTACGCTTGCTGTTCCTTTTACCTCGTATGAGATTGAACTTGGTTGGTTCTATTACATTTTTGCACTTGTGTTTATTACCGGTATAATCAACAGTGTTAACCTTACCGACGGCCTTGACGGACTTGCAAGTTCGGTTACACTTGTTGTTGGTGTATTCTTTGCGGTTCTGGCATTTACAAGCGAAGGTATAGAACTTGCAGTACTTTCAGCGGCTATCGTCGGTGCAACCCTTGGATTTTTGATGTATAACTTTTATCCTGCACGCGTGTTTATGGGCGATACAGGCTCGCTTTTTCTTGGTGGACTTGTTGCAGGCGCGGCATTTATGATAAATAATCCGCTTATCGTAGCTATCGCGGGTATAATTTATATCTGTGAAGCAATGTCGGATATCATTCAGGTTGGATTTTACAAGCTTACACATAAGCGTGTGTTTAAAATGGCTCCTATTCATCACCACTTTGAAAAGTGCGGTTGGAGCGAAGTCAAGGTTGTTGCAGTGTTTACTGCAGTGACCGCGGTATTTTCGGTAATTGCGTATTTAGCAAAATAAAAAACATGTGCGGAGGGCGGCATAAATGGAAAAGAATAAAACAATCAGAAACGCCGCACCTGTGCCGGCACCAAGCGGCAAGCATGCAGTTTCACAGCGTGGCGCGTTTAACCCCGATGAATATAGGGTAGTGCGTGGCGGCGTTGACAACTTTTTGCTTTTTACAATTCTGATTTTGCTCGCATTTGGTCTTATAATGGTATTTAGTGCAAGCTATGCAGATGCAAGAACGAGATACGGCGACAGCTATTATTTCATCAAACGTCAAAGTATAATGGTGATAATCGGTCTTGTAACTATGGTGGTTGCCTCAAGACTCAAAATTACTTTTTACAGAACAGCAGCGGTTTTTGCATATGCATTTTCGGCATTCTTGCTTTTGGTCGTGCTGTTTGCCGGCGATACCGGCGGTGGTGCGCAGCGCTGGATAGAACTTGGCCCGCTTCGCTTTCAGCCGTCTGAAATGGCAAAATACTCGCTAATACTGATGCTTGCGTGGTATTATTCAAAGTATCACGAAAAAGCACTTGACCACAAGAACAATAAAAACGCGTATATATACGGAACATTGATTCCTTTGTTGTTCATTGGCTTGATTTGTTTTCTCGTTATGCTTGAAAGACATCTTTCCGGTATCATAATAATCGGATGTATCGGCCTTATGGTTATGTTTTCATCGGGAATCAAGTTAAGACTTCTCGGTTTGTTTGCGGCTATCGGTATTTCGGGTGTTGCGGCAATAGCGATTTTTACCGACTACACAAAGCGCAGAATTGACATTTGGCTTAACCCCGAGGAGTTCCCGCAGGAAGGCGGTTGGCAGACATTGCAGGGACTTCGCGCAATAGGTTCAGGCGGATTGTTTGGACTGGGGCTTGGTAATAGCCGTCAAAAATACAGTTATGTTTCACAACCTCAAAACGACTTTATTTTTACTATAACATGTGAAGAACTCGGTTTTATCGGAGCTGCTGCGGTAATCGTACTTTTTGCACTCTTGGTATGGCGCGGCATTGTAATTGCGCTTCGCGCCCCCGACCGTTTTTCTCAGCTTGTTGCGATTGGCATCAGCTTTAAGGTGGCACTGCAGGTGATACTTAACATTGCGGTAGTTACAAATTCTATTCCAAATACCGGCATTTCGCTCCCGTTTTTCAGTTACGGCGGCACGGCAATGGTAGTGCAGCTTGCAGAAATGGGAACACTGCTTGCCATATCACGGCACACGCTTGAAAAGAAGTAGTTTTCTTCATTTATATTATATATACTATGTCAGCGGACAAATTTAAGGTCAAGAAAGGTCAAATAAAATGCGAGTTTTGATGACTGGCGGCGGCACCGGCGGACATGTATATCCCGCCCTTGCTATAGCCTCCGTGATAAAACAGAATAATCCTGATGCCGAGATTGCGTTTGTCGGCACTCCGACAGGCATGGAAAACAAGCTTGTGGGCGCCGCAGGGTATAAGATGTATCACGTGGACGTAAAGGGTTTTAGGCGCAGCTTATCGCCGAAGAACTTGAAGGCGCTTTACCTTGCTCTTGTTTCACCTCAAAAGGCGAAGAAAATTATCAAAGATTTTAAACCGGATATCGTTATCGGCACAGGTGGATATGTTTCGTGGCCGATACTTGTTGCCGCTTCAAAACTCGGTGTACCAAGTGCGGTGCATGAGTCAAACGCAGTACCGGGCGTTACCGTGAGAAAACTTGCATCGTATGTTGACCGCGTTTACGTCAACTATGAGGAAAGCATATCTCTTCTTTCACACAAGGAAAAAGCACTCCGCGTAGGTTGCCCGCTACGCCTTGATTTTGAAGCCGTAGACAAGAAAACTGCGCGAAAAGCGCTTGGAATTCCTGAAGATGTAAAGGTTGTGCTTTCGTTTGGCGGCTCTCTCGGAGCGGAGCAGGTGAACTTTGCAATGCTCGATTTCATGGAAGATTATGTGGCGAACCACAGCGATGTTATACATGTACACGCCACCGGTTCGATCGAGTGGGAGATTGCCACTGAAATATTCAAAAACAAAGGCCTTGACAAATGTGGTAATATCAGATTTGTTGAGTATATAAACGATATGCCGCTTCAAATGGCGGCGGCTGATGTAGTGGTATGCCGTTCAGGTGCAAATGCGGTGTCCGAACTTGCGCTTATGAAGAAAGCAGCAATACTCATTCCATCTCCTAATGTAACGGATAATCAGCAGTTTAAAAACGCTAATGCCATAGCAAAGCAGGGCGGCGCACTTTTGATAGAAGAAAAAGATATAACGCGTGAAAAAATCGTGGATATGATATCTTCTGTGTTGGACGATGAAGAGAAGAGGACAGCCATGGGCGAAAAGATTTATTCTTTTGCCGTGCCGGATGCAAACAAGCGGATTTATGAAGATTTGTGTCGCTTGATGAGTCGATAAAAGTCAAAAAAGGTCAAAGATTGGAGATGCAAACACGTGCCTGAAAATAAAAACAGACAACAGAATAATCGTCGCTCTCCTGCTTTTACCGTTCAGGATGAAATAAAACGCGATAGGCGTATTAGGCGTAATGCGAAGATACGCAGGGCGCGCGAAAATTCATATAAGGCTATTACATTGCTTCTTTGCGTTGCGGTGTTTTTGATAACTGCCTCGGCTATCGTTTTTGCGGTTACCCGTGTTGAAACGGTCACAGTTATCGGTAATGCGCGGTATGCTAGCGAGGATATACTTGCCGCAGCGGAAGTCGAGGGCGCGGTGTTGCCGTTTCTTACTGACATGACAGTTGAGAAAAAAGTAATTGCCGCATGTCCGTATGTAAATTCTATAGAACTTAAAAAAACTTATCCTTCCACACTTGAAATCGTAGTAACCGAGGCCGCGGCAGTGTATACTGCTTTTATACGCGGCGGGCAGTATTCCCTTGATTCTGATTTGCGAGTGATAGATTCTACCGAAAGCAAGGACGGTCTGATAGAGCTGTACTTACCTGAAGTAGTGCGCGCTGTTGAGGGCGAAAGAATTGAGTTTTACGATACGGTGAATGCCGAGCGTGTTCCTGAACTTCTTGCGGCGTTCTTTGAGGACGAAAATGCGTTGCCGCTGACATCGCTCGATCTCACAAATCGCTTTAGCATAAGCGGTACTGTAGGGGACAGTATAAAAATCAATTTCGGCGACTACAATGATATCCCAATAAAGCTTAACGCGGCTCATCAGCTTATCCAAAAAGCAGTTGAAAATAAATCAAGCAGAACGCTTGTTAACGTGTCTGCTCTTAAGGGTACGGGACCGAGTGTTATATACGATTACGAGGGCGAATTTTAAATTCGCCCTTATATTTTTTAATTTTATTTAATATTTTTGCTGAAAATACTTGCAAATTAACAAATAATAGTTTATTATATAAATACATTGCTGTTTAAATGCTGAATAAATTAAAATTTGTCATAGATTTTGGAGGATTAAAAAATGAGTTTTGAACTTGATGAAGCGCTTGACAGTGGCGTTTGTATTAAAGTTGTCGGCGTAGGCGGCGGCGGTAACAACGCCGTAAACAGAATGGTTGCTACCGATATTCGCGGCGTAGAGTTTATCTGCGTTAATACCGATAAGCAGGTGCTTGTAAACTCCGGTGCGACACAGAAGGTTACAATCGGCGAAAAGATCACTCGCGGCTACGGCGCAGGTGCTAACCCCGAGGTTGGTAAGCGCGCGGCTGAAGAGAATATCGACGATATCAAAAACGCTCTCGCAGGCGCGGATATGGTGTTCATTACCGCAGGTATGGGCGGCGGTACCGGTACGGGTGCGGCTCCTATCGTTGCCAAGGTCGCAAGAGAAATGAACATTCTCACCGTTGGTATCGTTACAAAGCCCTTTGGTTTTGAAGGCAAGAGAAGAATGGACCAGGCAGAGGTTGGTATCGAAAGTCTCCGCGAGTTTGTTGACTCACTTATCGTAATCCCCAACGAAAGACTCAAGCAGGTTACAGATGAGCGCATTACTCTCGCAAATGCTTTCAGCATTGCAGACGATGTTCTTCGCCGCGGTGTTCAGAGTATTTCCGAGCTTATCAGCGTTCCCCAGTTTATCAACCTTGACTTTGCTGACGTTACCGCTATTATGAAGGACGCAGGAAATGCACACATGGGCGTAGGCAGTGCTACCGGTAAGGACAAGGCAGTTCTTGCTGCAAAGGCTGCAATTTCCAGCCCGCTTCTCGAAACTTCTATCGAGGGTGCTACCGGTATCCTTATGTGCATCACCGCTTCTCCTGATATCGGACTCGAAGACGTTGACGTTGCTTCCCAGATGGTTGCAAGCGAGGCTCATCCCGATGCAAATATCATTTGGGGTGCTGCACTTGATCCCAGCCTTGAGGATGAAATGCGCGTAACTATCGTTGCTACCGGCTTCAAGAAGGATAAGTCTGAAAAAGTACATGGCAATCCTAAGCCTGCAGACGCTCCTGCTCCCAAGGTTCAGGACGTTCCCGTTGCTGATGAGCCTGCAAAGATTACTGATGACGATGACGGCATCGGTGACCTTATTAACATGCTCCGCGGCGGCAGATAATCAGAATTACATAAAGGCAGACCGAAAGGTCTGCTTTTTTCACTTTTTGTGATTCTTTTTCATACACTGAAAGCAAAGGGGGCGTCTTTTGCAATGTATGAAAATGTGAAGATCGGAATTATAGGCGGCGATATGCGGCAGGTATCCCTGTGCCGCCGACTTTCTGATATGGGGTTCGAAACGGCTGCATGGGGGCTTTACAACAAAGCTGATATCGGCAAAGCGGTACGCTGTGGAGAGTGGCAGGGAACGGTGCTTGATAGCCGCGCGGTAATCCTGCCGTTGCCGGTTTCTGCAGACGGTGTGCATGTTTTTGCACCGTATGCCGACGGCGAAAAACTCAAACTAACGGAGGTTTTTGACGCGCTGCCGCCGGATACATTGCTCCTTGGAGGCAATCTGGATGCGGCAATAAAGGAGATTGCAAAAAATAATAATATTCCTTTGCTTGATTATTTTGATTGTGAGGAGCTGAAGATTAAAAATGCAGTTCCAACGGCAGAGGGGGCGATAGAGATAGCAATGCGAGAAACCCCTATAACACTAGACGGAGCAAGGACTTTGGTATGCGGATACGGTAGAATAGGCAAGGTCTTATCGGCACTTTTAAAGGGGCTTGGAGCAACCGTTTATGTGTCTGCAAGACGGCATGATGACATTGCATATATCACAGTAAACGGATGCAAAGCAGTCTGCTACGGTAGTGATAACTTTTTTGATGCTTTGCGAAAAGTAGATATCGTTTTTAATACCGTTCCGGCAAAGATACTTGACAAAACTGTTATTGAAAAACTTTCATCATGCTGTTTGATTGTAGACTTAGCATCGGGAAAGGGAGGTACTGATTTTGACGCGGCTAAAAAATGCGGAATCAAAAGTATACATGCACTCTCACTTCCGGGTAAAGTTGCACCGGTTACAGCAGGCGAGATTATTTGCGACTGCGTTCTTGAAACATTTTTAAGAGAAGGAGTGATTACAAGACGATGATTGGATATGCGTTTTGCGGTTCGTTTTGTACATTGTCGAAATCGTTTTCGATATTTCAAAAATTAATCTCGGACGGTAGGGAACTGTTGCCGATAGTCAGTGAAAATGTTTTTGCTACGGACACAAGGTTTGGAAAAGCAGCTGACTTTTGTAAGTCGCTTGAAAACGCAAGCGGCAGGCAGGTAATACATACTTTTTTTGATGCGGAGCCGCTCGGTCCAAAGGTGGAACTTGAAGCGTTGATCATATGCCCGTGCACCGGAAACACTCTTGCAAAAATCGCAAACGGAGTTACTGATACGGCGGTGACAATGGCGGCAAAAGCACATTTGCGCAGTGACCGCACGCTTGTAATCGCTCTTGCATCGAACGACGCTTTGTCGGCAAATCTGAAAAATATAGCGACTCTTATTGAACGCAAAAACGTTTATTTTGTGCCGATGAAGCAGGATGATCCGATAAATAAACCTCATTCGCTTGTTGCTGACTTTTCGCGCCTTGAAGAAACGCTTGCGCTTGCGCTGAAAGGCGAACAAATTCAAAAAATATTTGAATAAAATTGCCATTCATAACGAAAAACGTTTTGATAATAATAATATCAGAGCACGCGAAAACGCGTACTCGATGATATAGATTATTCCACAAAACAAAGAGGAGAATAAAAATGGCAAGCAACAAGACACTTGTTCCTGAAGCAAAGGCTGCACTTGAACAGTTCAAGATGGAAGCAGCAAACGAGGTTGGCGTAACTCTTAATCAGGGTTACAACGGTAACCTTACCTCCAAGCAGGCAGGCTCTATCGGTGGCCAGATGGTCAAGAAGATGGTAGAGAAGTACGAAAACGAAATCAAGACCAAATAACTAAAAAATTACAGTTTTTTGATACCCGACTCGCGTCGGGTATTTTTTTATATATATTATATATATTTTTATAAATAATCTTGACTTTTATGTCGATTTGCAATACAATAGCACTAGTATGTGTAGAAATTATGCCGTTTGGCGTGTGGAAAGGAAAATGTGAAATGCAACGCAGTAAAGAAAGCAAGAGAATATGGCTCTCAACTCCTACAATGCATGGAAATGAGATGCGGTATATCGAGGAGGCTTTTGAAAAGAATTGGGTGGCTCCGCTCGGATTCAATGTCGACGCTTTTGAAAAAGAAGCTGCGGAGTATCTGAAAGACGGTGTACATACGCTTGCGCTCAACGCAGGTACTGCAGCATTGCATCTTGCGGTTAAACTTGCCGGTGTTAAAAAAGGCGACAAAGTTTTCTGTACCGATATGACCTTTGCTGCAACTGTGAATCCCGTTACATACGAGGGCGGAATTCCCGTGTTTATTGATGCTGAAAGAGAAACGTGGAACATGGATCCTCGCGCACTTGAAATGGCATTTGAAAAATATCCGGATACAAAGGTTGTTATGCTTGCGCACTTGTACGGCACTCCTGCAAAAATGGACGAGATTATCGGGATTTGCGAAAAGCACGGCGCGATTCTTATTGAGGATGCGGCCGAAGCATTTGCCGCAGAGTACAAGGGTAAAAAAATGGGTACCTTCGGCAAGTATGCAATCCTTTCGTTTAACGGCAATAAAATTATAACCACTTCAGGTGGCGGCATGCTTGTCACTGATACTGAAGAAGCAAAGAAAAAGGCTTTTTTCTGGGCAACGCAGGCGCGCGATAACGCACCGTGGTATCAGCACAGCGAAATCGGTTACAACTACCGAATGAGCAATATCGTTGCAGGTATTGGACGCGGTCAGCTTGACTATCTTGAGGAGCACCGCGACCTTAAAGAAAAGATTTACCGCAGATATGAAGAAGCTTTTAAGGGGCTTCCGGTTAAAATGAATCCTTATCTTGAATGCACAAAGCCAAACTTCTGGCTTTCCTGCCTTACCATAGACGAAGATGCAATGGCAAAATGTGACCCTAACAAGCTTCGCGAAACTCTTGATGCGCTCAACATCGAGTCAAGACCTATCTGGAAGCCGATGCATATGCAGCCGGTTTACGCCGCTTGTGATATGATTTGTGCAGGTGATAATGTTGGTGAGGATATCTTTGCGCGCGGACTTTGTCTTCCCAGTGATATTAAGATGACCGGGGAAGAGCAAGATGCAGTTATTGACATTGTTAAATCCTGCTTTTGAGGTACATAACCCATGTATAGAAAATACTTTAAACGTCCGTTTGATATATTCTGTTCATTCTGTGCGATAACGGTGCTTTCGCCGATACTTTTGATTTTGACAGTTATCGGTGCAATAGCGATGAAGGGGAATCCTTTCTTTACTCAGCTTCGCCCCGGCAAGGATGAAAAGATTTTTAAATTAATAAAGTTCAGAACCATGTCCATGGAAAAGGACAAAGACGGAAATCTTTTGCCGGATGAAAAAAGACTTAATAAATACGGCAAGTTTTTGCGCTCAACTTCTCTTGACGAACTTCCCGAACTGTTTAATATTTTTATCGGCGACATGTCGGTTATCGGTCCAAGGCCCTTGCTTGTGCAGTATCTTCCGCTCTATAACGAGCATCAGAAGAGAAGACACGAAGTGCGTCCGGGACTGTCCGGACTTGCACAAGTCAACGGAAGAAACTCCCTCACATGGGAAGAAAAATTCAACGACGATGTTAAGTATGTCGATAACATAACCTTTTTCGGCGATGTTAAGCTTATATTAGTAACGGTTCTTAAGGTGTTCAAGCGCGAGGGAATTTCGCAAGAGAACAATGCAACTATGGAACCGTTCAAGGGAACACCTAAAGAGGAGCATACCAATGTCTGATGTTGTAATAATCGGCGCAGGCGGACATGCAAAGGTGATTGCCGATATCGTTATAAAAAGCGGAGATAATCTTTTAGGATTTTTGGATGACAGTAAAGAGGGAAGCGTAATCGGAGGGCATTCGGTCATCGGAAAGACCTGTGATACCTGGAAATTTCCTGACGCAGAGTTTATAATTGCCATAGGCTCAAACGAGATTAGAAGAAGAATCGCAGAGAGCCTTTGCGTTAAGTGGTATACTGCGGTTCATCCGACCGCATGTATAGGAACTGATGTGAAAATCGGCGTTGGCTCGTGTGTAATGGCAACTGCGGTTATAAATAGTGCAGCGATTGTTGGAAATCACTCAATAATCAACACGGGTGCAATCATTGAACATGATTGCCGCTTGGATGATTTTGTACATGTGTCGCCAAGTGCCACGCTTTGTGGCACGGTTACTGTAGGATGCCTTACGCATATAGGCGCTTCGGCTACGGTTAAGAATAACACAAGTATTTGCGAAAATGTCACTGTTGGCGCAGGGGCAGTGGTTGTAAAAGATATAACCGAAGCGGGAACATATATCGGAGTTCCTGCCAGAAGAATAAAATGATTTAAAGTTGGGAGAAATAAATGCGTATTTTGTATGTTACCACTGTTGGTATGACAATGCGGTTTTTTGAAAGCATAATTTCCAAGCTTATCAGCGACGGAAACGAAGTTCATATTGCATGCAATAACAAAGACCGTGATATACCGGAGGTTTATTATAATAACGGCGTAACAATTCATAATATCGACTGCTTGCGTTCTCCTCTGAAAAAGCAAAATCTCACTGCCATAAAGCAGATTAAAGAATTGGTTTCGGAGTATGAATTTGACATTGTGCATTGTCATACTCCAATTGCCGCGATGTGTACCCGCATTGCTTGCAGAAAGGCTCGCAAGGAAGGTACAAAGGTTATTTATACTGCACACGGCTTTCACTTTTATAAGGGCTCACCTCTTAAAAACTGGTTGATATTTTATCCCATAGAAAAGTTTTGCTCGTATTTCACCGATACGCTTATTACAATCAACAAAGAGGACTATGCGCTCGCACAGAAAAAGATGAAAGCAAAGCGTATTGAGTATGTTCCGGGCGTAGGAATAGATGTTGCTGCGGTGCGAGATGTACATATTAACGCAGATGAAAAACGCGACTCTCTCGGACTTCCGAAAGATGCGTTTGTGTTCCTTTCTGTTGGTGAGCTCAATACCAATAAAAATCACGAAAGTGTTATTCGCGCACTTTCGCAGATAAAAGAGTCAAGCATTCATTATGCAATCGTCGGCAGCGGCGACCTTAAAGAGCATCTTGAAAATGTTGCAAGTGAATGCGGAATGGCTGACAATGTTCATCTGTTGGGCTATCGTCGCGATGTATGCGAGATACTTAAAGCGGTAGATGCGTATATTCATCCGTCTTTTAGAGAAGGTTTACCCGTTTCGGTTATGGAAGCACTTGCAAGCGGACTTCCGATAATATGTTCAAAAATCAGGGGCAATGTTGATGTTGTGGAAAACGGCAAAAACGGCTTGCATTTTGAAGTTGCCGATGCTGAAACTTTGAAAAACGCTATCGTGAAGATATATAACGACGAAACGATAGGCCTTGACAATAGCCATGACGCGGAAAAATTTGATTTTTCAGAAATAAACAAGAAAATGTACCAGTTGTATTTCGGAATGGACGTGAAATGATGAAGAGTGTTCTTTTTCTCATGCGATATCCTCTTGAAGAGGCATATAACCTTAAACAAAAGTTTGACGGTCAGATGCAGGCTGTTGTAAATCTCGGATATCATGTTTTTCATTTTGCATATGATAAAAAATATATTTATCTTGTCGATGTCAACGCAGATACAAAGACTATGGTCGCAAAGACAACGCTTGGCGGATTTGGAAAGTATCGCAGCACATTTGGCTTTTTCGATCTTTTTCGCTGCCTTGAAAAGGTGTTGAAAAATCAAAACTTTGACTTTATTTATATGCGTCAGAAGGTTATCGGAGGCGCTGCAATCTCTGCTTTCAAAAAGCACAAAACGAGCGGCGGCAAGCTCATTGTCGAGATTCCAAGCTACGGCTCTGTCGAGCAGTCTCTCAGTTTTTTCAGAACTGTGGTTAAAAAGGTGCTTGACTCTTCTGCAAAGAAACTTCCTGAGTATGTTGATTTGTACACAATAATCGGCACTGACACTCTTACGGAATACGAGGGCAAGAAAGCTATTTGTATTTCTAACGGCGTATGTGTAGAGAAATACCCTCTTCATAAAAAGCAGCCAAGTGATGATATACATATACTTGCGCTCGCAAGCATGCGCGATTGGCATGGCTTTGACCGTCTTATAACAGGCTTATCCGAATATAATGGCGAAACCGCCGTTTATATTGAGATGGTGGGAAATGACGGCGACGGTTCGCTCACAAAATGGAAAAACCTTTCCGAAGACCTTGGCGTTTCTGAATATGTAAGTTTTCATGGCGGAAAGTATGGTGCCGAACTTGACAAAATGATAGATATGTGTGACATTGGTGCCGCTTCTCTTGGTATGCATAGAACACAGTTTGAAGGCAGTGCTTCCGTTTTGAAAGTGAGAGAGTATACTGCACGCGGAATACCGTTCATCTGCGCGTATAACGATAGCGCGCTTGACGGCAGCGAACCTTTCGTGTTGCAGATTGCCAGAGATGATAGTCCGGTCGATATTGATGCGGTTGTAAATTTTACAAAAGAGCTATATAAAAACTCAAAACTAAACGAAGAAATACGTGCGTTTGCGGACATAAGAATGTCATGGGAAGCGCAGTTTGAAAAAATATTAGAAGAGATTTAAAATGCTGAAGAGAAGAATAGTACAATTAAAACAAAAACTTTTTCCTGAATTGTTTTCTTCAACTGATATGCTGTATTTTTTGAGGTCAGCAGGAATCAAGATAGGTAAAGGAACGATATTTTATCATCCGGGTAGAACAGTAGTAGATGTCGGCCGCCCTTGTCTTCTTGAAATCGGTGAGTATTGCAAAATAACGTCAGGCGTAACAATTCTTACACATGACTATAGCCGTTCTGTTTTAAGAAGGACACATGGAGAGATTATTGGTGAGGCTGGGAAAACCGTTATCGGTGATAATGTGTTTATAGGTATGAACGCTGTGATTCTGATGGGAACTAAAATAGGCTCCAATGTAATAATAGGCGCAGGGGCTGTAGTTTCAGGAAATATTCCTGACAATGTTGTTGTCGCCGGAAATCCTGCAAGAGTTATCAGAACTATTCAGGAACACTATGAGATAAGAAAAGCGAAATGTTTGAAAGAAGCCGTAGAATTTGCAAACTGTTTTAAAGACAGTAATGGCAGATGGCCTACTACAAGAGAGCTTAATCCTTTTTTTCCTTTGTTTTTAGAGCGAAGCGAGGATGCATTAAAAGAAAACAAAATTAGTATGGTACTCGGAGGAGATAACGAGCAGGAAGTTCTTGCGGGATTTTTGGAAACCTCGCCTTCTTTTTCGGGATACGAGGATTTTATTGCTTATTGTGAAGGAAAAAAGTAATGTTAAACTTTTTTTATGTTGATTATCCATATGGAAACGCCGAAGTGTTTGTTGAGTATGAAATGCGTGCGCTTGCCGAATACGGTGATAAAGATGTAATAATATATACGCTTAATAACCAAAACGGCGGCGAAAAAAGATTTGTTCCGAGCAATGCAAAGGTTATCAGCGTACATGACGAGAATACCGCTTATATATATGTAAAGGCCGCTATTTCAATGTTTTCGCTTGAGTCGCTGAAAGAAATTGCAAACCTTTTTAAAGAAAAGCATTGTGAGGGATTTCTTCGTTGTGTATGGAGAATATATCGTTATCAACTTGATGCTGCTAAAATTATTTCTCATTATAAAAAAATGCATACAAAAGGCGAAAAAGATGTGTTGGTGAGCTATTGGATTAATCAGTGTGCATTTGCTTTGGTAAAACTGAAAAAAATGTATCCTGAAATCAAAATTGTTTCACGCGGTCATGGTTTTGATGTTCTTAAAGAAAGATGTTATTTGCCTTTTCGCCGTTTTATACTTGCCGGACTTGATAGAGTTTATTTGATAAATCATAGAAATAAACAGTATTTTGAAGATAATTACGGGGGTTGGCTTGATACTTCTAAAATTGAGATTGAGCATTTGGGAGTAACCGTGCCTGAAACTGTTGCTGTGGTTGATGAAAAGGATGCTTTCAGAGTGGTAACATGTTCATCTGTAATACCGCTTAAAAGACTTGACCTTATGATAGATGCTTTGTCGCTTATCAAAGATAAAAATATTGAATGGGTGCATTTCGGTGGCGGACCGCTTTTTGATAAGATGAAAGCGTATGCTGAAGAAAAACTCAAGAATACCTCTATAAAGTATGTGTTTATGGGGCAGAAAAGCAGTAGCGACATACAGCGCTACTATGCTACAACATCGATAAATTTGTTTGTTAACTGCAGCGATACCGAGGGAACACCGGTTTCTGTTATGGAGGCGATGTCGTACGGAATTCCCGCCATAGCGAGAAACGTTGGCGGAAACGGTGAGGCGGTAAGTGATGACTGCGGTATGCTAATACCGAGCGCAGCATCAGCAGAACTGCTTGAATCAGCAATTGAAAACTTTTATGATATGGATAAAGATTCATATTTTGCAAAGCGTCAGGCGGCAAGACAAAAGATAGAGCGCGAGTTTAACGCCGGCGTTACGTACAAAGAGTACATTGAAAAAATCAGCCGCTTAACACATGAGGAGATTTAATGGAAAAAACTATAGTATTGAACGAACCGCATAAACTGTTGATTTGGCTGCTTGTGTTTTTCTTTGCCGCGTCACCGTGTGATTATGTTTTGCCGCATTTAGGTTCAGCTACGGTGCTTTGGCTTCTAGGTTTGATTATATCCGCATTTTGTGTATTGGATTTGATAGTTTTCGGTGGCAAAAAACTTGTTCTTACAACCGATAATGCGTATTTGCTTTTTCTTTGTTTCTTGGCAACGGTAAGTATGGCATGGGCAGCAGAGTTTTCCAGAGCACAGTCTGCTTTGGTCTCTTTTATCTCTGTAGCGGCAATGTATTTTATGCTGTTTCTCTACAAGTTTACAAAAGAGGACATAAAGAAAATTGAATATGCGTCAATGGTCGGCGGATTTATAATGATTTTTTTTGTTTTTACACAGGCTGACCTTAGTAGAGTTGCAGCTGGATACAGATTGGATTTTGATACTATTGCAGGCGATAATTCCAGTAGCTTCAGTGACCCCAACGGTCTCTCTGCCCGTCTTATGATGCCTTTGATTTTTTGCTTCAAGTACATATTTGAGGGCAAAAATAAATTTTTAAAGTTAGCTTTTATAGCAGAAATCGGCGGAATAGTATACATTATGTTTCTTACCGGTTCGCGCGCTGCGGTAATTACTCTTGCACTTGTAGTTTTTACAATTCTTATGAAGAATTTAAACGGAAAACGCGCGGGTACGGCAGTTATAATGGTTTTTGCGGTGTTTATTGCACTTATAATTTTCCCGGATTTGCTTCCCGAGCATATATATAATAGAATTTTCAACTTTGAAAAGTATCAGGAGGTTATGACCTACGAAGGCGACCGTGTTGATATTTGGGGCAAAGCTATTACACAGGTGTTCCCAAAATCTCCGCTTTTTGGATACGGTATCGGTAATTCGCCTGTTGCGATGAGGGAGGTATATGGAAAGCTTAAAGCTTTGCATAACTCATGGTTGGTTTTTCTTATAGACCTTGGACTTGTCGGATTTCTGCTTTGGATGGGATTTATTATAAGTAAAATTAAACTTGCACACAAGTTGCGTTCGAAGAGCGTATATCCGATAGTAATTACGCTTGCTGTTGTAATAATGGCAACAACTCTTGACGGAGAGCGAGAAAAGTATCTGTGGAATGCTTTTTTGTATTCACATATGCTATACACTGCATATTATGCAACAACTTTTGAAGATGAATATATAAGAGAGGATTTAAAATGATACGTTTGCTTATTTTATGCCGATACTATCTGCCTGAAAATCAAATAGGCGCGGTCAGATCTTCAAAAATCTCGAAATATCTTGCAAAAACAAATAATTATAAAATAACCGTAGTAACGGCAAAGCCTTATGGTATAGATGCTCCTGAGCACGAGATAACCGAAGACGGCATAGAGATATATCGCGTTGATAGCGGAAAGATCGCGTCGCTTCTGCATTTTAAAAAGAGCGGTCAGGGGGCGGCTGTTGCATCTTCTATCGGCAATTCTCAAAAGGTAAGTCTAAAGCATAGGCTGATAAGCACTGTATTTTCAATGCGAATGGAACTTGAAAAGAAGTCGCAACTCAAAAATGCTCAAAAGCTTCTTAAAAAAATGCACGGTCAGTTTGATGTAGTGTTTTCTACATATAATACTGAATTCGGACATTTGTTAGGTCTTTGGTACAAGAAGCACAACAGGGAAATTCCTTGGATAGCTGATTTTAGAGATTCTGTTTGGCTGACCAATTCTACAGAAAAACGCATTAAGTACGCAAAAAAATTTGCATCCGATGTTGCTGCAAACTGTGATTATATAACTGCAGTGACCGAAGGAATACTTAAAACTCACGAAAGTGATTTTGGTACACGAAAGCGCGAAGTACTTTATAATGGATATGATTCGGATGATATAACACCGCGTGAGCCGATTAGTGACGGTGTTTTGCGTATGACTTACGCAGGTGATCTTTACTCAGGACAACGAGATTTGACTCCTGTTTTCAAGGCTCTTGACAACCTTGGGAAACAAGGAAGAATTGATTTGTCAAAGGTTCTTGTTATATATGCCGGAACCGCCGGCGGTGTGTTTGAGCATCAGATAAAGCCGTATCCTGATATTAAATACGAGAACAAAGGGTTTATTCCGCGCGCGGATGCAATGCGTATTCAGCAGGAAAGTAACATTTTGCTTCTTTCCTCATGGTGCCATAAAAATGATAAGTATACGTTGACAGGCAAGTTCTTTGAGCACCTCGGTGTCGCAAGGCCCATTCTTTGCACCGTAGCAGGCGAAGAATCGGGCAGCATTCTCAAAACCATGATAAACGAAAACAGTCTTGGGTATTGCTATGAAAACGCAACCGATGAAGTTGACTTTGAACAGTTGTGCATGTATTTAGAGAAACAGTACAATGCATTTGTCCAAAACGGAAAATGTATATTTGCTCCCGATGAAACGCTTGTAAAACAGTTTGAGTATAAAAACATTGCTTCGAGAACAGATGAAATAATCAAAAGCTTATTGAAATAATAGGAGAAAACTATGATCAAGAGCAAACGGGATTATATTGAATATGTCCGCGAGGACAGAAAAGCACTTGGCAGGGAAAACAGACGTTTTCCGCTGACACTGCTTGACTGGCCTCTGCGCTATCAACTAATCCTCCGAAGAGCAGAGTATTATAACAATTGCTATACTCATTTTTGGCAAAAGCCGTTGGTACTTTATGCAAAGCTGCGCCACAGAATGTTTGGCAATAAATGCGGCTTCAGCGTACCGCTTAACACTTGCGGCAAAGGCTTGAATCTTGCCCATGTGGGAACAGTTGTCATAAACTCCGGTGCAAGAATTGGCGACTATTGCCGCATACACGTTGATGTAAATATCGGTACCGCAGCAGGTCATGGCGCTCTTGCGCCTAAAATCGGCAACGGTGTCTATATTGCCCCTGGCGCAAAGCTTTTCGGCGATATTGAGATTGCCGATGGCATCGCCATCGGCGCAAATGCCGTGGTAAATAAGAGTTTTACCACTCCCAATATTACAATTGGCGGAGTTCCTGCAAAGCAGATTTCTGACAAGGGCGCAAAAGGGCTATTGTATCAGCCTGAGGAATAATGAGCATGCTGAAAAATTACATAAGCAAAGCATTCAAGGGTATTTCGCGTTTGTTTAAAGGCGGGTTTTTCCACATTCTCACAGGCAATGTTATGAACAAGGCTGTTGCAATGGTGTCAAGCATTGTCATCGCAAGAATTGTGGACAAGGTTCAATACGCCGACCTTTCGTATGCTGATAATATTTACTCATATATAGCGCTGCTTTCGGGACTTGGAATGTCAAGCGCATTGCTTAAATTTTGCAGTGCTAATAATAGCGCGGCGTTAAACAAGGCGTACTTGAAGTTTGCGTATAAAATTGGTTCGATTTTTGAACTTGGTGCTTCAATTATTGCGTGTATCGGACTTATGTTATTCGATATACCGTACCCCAATGCACGTATATTTGCATGGGCACTTGTGTTTTATCCGATTTTAACCCATATAAATACAACAAATTTGGTATTTGCACGGACACAACTTAAAAACAAAGAGTACGCCAAGGGCGGAGTGCTTCAATCGATAAGTGTTTGCGCGCTTTCTATAACGCTTTTGCTGATTTTCGGTATATACGGTATCGTTGCGGCAAGGTATCTTTCATTAGTAATTGTTTTAGTTTATACTTCTACATTTGTAAAGAATGCACTTTTTGAAAAAGAAGAATATATATTAACAAAATCGCAAAAAAAAGTATTTTTTTCCATGGGGCTTTCTCTTGCGCTTGCCTCTTTCTTTTCTGGAATAATGCCAATCAACGAGGCTTTTTTGGTAAATAATATTATCCGCGATGAAGTTACCACATCAAACTTCCGTGTGGCGGGACTTTTGCCTCAGTTGCTTAATCTTATAAGCGGGGCAATAACGGTGTACTATTTTCCTATAGTTGCAAGAATTACTGACGCAAAAGAGATTAAGCGAAAAGTTGTGCAAATCGAACTTGTAAATGCTGCTGTTATACTGGTAGCTACCGTTATAGGTATGCTGCTTACACCTTTTGCTTTGGATTTTTTGTATGCGGGCAAATATAATGATGCAATTATGATTTCGTATGTGCTTTGGTTGATGCGCAGTTCCCATTGTTTGATTCGTGCAGTACCTATGAATATGCTTCCTGCTATTGGAAAAACAAAGTTCAATGTTATTGTGTGTGGCATTTCCTGCATTGCACAATGTGTTTTGGATTATATCTTTTTAATTAAGTATGGCATAATTGCGGTTGCTTATGGCGCAATCATTGTTTATATACTATCCGGAATAGCATTTTGGGTTTATTTTTTATATTGTTGTAAGAGTAAAAAGCAAGGAGGAAAATGAAGTTGTTGTTTACTTTGAAAAAGTTAATAAGCGGTCCTTGTTTTTTTGTGTGTACCAAGGTTTTTTTAAGAAAGCGATATGATAAGAAATATCTTATTGGTAAGTGGTTTGAGAGTCCAAGAGGTACAGCCTATTCAATAGGTTGGCATTGGGCATATAAAAACGCCAAGATGTGCAAAAAGATGGGGGTTAATCAAGATGTTCCGTGGCCTTGTTCACCGAGAATAACGGTTGTTCATCCGGAGAATATCTCTTTTCATCCTGATGACCTGAATAATTTTCAGAGCTTTGGTAACTATTTTCAAGCTATCGGAAACATAGAAATCGGCAAAGGTACATATATCGCCCCCAATGTTGGTATTATCACCGCAAATCACGATTTTTCAAATCTTGACAATCATTTAGCTCCAAAATCTGTAAAACTTGGTGAGAAATGCTGGGTAGGAATGAATTCTATGATTCTGCCGGGAGTACATTTAGGTGATAACACCGTGGTTGGCGCTGGCTCGGTAGTAACAAAATCATTCCCAGAAGGGAATTGCGTTATCGCAGGAAATCCGGCGAAACTTATACGTAATTTATAATTTAGGACAGGTATTATAATGAAAGTTTTAACTGTTGTAGGTGCGAGACCGCAGTTTATCAAGGCAGCGGTAATTTCACGCATACTAAAAGACAAAGCAACCGAAATTTTGGTTCATACAGGTCAGCACTATGACCACAATATGTCGGATATCTTCTTTGAGGAACTGAATATTCCAAAGCCGCAGTACAACCTCGGTATTTCCGGCGGCTCTCACGGACAGATGACCGGCAGAATGCTTGAGGCCATTGAGGAAGTAATGCTCAAAGAAAAACCTGACAAGCTTTTGGTTTACGGAGATACAAACTCAACGCTTGCGGCGGCTTTGGCGGCAGTTAAATTACATATTCCCGTGTATCACGTAGAGGGCGGAAACCGTCTTGGTACGCTTGACAATCCCGAGGAAGTTAATCGCATTTGCACAGACCATGTTGCAACTAAACTTATGGCGTGTACATCGTCTGCGATGGAATTCCTTGCAAAAGAGGGAATCGGTGAGCGTTCAACGCTTGTGGGAGACCCTATGTTTGATGCGTTCGTGTATTACGGCAATACTGTTACAGAAGAACACAAAAATGCACTTATAGATTTTGATGGAAATATAGTAAAACGTCCCGAAGAGTTTTATTATCTCACATGTCACCGTCAGGAGAATACAGATACTGATGAAAAGCTTGCAGAAATATTAAAGGCAATGGACTCTCTTGATGCACCTACCGTTTATCCCGTTCATCCGCGTAATCGTACCGCGGTTGAGCGCGTATGCAAGCAGTACAAATTCAAAAATATCATCGTTATTCAGCCGGTTGGCTATCTTACATCTATTTCTCTTGTAAACGGTGCTAAAAAAATCGTTACCGACTCCGGCGGACTTCAGCGCGAGGCATTTTTCGCTGAGAAGCAGTGTGTAACCGTTTTTGACCACGTGATATGGCCGGAAACGATGGTGGATAACCGAAATCAGTTGGCAACGCCAAACGCAGATGATATTCTGAAAAAACTTTCTGCAAAACAGATTGTAGATACCGAATATAAGCCGTTTGGTGACGGACACTCCGGCGAAAAAATCGTAGAAATATTATTGAGCTGAAAAGGCGAGGAGAGTATATATGAAATACGCATTGATCGGTTGCGGAAGAATCGCAACAAACCACGTAAAGGCAGTTCTTAACAACGGTCTTGAATTTGTAGCCGCTTGCGATATCGAGCTTGCTAATATTGAAAGTCTGCTTGCAAAGCACGACCTTCAGAACAACAAGGAAATTGCAAGATATGCCGATTATAAGCAGATGATTGCAGAGCATCCAGACCTTGAACTTGTTGCGATTGCTACAAGCAGCGGAGCGCATGCTGAAATCGCTCTTCATTGTATCGAAAACGGCATTAACGTAATCATTGAAAAGCCTATGGCAATGAGCATTGACGATGCTGAAAAGATTATCAAGCTCAGCCGTGAAAAGGGAGTAAAGGTATCTGCATGCCATCAGAACAGATTTAATATTGCAGTTCAGCAGATGAGAAAAGCGCTTGAAGGTGGACGCTTTGGCAAGCTCTCCCACGGCAGTATTCATGTCCGCTGGAACAGAAATAAAGACTATTACGACCAGGCACCTTGGCGTGGCACATGGGCAGAAGACGGCGGATGCCTTATGAATCAGTGTATTCATGGCATCGACCTTCTCCGTTGGATGATGGGCAATGAGGTTGATACCGTTTACGGTATCACAAAGCAGCAACAGCACCATTATCTTGAGTGCGAGGATATCGGCATGGCGGTTGTTACCTTTAAAAACGGCGCGGTTGCAACGATTGAGGGTACAACTAATGTATATCCAAAGAATCTCGAAGAAACTCTTTATCTTTTCGGCGAAAATGGTACAGTTAAACTCGGCGGCAAGTCTACAAACAATATTGATGTTTGGGATTTTGCCGATGAAACCGAAGCGGACGCGGCAAATAAAGGACTTGAAGAACAGACGAGCAATGTTTACGGCAACGGTCACACCAGCCTTTACGCCGATGTTATTGATGCTATTAAGACGGACCGCGCTCCCTATGTAGATGCGGTTGCGGGTAGAAACGCCCTTGAGATGATTCTGGCAATTTACAAGTCCGCTGCAACAGGCGCACCCGTAAAGCTGCCGCTTGAAAAGGTTGCATCTACCGATTTTGCAGGGAGATTTGACAATGAGTGAGTTTTTTGTACACGAGAGCAGTTATATCGATGACAACGTACAGATTGGCAAAGACACGAAAATCTGGCATTTTTGTCATGTGCAGTCGGGCGCAGTGATTGGCGAAAAGTGTTCTCTCGGTCAAAATGTAAATATATCTAATAATGTTACTATTGGTAACGGCGTTAAGATTCAAAATAATGTAGCAGTTTACGAGGGTGTAGAGCTTGAAGACTATGTTTTTTGCGGTCCTTCGTGTGTATTTACCAATGACTTGACTCCCAGAGCTAAATATCCAAAGGGAAGAGCGGCATACAAAAAGACATTAGTAAAAACAGGCGCAAGTATTGGTGCTAACGCAACGGTAGTATGCGGACATACAATAGGTAAATGGGCACTTATCGGCGCAGGCGCGGTTGTTACATCCAATGTTCCCGACCACGCGCTTATGCTCGGTGTTCCGGCAAAGCAAAAAGGATGGGCGTGTGAATGCGGCGAACTTCTCAAAGATAATTTTGTTTGTGAAAAATGCGGCAGAAAGTACCGCCAAACCGAGTGTGGCTTGACAGAGGAGGAATAATATGCAGTTCAGAGATCTAAAGGCACAATATGAAGCGTTAAAGCCTGAAATAGATGCAGGAATTAGTGAGGTAATAAACAGCACCTCGTTTATTCTCGGTAAAAAGGTAACCGAGCTTGAAAATATGCTTGCTGAATATGTGGGCAGAAAGCACTGTGTTGGTGTTGCAAACGGAACCGACGCTTTACAACTTGCACTTATGGTAATGGGTGTAGGTCCCGGTGATGCGGTGTTCACGTCCGACTTTACATATTTTGCTTCTGCCGGTTCAGCTTCAATTCTCGGTGCAACTCCCATTTTAGTTGATATTGATTTAAGAACGTTTAATATATCTCCTGAAGCTCTTGAAGACGCGATAAAGCGAGTTATTGCTGAAGGAAAACTTACACCAAAGGTTATCGTTCCCGTTGACCTATTTGGTCTTCCGGCCGATTATCCCGCTATTGAAAAGATAGCAAAGAAGTACGGACTCAAGATTTTAGAGGATGGAGCACAGGGCTTTGGTGGCAATATCAACGGCAAGAGAGCATGTTCGTTTGGCGATATTTCCACAACATCGTTTTTTCCTGCAAAACCGCTTGGCTGCTACGGTGACGGCGGCGCGATATTTACCGATGATGACGAGGTTGATGCAAGACTCCGTTCACTTCGTGCGCAGGGTAAGTCGCCGGTTGATAAATATGATAACCGAGAAATCGGTATGAACTCACGACTTGATACTCTTCAGGCTGCAATCCTCATTCCTAAATTCAAGGCATTCGCAGGATATGAGCTTGATGCGGTTAATAAGGTAGCGTCATGGTATACTGAGCGTCTTTCAGGCAGATTTGTAACACCGTATACTCCCGAAGGCTACTATTCAAGCTGGGCACAGTACACTCTTCTTTTGGATTCGGAAGAGGAAAGAGTGGAGCTTCAGGCAAAACTCAAGGCAAAGGATATTCCTTCTATGGTATATTATCCTCGCGGACTTCACAGTCAGGAGGCATATGCCTGGATGAATCTTTCCGATGAACTTTACCCCAATACCGTTAAAGCAACAAAGACGGTATTAAGCCTGCCGATGCATCCGTATTTGGACGAAGAAGCAGTTGACCTCATTGTGAAAACTATTTTGGAATAATAAAATATTATATTAGGAGATACAGAAATGAGCAATTTGAAAGAAAAAATCCAAAACAAAACCGCAACTCTCGGTGTGTGCGGTCTCGGCTATGTAGGACTTCCTCTTGCAGTTGAAAAGGCAAAAGCGGGCTTTAAGGTGCTTGGCTTTGATGTACAAGCGGCAAAGGTTGACATGGTTAATGCAGGTAAAAACTACATCGGTGACGTTGTAAATGAAGACCTTGAAGCAATTGTAGCTTCCGGCAATCTTCGCGCTACTACCGATTTCTCTGCCGTTGCAAGCTGTGACTGTGTTTGTATCGCAGTTCCCACTCCTCTTGACAGACATCAGCAGCCTGATATCAGCTATGTGAAGTCTTCTACCGAAAGTATTGCAAAGTATCTTCACAAGGATATGCTTGTAGTTCTTGAGTCTACTACATATCCCGGAACCACCGAGGAACTTCTTAAGCCTATTTTGGAAAATGCCAGCGGACTTAAGTGCGGCGAGGACTTCTATCTTGCATTCTCTCCTGAAAGAGTCGATCCCGGTAACCTTATTTATAAAACCAAGAACACCCCCAAGGTTGTAGGCGGTTGCACTCCCACTTGTACCGATATCGCTGCAACAATGTATGAGGCTGTTCTTGAAGCTCCTGTTTTCAAGGTTTCTTCTCCTGCAGTAGCAGAAATGGAGAAGATTCTCGAAAATACATACCGCAACATCAACATCGGCCTTGTTAATGAACTCGCTATTCTTTGCAACCGCATGGGTATCAGCATCTGGGAAGTTATTGATGCCGCAAAGAGCAAGCCTTACGGCTTCCAGGCATTCTATCCCGGTCCCGGTCTCGGCGGTCACTGCATTCCCCTTGACCCATATTACCTCAGTTGGAAGGCTCGTGAGTACGGTTTCCATACCAGCATGATTGAAAGCAGTATGATGGTAAACGATAAGATGCCCGAGTATTGCGTAGAGCGTGCAATGCACATTCTCAATCAGCACAAAAAAGCTATTAACGGCGCGAAGGTGCTTGTTCTTGGTGTTGCTTACAAGCAGGATATTGACGACTACCGCGAAAGTCCTGCAATCCGTGTAATCGAGGAGCTTGAAAAGGTAGGCGCAGATGTTAAGTATTTTGACCCATGGGTTCCCGAATTCAAGGAAAACGGCGCAACCATGAAGGGCGAGAGCTCACTTACTGCCGAGCTTCTTGAAAATGCTGACATCGTGCTTGTAACCGCAGCACATACCAATGTAGATTATGACTTTGTTCAGAAACATGCAAAGGCTATTTTCGACACCAAAAATGCAATGAAGAACGTTCAGTGCAGAGATAATATTGAGGTTCTCTAATTTTACTTAACGGAGGAATGTTGTGTCAAACATTTCAAATACATATAGCACGCTTTTAAAATTGCTTTCAAACGCCCTGTTTGATGCAAATGTTGAGATTGATTTTGCTAATGTTGACTTAGAAGAGCTATTTGAAGAGTCTAATCAACAAACCGTAAACGCGCTTGTTTTTGATAAACTACCGCTGGATTTCATCGAATCACATCCGGAGGTTTGCAATCTCTGGCAGCTTTATTCATTGCAAACGGTAAAGAATAACATGGCAGAGTTTCTTGCTAATGCAGAACTTGAATCATTGTTCCAAAAAGCAGGGCTGCAGATGTGTACTATCAAGGGATTTGCTTGTGCATATTATTATCCCGACCCCACTTTGCGTCAGATGGGCGATATTGACTTTATTGTTCACAAAGATAAACTTGAAGAGTGTAAAAACTTTTTGATTGAATCCGGTTATACCCGTGTGGATAATGACGGAGACCATGATTTTCATATCAGCTTCAAGAAAGATAAAATGCTTTATGAAATGCATGAAAAGGTGACCACCTTTGTAGATGATGCGGGGTACATAGAGAAGTATCTTGAAAATGTTATTGAGAATGCGATACCTGCCGAGTTTGACCTCGGAAAAATACTTATTCCAGATGCTTTTACACATGGACTTATCATGCTACTTCATATGCAACGCCATATGTTTACTGGTGGAGGAATCGGGCTACGGCATCTTTGCGACTTTGCCGTGTTTGTAAACTCTATCAGTGATGAAGAATGGCGTGCTATGTTTGAGGAGAAACTCAAAAAGGTACACCTTTGGGGGTTCGCCAGAGCCCTCGGAAAGGTTTCAGAAAAGCATCTTCATATGCCTACCAAGGAATGGTTTGCTGACGCCGATGAAGAATTGGCTGACCAATTACTTGGTGACATGATTATAGCAGGAAATCTCGGCAATAGAGATAAAAAGCGCTATCAGGAGCTTTTATTCGTGTCAAGCGATGTAAATCATCGTGGAAATCTTGCCGGTCTTTATAACAGTTATATTAATAAGGTATATTCTTGGAGTCCACGAGTAAGAAAACATAAAGTTTTGCTTCCATTTGCAATAATCGTTTATCCAATAAGGACTGCGCTTCTTATATTATTTAAAAAGAAGAAAGTTTCTGTTGTTGATAATTTCAAGAGTGGCAGCAAGCGTAATGACTTGTATAATAAGCTGTTTAAGTAAACATAAACTGTCAACTCTGTAGTTTCTTGGTTGCTTTACTGGTCAAAATGACAAAGGCGTCTGTAAAAACAGACGCCTTTTTGTACAAAAGTTCGAAACGTCAAAAAAACGAATTTTTTTTGAAAAAAAGTGTTGACAAAACTCGCTTGTTGGTGTATACTTTAAAAGTCGCCGCGAGGAGAACCTAGTGGAGGACGAATTCGGTCATTGAAAATTGAACAACAAAGAGAAAGAAAACACGAACTAAAGTTTAGTGTAGATCTCGAACAATTCTTTAGAGAAACCAAGTAAAGAAACTTATGCGA
>JAZNOM010000052.1:0-47636 GCA_045580835.1 Eubacteriales bacterium
CGCGGCAAACTATTGCTTCCTTTAGGATTAGGTATTGTTTTAATATTAGCTCCGCTTGCACCGTTTTTTATAATCGAAAACCCTTGGTTTTCATTTCGCGGCACGGTGCCGAGTTTTATTGGAATTGCTCTTGTTATAGATGTTTTTGTAAGGCTTGTCACAAGCAATAAAAAGGGTTATATCGCTGTTTTTTCTTCTTTGGTGGCATTTGTATTCTGCATATGTTCTGTGTCTGAAATCGCAGATTATCGTGCTACAACCGAAGCAGATATGAGAGTAGTTGGTACGGTTGCAAGTATTGCGCCGGAACTTAAAGAAGAACAGCCTAACGGATGCAAAGTTGCGATTTTTAATATAGATGACCGATATGTAACAGAACTTAATTCATATTATCACGAGCATATTCATGGGGTTACCGAGTCGGCGTGGGCACTTACCGGTGCGGTAAGATGTTATAATGATGATGTGTTCGAGGCAATAACTTATGTTCCGATTTCGCTTCGTGATGCGCCCACATATAAAAACTGGGAGTTTTCTACGAAATCTATTGGAACGATGCACGCGGTATATGTATATGATAATAAAGAAAACACGATTGAACGTCTTTCGGTTATTGCAAAAGACAACACATATGAGTTATACTATTCCGACGGTAAAAAATACGGAACGGTTGTCGAAAAAGATAATACGGGAATTTTTATTGAAGAATAATTGATAAAACTATTGCATATGTAGAAATTATGTGTTAAAATGTCAATGTTGAATTAAATATTTCTTATCAAGAGTGGCGGAGGGACTGGCCCTGTGAAGCCCGGCAACCTACAGTTGTAAGGTGCTAAATCCTGAGAGATGAGATTTTCGCCCTCGGGATATCCGGGGGCGTTTTTTATGCCGCATTTTAAAGGAGGAACAAAATGAAAAAATACCTTTTTACTTCTGAATCCGTTACAGAGGGACATCCTGATAAAATCTGTGACAAAATTTCTGATGCTGTGCTTGATGCTATGCTTGCGCAGGACCCTAACTCGCGTGTCGCTTGTGAAAGCTTTGCTACCACTGGCATCATTATGATTATGGGTGAGGTTACCACAAATGCGACTGTTGACGTTGCTGAAATTGCACGTGAAACTGTTCGCGAAATCGGTTATGATAATGCTGAATACGGCTTTGACTGCAATACTTGTGCAGTTGTAAGCTCTCTTCATAAGCAGTCTGCTGATATTGCACTTGGCGTAGACAAGTGTGCGGAGGCAAAAGCAGGCGAGCAGAGCGATGGACTTGATACCGGTGCGGGCGACCAAGGACTTATGTTTGGTTATGCTTGTACAGAAACAAAGGAGCTTATGCCTCTTCCGATTTCTCTTTCCCACAAGCTTGCGCTTCGTCTTACCGAGGTTAGAAAGAACGGCACACTTACATATCTCCGTCCTGACGGCAAAACACAGGTTACCGTTGAATATGTAGACGGTGAACCTGCAAGAGTAGATGCTATAGTCGTTTCTTCGCAGCATAGTGCAGATGTTAGCCTTGATCAGATTCGTGCAGATGTAATTGAACATGTTATTACTCCTATCATTCCTGCAAATATGATTGATGCTGACACGAAGATTTTTGTTAACCCTACCGGACGCTTTGTTATCGGCGGTCCTATGGGTGATACCGGTCTTACCGGAAGAAAGATTATCGTTGATACTTACGGCGGATATTCGCGCCATGGCGGCGGAGCTTTCAGCGGTAAGGACCCGACCAAGGTAGACAGGAGTGCTTCTTACGCTGCAAGATACGTTGCAAAGAATGTTGTTGCAGCCGGACTTGCAACCAAGTGTGAAGTACAGCTTGCATATGCTATCGGTGTTGCAACCCCCGTTTCTGTAATGGTCGATACTTTCGGTACCGGTGTTGTTTCGGACGATGTTATTTCTAAAGTTGTTTGTGAAAAGGTTGACCTTCGTCCTGCAGCAATCATTAAGAAGTTTGATCTTCGCCGTCCTATTTATAAGCAGGTTGCGGCTTACGGACATATGGGTAGAGAAGACCTTGATATTCCGTGGGAAAAGACCGACCTTGCAGAAGAACTTAAGAGCGCAGTAAAATAAATTGATTTACCCCTGTTACAATTCCAACATATATTGTAACAGGGGTGATTTTCGTGTATAATGATATTATACTGATTTTTTTATGTGTTTTTGCGGTTTATGGTGCGTATGCGATAATCAGGGAAATGGTTATGTTACTTTGCCGTAAAAGCAGAGTAGCTGCGGCTGTGCGGATATATTCGGATATGAGTGATGATGAGCAGAATGATGCTATAATGCTTGTAGAGAATTATGTATGCTCTAACAGCTTTTTAGAACGCGCTCCTATTATTATTTGTGATAGTGAGAGTGCAGAACACTTGCAAAGATACGGATATGAGATTTACATAAGATATACGGAGGAAAAATGACCGAGCAAAGGAATGTTATAACGGGTACTGTAGAGGCGGTAGTTTATCGAAATGATACTAACGGCTATACGATACTGGAAGTGTATTCAGAAGAGCGAAAAGAAGTTGTAACTGTAGTTGGTACTATGCCGTTTGTCGGCGAGGGTGAGGCAATCGAGATAAAGGGCGACTGGGTATTTCACAGTGAATACGGTAAGCAGTTTCGCGCCGACACTTTTGAAAAAACTCTTCCTAAAGACACAAATGCCATTTTAAAATACCTTTCCTCCGGTATTGTTAAAGGCGTAGGGCCGAAAACGGCAGCAAAAATTGTAGAAAGATATGGGGCCGATACTCTCGAGGTTATGGCGGAGCATCCTGAATGGCTTGCGGATTTTAAAGGGATTACCGCCAGAAAAGCTCTTGAAATCAGCGAGCAGGTGCGCAAGCAGACAACTTTTTATAAGCTTTTTGATTTTTGCCGCGACCGTTTCCCAATGACAGTTGCGCTTCGCATACATAATGCATACGGTGATAATGCCATTGAAATGTTGAGGCGCAATCCGTATAAGCTTTGCGGCGAAATCGACGGTTATACTTTCGCAGCCGCAGACGCTATTGCTATTGAAAACGGTTATGATGCAGAAGGCAGAGAACGCGTTTTGGGCGCAACGGTGCAGGTGTTAAAACGCGCATGCCAAAACGGCGGTCATGCTGGACTTCCTGTTAAAATTGTGATAAAAGAGGTAGCCGAACTTATAAATATTGATGCAAAGATTGTTGCAGAATTTGAAAAAGACTTTGCTATTTGCGGCGAAATTGGCTATTTGCAGCGTGAAGAAGGCGCACTTCTTTACATCAATGAATTTCTTGCTACAGAACGCGGAATCGTCAGAAATTTGCGGCATATTGATGCAGGGTGTATCAGATATGATTTAAGCGATATGGAGCCCCTTATTCGCCGTGTTGAAATCGAAAGCGGTATTCAGTTTGCGCCGGAGCAACGTAGTGCTATATTTACCGCAGCGGAAAGTGGCGTTACAGTTGTAACAGGCGGTCCCGGAACCGGAAAGACTACAATTATTAAAGCATTGATTCGAATATACGAAAGCATGGGATGCGATGTGGCTCTTGCGGCTCCTACCGGCAGAGCGGCAAAGAGGATGTCGGAGGCTACAGCTCATGAAGCTAAAACCATACATCGCTTGCTTGAAGTTGAGTATTGCGACGATGAGGGCGGTACCTCGATATTTGCACGTAATGAACGCAATCTGTTGGAAGAGGATATTATCATAATTGATGAAGCTTCCATGATTGATATGTTTTTGATGCACTCTTTGCTGCGAGCAATTCGTCCCGGCACACGATTTGTTTTAATCGGTGACTGCGATCAGCTTCCGAGTGTTGGCGCCGGAAATGTTTTGCAGGATATAATTGATAGTGGAATCTTCAATACGGTTCGCCTTACCGAGGTGTTCAGGCAGGGCAAAGAAAGCTTGATAGTTACAAATGCCCACATGATTAACCGTGGCGAAAAGCCTGTACTGGATAAACACGATATGGACTTTTTCTTTATGCACCGAGAACACGCTGACAGCATTTTAAATACCGTAGTAGACTTATGCATCAACCGCTTGCCTAAAAAATACGGTTTTAGCGCATTTGACCGCATACAGATAATTACACCGACAAAAAAAGGCGGTGCAGGTACAGAGTCACTCAACCGTATTTTACAACAGCAGTTAAACCCGCATTCTCCCACGAAATGTGAAAAAAAGTACGGAGAAGTTATATTTCGCGAGGGTGATAAGGTTATGCAGGTGCGTAACAACTATGACCTTGTGTGGATAGAAGGTGGAAAAGAACGATTCGGTATTTATAATGGTGACATCGGCATTGTTCAAAAAATCGTTGAGAATAAAGGGCATATGGTTATTGATTTCGATGGAAGGGAAGTGCAGTATTCGTTTGAGTTTTTAGCCGACCTTGAACATGCATATGCTATAACTGTACATAAAAGTCAGGGCAGCGAATACCCGATTGTACTAATGCCGATTACCGATTTTGCACCGATGCTTATGACCAGAAATTTGATATATACTGCAGTTACACGCGCTAAAGGAATGGTAATATTGGTCGGACGGGAGTCGTCGCTTATGCAGATGATTGAGAATAAACAAGAAAATTTGCGATACACAGGTCTTAAAACGCTGCTCGGAAGTAAAAATGCATAAAATATTTGAAAGATTTTTAGATTTTCCGTTTGTTCCAAAATGCGGCGGATGCCGATGCCGTATGGACAAAACAGATAATGGACTTTGTAAGCGGTGTAAAACTATATATGAAGATGAGCGCGCAGAGTATTGCGACTTTTGCGGCATGGAGGTTGCAATTTGTAATTGCATACCGCCCAATCTCTTGGTAAATGGGTGTTATGATTATCGTAAACTTGTATTTTATAAGCCAAGTGATGAAAAAACTCCAATGAGAAATATGATTTACGGTGTTAAACGCGGATACAATCTCGCACTTATAAGGTTCTTCGCGAAAGAAATGTTGGATATAAACAAAGATGAACCCCTTGAGGACATTGTCGTAACATATGCACCGCGTTCGCACAACGCCGTAAAAGAATACGGATATGACCAAGCTAAGTTGCTTGCAAAATACTATGCAAAGTTCGGTAACTATGAGTTTAAGAGTTTAATAAAAAGGAAACTGAAGTTTAAAGAAAAAGAGCAAAAGCTTTTAAACTATCGTCAACGTGCTAAAAATGTAAAAGGTGTTTTTGCTATACGCAATAATAATGCGATTTACGGAAAAACCGTGGTTTTGATTGATGATGTCGTTACAAGCGGTGCGACTGTAGGCGAATGTGTGGATATGCTATATGCTGCAGGAGCAAAAAATGTTATTTGCCGCAGCATAGCATATACTTACCGAAAGAATAAGAATAAAAATGATTGATTTTGTTGATTTGTTGTGATACAATAAATCTGTATGTTATATTGCACCGAAAGGAATGTACATAGTAAATGAGTCGAGATATTGGTATTGACCTTGGTACTGCTACGGTGCTTGTGTATGTAAAAGGAAAAGGGATAGTTCTTGAAGAACCTTCAGTTGTTGCAATAGATAAGCTTACCGAAAAGGTTATTTGTGTTGGCAGAGATGCGCAACAAATGCTTGGCAGAGCGCCAAGTAACATTGAGGTAGTAAGACCGCTTCGTGACGGCGTAATCAGCCGATATGAGGTTACATTGCAGATGTTAAGGCATTTTCTTAACAAGGCTTGCGGAGGTTCGCTTTTCCGACCCAGAATAATGGTTTGTGTACCAAGCGGCATTACAGAGGTTGAAGAACGTGCGGTTATTGATGCTGCCAATCAGGCAGGCGCACGAAAAACATATTTGATAGAGGAGCCTGTTGCGGCGGCTTTGGGTGCTGATATTGATATTTCAATGCCAAACGGCAATTTGATTGTAGATATCGGAGGAGGCACAACGGACATAGCTTTGATTTCGCTTGATAATACGGTTGTCACCGAATCCGTTAAAGTTGGCGGTGACAAGTTTGATGAGGCGATTATCAGATACATAAGAAGAAAATACGGGGTGCTCATAGGAGAACGCACTGCCGAAGAAGTAAAACTTCATATTGGCTCTGCTACTCCTCGTCCTGAAGAAAAGTATATTGATATAAAGGGACGTTGTTTGTCGCAAGGTCTTCCCAAGGCTATCAGAATTTGTTCTTCGGAAATGGTTGCGGCACTTGATGAGCCTATTTCTGTAATACTTGAGGCCGTTTGTTCTGTTGTAGAACGAACTCCCCCCGAACTTGTTGGCGATGTTTTGGCTAACGGAATCGTAATGACAGGCGGCGGAAGCTTGTTGTACGGATTGGATTATAGAATTTTCAAAGCTACCGGCATAAAAACGCGTGTTGCTAAAAATGCAGTACAGTGTGTTGCACGGGGGACCGGAAAAGCGCTTGAAAACTTAACAAGAACTGCAGATGGCTCATTAAGACTTTCTAAAACACGGCAGGAAACATTTTAAAAAAGTGAACGCATTGCCGTTCACTTTTTCTATTTTGAACTATGATGAAAACGGGAATTTTGAGAAAAATATTTTCAACTGAATATATGGTAAAGCCAAGGGAGAGGCTTGGTGAACTTCCTAAAAGCGGTGAGGCGTATTCATCTTTTGTTAAAATTGCTTGGCCGGCAATGATTGAATCCTTATTTGTTGCAATGGCAAGCTTTATCGACGGTATGATGGTAAGCCGAGCGAGCGACACTGCGGTTGCGGCAGTAGGCGTGACAACACAGCCACGCATGATTTTTTATATTATGTTTTTTGCGATAAGCGCATCTACAGTGGCTGTAGTAAGTCGCAGATATGGTGAGAAGCGAAGCGAAGCTGCCAGCCGATGTGCGGCGCAGAATTTAAGCATAAGTGTTATCGTGGCGATAATTGAAGGCATAATTGCTTTTTCTGTTGCCCGTCCTCTTTTGTTTTTTGCAGGTGCGCAGAGTGACACCATAGCTGAAGCGATGATATATTTTAAAATATCCGTCGTTGGTATGTTCTTCTATTCATTCAGTTGCGTTCTCAACGCAGCTCAACGCGGTACCGGCAGAACAAAAATTACAATGCGTTCTTCTATGGTTGGCAATCTGTTAAATGTTGTACTTAACTATTTCTTGATAAACGGCATTTGGTTATTTCCAAAACTTGGTGTGAAAGGTGCTGCAATTGCTACGCTTTGCGGCAATATTTGTTCGTTTTTGATTTCGTTGTTCTCATACTTCGGAAAAAGTTCTTATTTGAAACTGCATTTGCCGTATTTCTTTAAATTTGAGCGTGAAACCGTGAACGCACTTATACATGTAGGCTGCGGAGCAGGAGTTGAACAGGTCTTTATGCGTGCAGGTATGTTTATGTTTGCAAAGGTTGTTGCAGATCTTGGCACTGATGCTATGACCACGCATCAGATTTGCATGAACATAATCAACCTATCTTTTGCATGCGGAGACGGTCTGAGCGCAGCGGCTGCTGCGATGGTTGGACAAAATCTGGGGCGCGGACGCGGAGATATATCGCTTATGTACGGAAAGGTTGCGCAACGAATTGCTTGGGGCTTTTCTGCAATGTTGTTTGCTTTGTTCACGCTGGGCGGTGAATTTTTAATGCGACTGTTCTCAAGCGATACTGCGGTAATCGAAGAAGGAATAAACATACTTGTAATAGTTGCGTTCGTCAGCCTTGCGCAGGTTTCGCAGGTTATATTCACCGGTTCACTTCGCGGCGCCGGCGATACAAAATTTAATGCAGTGGTTTCGTTCTTCAGCATCGACATTGTAAGACCGACTCTTGCTTTTGTTCTTTGTCATATTTTTAAAATCGGTGTTATTGGCGCATGGTTTGCATTAATGCTCGATCAGTATACCAGATTCATTTGTGTAACTGTGCATTTTTATCGCGGAAAATGGCGTAATATCAAACTATAGCGAGGAAATATGAAAGTTTTAAAAACTATAGTAAGCATAACCTTGGTTGTCTTGGTCATTGCTTTATTTGCATATAGTTTATTAATTGAATACCAAAACAATGAACCAATTGGTGATGGTATTAATCTTGATGAAAGCATTTATGTTCATTTTATTGATGTAGGTCAAGGTGACTGCGCTTTGATTCATACAAGTGAAGGAAACGTTCTTATTGATGCCGGAACCTTCGACAGTCGATATAGCATTGTTGACTATATTGATGCCCTTGGGATAGAGGAGTTTGAATATGCAATATTTACGCATCCTCACGAAGACCATATCGGGGCTGCAAAAACTTTATTAAAGGAGTATGAGTTTAAAAATATTATAATGCCGGATGCTATTCATATAACTCCTACCTATGATTATACTATTGAGGCTATAGAAAAGGAAGAATGTAATGTTATAGAAGCAAAGGCAGGCGACAGTTACGAAATTGGCGATGTAAAGATAGATATCTTCGCACCTGATACATATTATGACAGCGAAGATTTGAATAACATGAGCGTGGTGTGTAAAATCACATATGGTGAAGTGTCGTTTTTATTTACCGGCGATGCTGAAGAAGAGTCTGAAGACAGTATGCGGTATTATAAATATGATTTGGATTCCGATATATTAAAAGTTGCACATCACGGCTCATCAACATCTTCAACGCCTGCTTTTATTTGCGAAGTATCGCCAAAAGTTGCGATAGTTTCTGCAGGTAAGGATAATGATTACGGACATCCGCACCGTGAAACAGTAGAGCTTTTCAAAAAACTGGGTATTGAAACATATATTACATATGAAGTTGGAAGTATCATAGTTGCAACTGATGGAGAAAAATATGAAATACAAACAAAAAAGTGATGTGCCGCAGCACATCACTTTTTATATTAAAATAGTTTAAGCTTTAGACGCAGATTGTCAGCAATCATAGCGATGAATTCACTGTTTGTAGGCTTGCCGCGGTTGTTTTGAATGGTGTATCCAAAATAAGAGTTAAGTGTGTCCACATCGCCTCTGTCCCAAGCAACTTCAATTGCATGGCGAATAGCGCGTTCTACTCTTGATGTGGTTGTAGAGAATTTTTTAGCAACAGAAGGGTAGAGTACTTTTGTAACAGAGTTTATTATTTCGCTGTCATTTATGGTCATCAAAATTGCAGTTCTTAAATACTGATATCCTTTTATGTGAGCGGGCACGCCGATCTGATGTATAATCTGTGTTACTTGTGTTTCTAGGTCATCGGTGGGCTTTGGCATGCCTTCATTTGCAGTAATTATGTGCGGCTTAGAACGTCTTTGTGCTATTGCATCAATATGCTCAATCAAACTTGTGTAATTATATGGCTTTAGTAAGCAGAGTTCGGCACCAAGATTAGTTGCCTCTACAAATAAGTTTTGATTTGCTACCATTGAAACCACAATAAAAGAAGTAGGGAGATCCTTGCCAAAGTCAATGCTTCTGCTGTTGCGCAATACTCCAATACCGTCAAGCTTTGTCAGCCAAATGTCTATAATAGCAATATCGGGATGTGAGCGATTGATTTTCATAATTGCATCATCGCCGTTTGTGGCAATCTCTACATTGCGGTATCCTGCCCGATAGAGGTTTTCTTTAAGGAAATTTCTTTGTTCGAGGTTTTCATCAGCTATAAGTATTTTTGTGTTGAGTTCCATAAGCTTATACATTCGCTCCTTCTGCATTAATTAAGATTTTACGATATTATATTACCACAAAATGGTAAAAAATACAAGTAAAATGGAAAACAATTTTTACCAAAAATTTACTGCAAAAGTTGGAAAATAATCACAAAAAAACTTACCGTCGGTGTCGAAACGTGTAACGGTAAGTCGAATTAATTTTAATGGCAGTCCGTGCATTTTCCGGTAAACTCGTCAGTAAGGTTCATTTCAAACAAACCTTCACCGATTTCTTTAAAACCAATTGCCCGAAGCAGGGTTAAGTTGCCAGCCGAAGAAGAGCATCTTGCAATATGAAATCCGCATAAATCTATGTAGTTTAACGCTCCGCGCGACATGATAAACATTGCTTCAAAGTCATCTGCAACAGAGCAAAGGTCAGTAAGTGTTGCAACCGCTCCGCTTACTTCAAATTGGCAAAATCCGAAAAATTCTTCATCGTTATATGCGGAAAAGGCAAGCGCATCCGGATTAAAGCAAACGCCGCATTTGTCGCCGAGTTCCTTTTGTGTGTTTTTATCCCAAATTGGTTTTACTATAAGCATTTTATCCTCACTTTGAATTGTTTTTTATACTTTTAAGATACTTGATTTGCGACGAATCGAGGTGACGCCATTTGCCAAGAGCGAGTCCGCCTAGTCTGATTTCTCCGATTTGAACGCGGCAAAGCCGGCTGACGTGTAGGTCTACCTGCTCACACATTTTTCTGATTTGGCGATTTCGCCCTTCGTGGATTATTATTTTAAGCTTTCCGCCGCCATCGTGTTTCTCTATTATTTCGACATCGGCACCATGGGTACGGTAGCCGTCAATTACCATAGGTGCGCGTAATACTTCAAGTTTTTCATTATTAATTTCGCCGCGAAAAGAAACATTGTAAACTTTATCAACATGGTGACGCGGATGAGTGAGCGTATTTGCAAGGTCCCCGTCATCGGTCAAAAGCAGCAAGCCCTCTGAATTAAGGTCAAGTCTGCCGATAGGATACACACGAGAACCAAGGTCACATACAAGCTCTGACACACATTTTCTGCCGCGGTCATCACTCATACTTGTCAAATATCCGCGAGGCTTGTGAAGCATTATATATGTGTGTTCACCAAGCGGATATTCCAGCAGCTTGCCTTTGTAAAAAACTACATCGCTTGCGGGATTTACCTTGTCACCAAGTTTTGCAACAATGCCGTTGACGGTGACTTTTCCTGCCTCAATCTCGGCTTCTGCGGCACGGCGAGACATTAATCCGCTTTCGGTAAAATACTTTTGAAGTCTGATTTTTTCCATGATTGTCCTAACTGAATATTCTTTCTAAAATTGATTTATTAGATTGTTTTATGCCTATATATGAGGAGGAACATATCGGTGAAGAAGCGATTTCAATACCGTCGAGGTAAAAAACTATTCTCCCCACAGTATCACCCTTATATAATGGCGCATAAATAGGTCGATTGATTTCAAGACGTTCAACGATGCTGCCGCGATTCTTTTTTAAGCATGCAGATACATCGTCTTTGATATAAAGCGAAGCGTATTCTTCGTCTCCATAAGTTATCGGCATATCAAAAATACTTTCGCCTGCTTTTGCAAGAGTAACGGTTTCGTAGAGAGAAAAACCATAATCCAACATTGCAGAATGATCGTTCCAATCGTTTGGTGCGTTCAAAGTTACTGCAACAAGATTAACTCCGCCGCGCTCTGCTGCGCTGACAAGACATCGCCCTGTAGACTTGGTAAAGCCTGTTTTCACACCGTAAGCGCCGTCATAAATTGAAAGCATTTTGTTGTGATTTGCAACTTGACGCGGGTAATCGGCTCCGGGCAGTAAAGCAGTTTTAAGAGAGCATATTGAGCGGAAAGTTTCGTTCTTTAACGCGTATGAAGTAATAATTGCGAGTTCACGAGCGGTGGTATAGTGATTGTCGTCCGCAAGCCCGTGAGGATTGGTAAAATGCGTATTTGAAAGCCCAAGCGAGGCTGCTTTTTCGTTCATCATATTAGCGAAGTTTTTAACGCTGCCGCCAACGATTATTGCTATGGCTTCGGCAGCGTCATTTGCACTGCGGAGCATAAGACCTGTTATAAGCTCGCGCAGAGTCATTTCTTCGCCGGCTTTCAGATATAGCGAAGAACCTTCAACGCCTATCGCTTTTGAAGGAATTGCATATTTTTTTTCTAAATCGCCGTTTTCGATAGCGACTATGGCAGTCATAATTTTCGTAGTGCTTGCCATGCCTTGCTTTTTATCAGCATTATACTCTGCAATTGTGTCGCCGTTTGATATGTTAATCAGAATTGCACTTTCTGCAGAAACTGCAGGTTTTGCTGCGAAAGCTGATATAAGCAATATTGAAGAAATCAAACATAAGAACGAAATCGTTCTGAAAAATACACCGAAATTGTACATTTAAATCACCGTCCTAAACACGTATAGTTTTTGTAAAACCGCACGTTATATTCAGACTGTGTACAAAATCGGTGTATGAAAATTATTCTTTATCTTCCTTTTTTGAAAATACGTCTTTTACTTTTGAAATGATTTCGGGAGAACGTTCAATAACAGAAACAAGCTTGTCAATAGAATCTCCGGTAGAGGGATTGTCAACTGTGAGAAGTTCAACTCTGCCGTCGCTACCGACTACAAGGAAACCGATAGGGGAAACGCTGATTCCGGTTCCGCCGCCGCCTGAAAAGTTAGCATTTTTAAGTAGTGAATTTTTTGCATCTTTGCTTGTAGAATTGTCAGCATTGTAATCAAGACCGCCCGATGCAAATCCTACGGCTACTTTGGAAACAGGGATAATTGTAGTTCCTCCTGCAGTTTCAATAGGGGAACCGATAATGGTTTCTGCACCGACGATGTCTTTTATTTTTTCAAGAGAGACCTTGATAATATCATTAATTTTGCTTTCCGCCATGATTATTTTGTCCTCCGATGATTAGTTTTTTAATATTAAATATGTCTTTGCCTTTGAAATAATTGTACACTAAAGTTACTCCAATGTCAAGAATTTGCCAAATGTTAAGCGATGCAGAAATAAAAACATCGTATACTGTGTTTTCTGCGGTAAAGTCGCATAAAACATTGATGTCACCGTTTCGCTTTTTACTGATGTTAAGATTGTTGTCTAAAAATTCAAGCAAATATACAACCGATTGAGAAATAATACCGTACGTTATTGCGGTTGTGGCGGCATCTTTTGTGCCAACGATAACAATAATTTTTGAAACATCAAGTCTTAAATGTTTGAAAAACCTTGAAAAGAGAAGCTTGATTAGTGACAGAATTGTGGAAATCTTGTCGCCTAAAGGGATTTTTTCTTCTATTTTGCTTTCGGCGTTTTTTTTCTTTGCTGTTATTCCTTTTTTTGTCGGTTCTTTTTCTTTAGGATAGCCGGTTTTAAACTTTTTAGGGTTTATCTTTCTTTCTTTGGCGGGGTATATGGGAATCTTTATTCCCAATATGTTAAGGCGAACCAAAATATCGCTTTCAAGGATGATGTCGAATTTAATTCTGACAAAAAGCAGCGCTATTAGTAACAGTAAAACTATACCAAGCGTTATTAGAATAACCAATGCGCCACCTCCTTAAAAACAGTTTTGCCGTGCAAAGTAAAAATCAATCGTTATTGTCAATAGTTTCTTCAACTTCTGCGGCATTTTCGCCGCCCATTTCTTTTAGTGATTCGAGGAGTGAGGTGTCGCCTTCGTTAAGCGCAGGTAAATCCTCAATAGAAGTAAGTCCAAAGCAACGCAAAAATGTTGTTGTGGTTGTGTATAGCATTGGGCGACCGGGGGCATCAAGTCTTGATTTGGACTCAATAAGACCGCGCTCAACAAGCGAACTTACTGCATAACTTGAATCAACTCCGCGCACGGTGTCAATATATGCACGTGTAACGGGTTGGTTATACGCGATGATAGAGAGAGTCTCAAGAGAAGAGGCAGAAAGATTGCCGCCGCGGCGAATACCGAGCGCTGTGCGTATCTCGCGTATGTAGTCCTCTTTGGTGCAAAGCTGGCAACAGTCCTCGAAAGTGAGCAGCATAATACCGCGTGTGACTTTTCCGCTATTATATTCTGTTGCATATTCTTCTACAAGATTTTTAACTTCTCTTGCCGGTATTTCAAAAACTTGTGCGAGTTTTTCGTATGTTATGGGGTGGCCTGCGGCAAAAAGTACCGCTTCAAGCACTTCTTTAGTTTGGTCGGATATTGTAAAAAGTTCTGACATTACTAAAACCGTTCCTTTAATTAAAACTCTGTAATTGGTAGGTGATTTCCTGCGTCCTCATTGAATTTGAGCATAACGCTATCACCGATATTGCCGCTTTCTGCATCGTCATCGTATATAATAACGGTTCTTTCTTTGATAAGTTCAAGCAGAGCCATAAATGTGGCGATGAGGGCAGAACGGGATGTTGCGGTACGCATGACATGGAGGAGAGAGCGGGGTTTCTTCTTTAAATGAACCACAATTTCAGAAAGCTTTTCCGAAACGGGAACCACGGTTCCTTTTACCAAGGGAGAGAGATTTCGGGAATGTGCTGCTTCAAGCTCGCGTAAACGAATTGAAATTACGCCGAGAGCTTTTTTGAGAAGTTCCGGAGAAAGTCCTTCCGGCACTTCGTTTGGTGCTTTGATCTCGTCCTCTTCCTTTTCGGTTCTTCCGCTATAAGAAGAGTACATCGGCGCGAGGAGTTCTGCGGCTTCTTTTGCACGCTTGTAAATAAGCAAAGCTTCTGCAAGGTTTGTGCGTGGGTCTTCTTCATCCGTCTCAATCCTCGGCAGCAGCATTTTACTCTTGATATAAAGAAGCTCACTTGCCATGACGATGAATTCGCCTGCGAGTTCAAGATCCATTGCGCGTGCCTGTTCAATGTACTCCATATACTGGTCGCAGATAAGTGCAATGGGGATATTCATTATATCAATTTTGTTTTTGTCTATGAGGTCTAGCAAAAGGTCAAGCGGACCTTCATAAACCTCAAGCTTATACGTGAGTTTTTCCATTAAAACCTCTTTTATAACAACGGTAGAAATTGTGTAACAAAGCGGAAGATGCCGACAAAGAAATTAAAAACAGCGTCGATTGCGGGGTCTAATACTCCTAAAAAAAGGCAAGCCATAAGTGCAAAATAGATGATTTGTTCATACTTCATTACCGCAAAATAAAGTTTGTCGGGAAGTATTACAAAAAGTATTCTTGAACCATCAAGAGGCGGAATTGGAAGAAGATTGAAAACTGCGAGCGAGATGTTTAATAGGAAGAAGGTGTCAAAGAAAAGATACAAAATATAAAATATCTTTCCTGCATCAGTTAGTGGTATGAGGTTGAAAGAGAAATCAACCCCTAAATAACCTCCGTGCGCACCAAAATACAACAAATAACTCCCGACTATATACGCAACAAACGCCATCAGCAGATTGGAAATCGGTCCTGCCAAAGCGGAAATTGCCATATCTCGTTTAGGATTCTTAAAATAGCGAGTATTTATCGGTACGGGTTTGGCCCAGCCAAATCTGAAGAGAAGCATACAAATTGCGCCTAAAGGGTCGAGATGCTTTAAAGGATTGAGGCTGAGTCGACCAAGGTTTCGCGCAGTTGGGTCGCCGAGTTTATATGCGGCATATCCGTGTGCAACCTCATGTACCGAGAGCGAAAGCAACACTATCGGTATTCGCAAAATGTAGTAAAAAATTTCAGAAGTCAATATGAATTACCTCACAGTAAATTTGAATATGAAAGTATTTCGTTCCATAAATTTTGTTTACCTTCGCGCGTTTCTGAAGAAAAGGGAATAATCTTGATATCGTCAGGGATTTTGGCTTTTGTACGAAGGTCGCTTACAACTTTGGCGGATTCGGTTTTGTTCAGTTTGTCCATTTTGGTTGCGACCACAATAAACGGAATGTCAGCTTGCATAAGCCAATCAAGCATCATAAGGTCATCTTTTGTAGCACCTACACGTGCATCAACAAGTTGTACAATAAGTTTTAAAAGGTCAATATTTGGATTGCTTGTAAAGAATCCGTCTGTAAGTGCAGACCAAGCAGCTTTCTCAGCCGGAGGTCTTTTAGCAAAGCCGTATCCGGGAAGGTCAACGAGAAAGAGCTTTGAATCTACTTCGTAAAAGTTAACTGTTATTGTTTTTCCGGGTGCACTGCTGACACGCGCCAAGGATTTTCTGCCAAGCAGAGTGTTTATAAGCGAACTCTTTCCTACATTTGAGCGTCCTGAAAAGGCAATCTGAGGAATCGCTTTTTTAGGGAATTGTTTGGGCAGACCTGCGCTTATGCGCAATTCCGAATTCTGTACGTTTACAGCCATTTAAGTCTCCTATACCGATGTGCGTATGCGCTTGAGGTCGGCAACATTTTTAACATCGTTTTTTGTATCTGTTTTTACTTTAATAGCGGTTTTTTTGTCAATGGATTTTTTAACAAGTGCATTTTCGAGTACATCATCAAGCGTTTTACAAGGGATGAAATTCAAATGCGCACGCGCTTCTTCGTCGATTTTTTCTAAATCTTTGACATTGTCAAATGGAATTATAACGGTTTTGATTCCGGAACTGTATGCAGCCATGGTTTTTTCTTTCAAGCCACCAATCGCAAGAGTTTTGCCACGCAAACTAAGCTCGCCGGTCATAGCAACATCGCGTTTTACCGGAGTACCTGTGAGGGCGCTTACAAGTGCGGTAACAATTGTTACGCCTGCGCTTGGGCCGTCCTTGGGAACAGCGCCTTCGGGGAAGTGAATATGTATATCCTTTGTTTTATGAAAATCGGTTTCGATTCCATGCTTTTTAGCGATAGAACGAACATAGCTAACTGCGAGTTTGGCAGATTCCTTCATTACATCGCCAAGTGAGCCGGTAAGCTCAATTTTTCCGTCGCCGTCAAGTACCGCAACTTCAATTTTTAGCATGTCACCGCCGACTGATGTATAAGCAAGTCCGTTTACCACGCCAATTTCATCATGGTCAGCAAGCTTTTCAAGGATACACTTTCTTGCACCAAGGTAACTCTTGATATCAGTGTTCTTTATAGAAACTTTTTCAGCGCCTTCGACAAGAGCTTTCGTTGCTTTGCGGCAGAGCGCAGCAATTTCTCGCTCAAGATTACGCACACCTGCTTCGGATGTATAGTAGTCTATAATTTCGGCAATAGCGGTTTGAGTAATATTAAGCTGCTTTTTATTAAGTCCGTGTGCTTTAAGCTGCTTGGGGATAAGATGATTCTTCGCAATTTTAAGCTTTTCGGTACGTGTGTAAGCGTTAAGCTCAATAACTTCCATACGGTCGATAAGCGGGCGCGATACAGTTTCGAGTGTATTTGCTGTAGCAATAAAGACACATTCGGAGAGGTCGATGGGCATTTCGACAAAGTGGTCACGGAATGATTTGTTTTGCTCACTGTCGAGAACCTCGAGCAACGCTGATGATGGGTCGCCGTGTGCATCACAGGTGAGTTTGTCAATTTCGTCAAGCAAAATCAAAGGATTCATCGTTCCAACTTTTTGGAGTGCTGAAACTATACGGCCGGGCATAGCGCCTACGTAAGTTTTTCTATGGCCGCGAATGTCAGATTCGTCGCGTATACCGCCGAGTGAAACACGAATATATTTTCGTCCGAGCGACTCTGCGATTGAAGAGGCAATAGAGGTTTTTCCAACGCCGGGAGGGCCTACAAGACAGATAATCTGACCGCCCTTTTTGCCGGAGAACTGTGTTGAAGCGAGAAATTCAAGAATGCGCTCCTTGACATCGTTCATACCGTCGTGGTCACGTTCGAGGATTTCTTTAGCCTTTTTTATATCACAAACCGTTTCGGTATATTTGCCGAATGGGATATCAAGACATTCTTCAAGATAGTTGTGAAGCACTGTGCTTTCGGCAGAACCGTAAGGTGTTTTTGCAAGGCGAGTGGTTTCCTTGATTAGTTTTTCCTCAATTTCTTTTGGGAGCTTTGCATCGTCGATGCGGTCAAAAAATTCATCAACTTCGCTTTGAGCATCATCGCCAAGCTCATTTTGTATAACTTTTATTTGCTCGCGCAGATAGAAGTCACGCTGATTATCGTCAAGCTTTGCGCGAACCTTTTTATGAATATCCATCTCGCAACGCAGAATTTGCTCTTCGTGCTCAAGCATTGAGAGTATCTCTGCAAGTCTGACTATGGGGTCAAGCTCTTCGAGTATCTCCTGCTTATCTTCAAAACGTATAAGTATATTTGCGGCGATGAAGTCGGCAAGAAGTCCGGGGTGATTGATAGTGCGCACTGAATATATCATTTCGTCCGAAATCTTCGGCATAAGCGATGTTACGCGCTCAAGTGCAGAAAATGCTTGGCGAACAAGCGCTTCACTGTAAACGCCATCATCTACTTCGGCAGTTTCGGCACTGCTTACAAGTGCGCTTAAATATCTGTCATTATCAGTATATTGAAGAACAGTTGCACGGTTTTTCCCTTCAAGGATAACACGAATATTTCCTTCTTTTGTTTTTACCGATTGCTTGATTTTTGCGATTGTGCCTACTTTGAAAAGATCATCGGGTGTAGGTTTTTCTACAGAAACATCCTTTTGTGCTATAAGCATTATGCATCCACCGAGACGCTCGGCGGCACGAATTGCGTGAATTGATTTGTCGCGTGCGACTTCTATACTCATAGGTATAGATGGGAACGCTACCATGCCGCGCAGCGGCACGACGGGGAGATTGATTTGTTCGTTTGAGTTTGTGCAATAAGACATTTTATATAATCTGCGGCTTATGCCGCAGTCCTTTCGCAAACAATAATACTTCAATTTATTAGTATAACATATACTTTTACGGATTTCTATAGTAAAAATGAAAAAATCACGAAAAAAACGTGTGAAATGCAGCTGAAATCTATTAAAAGAAAATTTTTATAAAAAACGCTTGACAAATGAGAAAAAGCGTGGTAATATCATTGGGTACAACAAAGAAGAACAACTCCGTTCTCACCCCGGTGGCTGGAAGTAACCGCGGTTAATACATTATTGTCAGGCTTGGCGATGTTTTGTGTGCGGAGAGTTTTTCTTCGCATTTTTTAGTTTTTTGGAGGTGTTTTTCATTAGCACAAAGGATACTACGCTGATTAATGATGATATCAGAGCCAAAGAAGTACGTGTAATCGGAGCAGACGGAGAGCAGGTTGGTATTTTGCCGCTTGATGATGCTAAAGAACTTGCATACGACAAGGGACTCGACCTTGTGCTGATTTCTCCTCAGGCAGAGCCGCCTGTTTGCCGCGTAATGGACTACGGCAAATATCGCTTTGAAAAAGAGAAGAAGCAAAAAGAAGCTAAAAAGAAACAGCAGATTGTCAAAGTCAAAGAAATTCAGCTTTCCTGCAGAATTGATACACATGACTTTGAAACTCGCGCAAATCATGCACGTAAATTCCTTGAGGGCGGCGATAAGGTAAAGGTTATCGTTCGTTTTAAGGGACGTGAAATGGCACATCAGGATCTCGGTCGTGCAATGCTTGAAAAATTCATTGCGGCTTGTGCTGATGTTGGTGCATCAGAAAAGGGTATTTCTCTCGACGGCAGATTTATGTCTACCATCATCGCACCTAACAAAAAATAAGTTTATAAGTTCTTTTTGAATTTATATAAAACAGTTAATACTGAAAAAGGAGATATAACCATGGGAAAGATCAAGACACATAAGGCGTCGGCTAAAAGATTTAGCGTTACCGGCGGCGGAAAAGTAAAAATGAACCATTCGCAGCATCGCCACAAGCTCGGCATTAAGACTGCTAAGCGTAAGAGAAGCCTTCGTAAGGGTGCATACCTTAGCACTTCGATGGCTCCCACCATCAAGGCGCTTATCCAGAAGTAATCGCTGCTATCTAAAAATCAGTTAATTTGGAGGATTAAATAAAATGGCAAGAGTTAAGGGCGCTATGATGACGCGCAAGAGAAGAAAGAGTGTACTTAAGGCTGCTAAGGGTTATTGGGGTGCAAAGAGCAAGCACTTTAAGATGGCTAAGCAGGCCGTTCTCAAGAGCGGTAACTATGCTTTCACCGGCAGAAAACTCAAGAAGAGAGATATGCGTTCTCTCTGGATCACCAGAATTTCCGCACAGGCAAAGGTTTGCGGTATGAACTATTCCACTCTTATGCACGGTCTCAAGAAGGCTGGCATCGACCTCAACAGAAAGATGCTTGCAGAGATTGCTGTTTATGACAAGGAAGCGTTTGCAGCTATCGCAGAAAAAGCTAAAGCTGCACTTTAATTACAAAATTAAAAACCCGGTATATACCGGGTTTTTAGCGTTTTATTGGGAGTTTTATCAATGCAAGAACTGACATATATAAGTAGCAGAAACAACCCGTATGTGCAAAAATATGCCAAACTTTCGGATAAAAAATATCGCGAAAGTGAAAAGCTTTTTTTGGTTGAAGGGGCTAAACTTTTTGCTGAAGCTATTGAAAATGACATCAAACTAGAGGCGGTTTTATTTTGCGAAGGAAAAAACAACGAGATTGCTTTGCGCACATACGAGAGTATAAAAGGTAAAGAGGAATATCGAAATGTTGTTTTTCTTTGCCTTTCTGAAAGTGCATTTTCGAAAATCAGCACCGAAAAATCTCCCGATGGCGTAATATGTGTTGCAAAACATCTTGACAATTTAAAATTTTATAATAAAATAGAAAAGAATGACGCACAAAAATATAGCGGTGAAAAGATTATGATGCTATACTCGCTTCGCGATCCCGGTAATGTGGGCACCGTTGTAAGAAGTGCGGCAGCTTTTGGGTTTGATAGACTTATCGTCAGTGCTGATACTGCGGATATGTATAATTCAAGAGCAATGCGCGCCTCAATGGGTGCATTTTTTAAGATGAAAATTGATGTTGTAAGCGATTTTTCGTCTGCTGTTGACTCTCTTACCAAGGTTGGTAGAAGAGTGCTTTGCGCAGAACTTCGTGAAGGCGCTAAATCGCTTGATGACATTGAGGTTTTAAAAAACGATTGCTTTGTTATCGGTAACGAGGGGCACGGTATTGACATTGAAATATCCAAAAAGTGTTCTGCGAGCGTTTATATACCGATAGCACCGAATTCCGAGTCGCTTAACGCGGCTATCGCCGCTTCAATAATTGCATTTGTTCAAAAATAAGTTTTAGGAGGTTTGCTTATGAGCGAGAGTTTATACTGGACATGGTTGTCGTTAAAACTCGGAGATGCGAGTCCGTATCTCAATACTCTTGTTTCAAGATATTCTTCTCCTAAAGAAATTTATGAAGCGGCAAGCAGTGAGATTTTATCGCTTGAAAAAATACCCGAGTCTGTCAAAATAAGACTTACTGATAAAAAGCTTGAACGTGCCGAGAGGATACTTGCTGATTGTAAGAAGCAAGGCATAGGGATTATGACTTATGCAGACCCGAGGTACCCTCGTATTTTGAAGTATACGAGCAATCCGCCTGCGGTCATTTATTTTAAAGGCCGACCTCTGGATTTTGATAACAAATTCTGCGTTGCCATAGTTGGCACCCGATCTATGAGCGACTATGGCAGAGATATGGCGTATAAATTTGCCTACGAACTTGCTTCGGCAGGTGCGATTGTGGTTAGTGGCATGGCACTTGGTGTCGACGGTATGGCCGCTGCAGGTGCGCTTGATGCACAGTCGCAAACAGTTGCTGTCCTTGGTGGCGGTGCAGATGTTATATATCCAAAGGTTCATAAAAAGCTATATAATAGCATATTAAAAGACGGACTCGTTTTAAGCGAATATCCACCAGGAGCATCATCGGACGGAAATCATTTTCCAAAACGAAATCGAATAATCAGCGGACTTGCCCGTTGTACGCTTGTTATTGAATGTCCTAAACCAAGCGGGGCATTGATAACGGCAAAAGATGCTGCAAGGCAAGGCAGACCGGTATTTGCGCTTCCCGGTGCTATAGGTGCAGAAAACAGTGTAGGCACAAATGAATTGATAAAATCAGGCAAAGCTAAAATGGCTACTTCGGTTGACGATATTATCGGTGCATTTAAGCAATCTGCTTTTCCTGACCTTGATATTAACGCTATAGGCGAAATGCGTTATGATTCAAAGAAAGCGGCAAGTCGCTATGGCGTTGAGTCTAAAAAAGACACCCGCAAAAAGGTTCGTATCAATCAGAATTCGTACAATGAAGAAGATTATAGCGAGCCTGCATATGCAAGCAGCTTTGAAAATGAACAAGCAGAAACTCCTAAAGAGTTTGCAACGCTTTCTGTTCCCGAAAAACAGGTTTATGACTGCATTCCCGAGCAGGGAGATGTCGGTATGGATTTGATAGTATCTTCGACCGGACAAAGCGTTTCGGATGTAACCATGCACCTGCTTTCACTTACGCTTAAAAATGCAGTTGTCGAGCTCCCCGGCAACAGATACCGCAGAACATAAAAATGAAAGGAACTGCTTTTGCAGTATTTGAATAATGGCAAATTTAGTAATTGTAGAGTCTCCCGCTAAAGCAAGTACAATAAAGAGCTATCTCGGTAGCAATTATAAGGTTGTCGCTTCCAAAGGTCATGTTCGCGACCTTCCTAAAAGTACGCTTGGCGTAGATATAGAGAATAATTTTGAGGCGCATTATATAAATATTCGCGGAAAAGGCGATTTGATCAAGGCGCTTAAAAAGGATGCAAAAGCCGCGAATAAAGTGTTTCTCGCAACCGACCCCGACCGCGAGGGAGAAGCCATTTCCTGGCATCTCGCAACCGCACTCGGTCTCCCAGCGGAAAAATGTTACAGAGTTGCGTTCAATGAAATTACAAAGGCGGCTATTAAAGAAGCTATCAAGAATCCCAGAGAAATTGATGAGGAACTTGTAAACTCACAGCAGGCGCGCCGTATTCTTGATAGAATTGTTGGCTATAAAATAAGTCCGTTCCTTTGGAAAAGCGTTAAAAGCGGTCTTTCAGGAGGTCGCGTACAGTCTGTCGCTACCAGAATTATTGTAGACCGCGAGGCGGAAATCCGCGCATTTGTTCCGCAGGAATACTGGACGATTGATGCTATGCTTGCGACAAACGAAAACAAACTTGTAAAAGCCAGACTTATTGGTAAAGGTAAGGGGAAGATAAAGATTTCTTCCAAAGCCGATGTTGATAGCGTGCTTGCCGAAATCGGTGATAGTGCATTCCTTTGCACAAGCGTTAAAAAGGCGGCAAAGACAAAGCAGCCTGCTCCTCCTTTCACCACCTCTACCATGCAGCAGGAAGCATCCAGAAAACTCAATTTCCAGTCGCAGAGAATTATGCGTGTTGCGCAGGAACTTTATGAAGGTGTAAACCTTGGTGCAGAAAACGGCGGCGTACAAGGTCTTATTACGTACATGCGTACCGACTCTCTCCGTATTTCTGCGGATGCGCAATCTGCAGCGCTTGAAATGATTAGCGAAAAGTACGGTGACGGTTATTGTCCTTCCCGTCCTCGTGTGTATAAGACAAAGTCAAACGCGCAGGATGCGCATGAAGCAATCAGACCTTCTAATGTTAAACTTGAACCTGCTGCGGTTCGTAAGTACCTTTCTTCTGACCAGTATAAGCTTTATAAGCTGATTTGGGACAGATTTGTAGCGAGTCAGATGGCATCTGCGGTGTTTGATACCGAAACCATTGAGTTTGATGCTAAAGGATATACTTTCCGTACAAGTGGATACACTGTTAAGTTCCAAGGTTACATGGCGGTTTATGAGGAGTCTTTTGATGAGATTCCTGCGCAAGATAGCGACAATGTTGAGAAAAACGAGAAATTGCCCGTAATCAATGAAAAAGATTTGCTTGCACGCAAGGATTACGATAATGTTCAGCATTACACTGAGGCACCTCCGAGATTCAATGAAGCTTCTTTGATTAAGTTCATGGAAGAAAAGGGAATCGGACGCCCCAGTACCTACACTCCTATTATTACGACTATTATTGCGCGCAATTACGTTGCACGCGAGGGCAAGTCGCTCGTTCCCACCAACCTTGGCGAGGTTACTACAAAGCTTATGGTTGAACATTTTCCTGAGGTTGTTGACTATGAGTTTACCGCTCAGATGGAAGATAAACTTGACGGTATTGCTCGTGGTGACAGCACTGTAGAAAAGGTTCTTGGAGATTTCTATGTTGGCTTTGCAAAATCCCTTGAATCTGCTAACGAGAATCTTAATGCAGGCAACATTGAGGTTGCAGCAGAGGAAACAGACATAATATGCGACAAGTGCGGTAGCCGTATGGTTATAAAAAACGGCAGATTTGGTCGTTTTGCTGCTTGCCCCAATTATCCTACTTGTAAAAATACCAAACCACTTACAAAGCCCGAAGAAGAAGAGCAAAAAGAAAAGAAGCCGCAGGTTATTGCCGACTTTAAGTGTGAGCTTTGCGGTGGCGATATGGTACTTCGCACCGGTAGATACGGTAGCTTTTATGCATGTGTAAACTATCCTAAATGTAAGTTTACAAAGCAGCGTGTAAAGGAAATCGGTGTAGATTGTCCTAAATGCGGTGCAAAGATAGTTTCTAAAATGGGCAGAAACAAGACTGTGTTCTATAGTTGTGAGCGTTATCCCGACTGCGATTTCTCCACTTGGGATTTGCCCACTAATGAAAAATGTCCTAATTGCGGCAAAATGCTGTTCCGCAAGAAGGGTAAGGATTTATATGTTTGTCAGGATAAAGAATGCGGATATAAGGCTGACGCGCCTGCTCTTACCTTGACAGAGGAGAACTAATTGGAACAGATTAATGTTATAGGCGCAGGGCTTGCAGGCTGTGAAGCGGCCTGGCAAGCAGCGCAGCGCGGTGTTCATGTGCGTCTTTACGAAATGAAGCCTCAAAAGTATACTCCGGCACATCATAATGAAAAATTTGCTGAGCTTGTTTGCTCAAATTCTTTGCGTTCTAACGCTGTTTCTAACGCAGTGGGACTGCTTAAAGAAGAGATGAAAACACTCGGTTCTCTTATAATCGAAGCAGCATATGCAACAGAGGTGCCTGCCGGCAGTGCGCTTGCCGTTGACCGCGAAAAGTTTTCTGTATATATTACGGAAAAGATTAAAAATCACCCCAACATCGAAGTTATTGAAGGCGAAGTTTGCGAGATACCGCGCGGCGAAATAACCGTGGTAGCTTCCGGCCCCCTTACATCTGATGCGTTGTCAGAAGATATTGCAAAGCGTATTGGCTGTTCAAAGCTTCATTTCTTTGATGCTGCGGCTCCGATTGTTGATTTTTCAAGCATTAATATGGATGTTGCCTTTTTCGCTTCGAGATACGGCAAGGGCGAGGCATCATATATCAATTGTCCTATGACTAAAGAGCAGTATGATGTTTTCTATAATGAACTTATCAATGCCAAAGAAGCCGAACTTAAGGAATTTGACAAGCAATCACAAAAGGATTTGACAGTTTTTGAAGGTTGCATGCCTGTTGAGGTTATGGCAAAACGCGGATATGAAACTCTGCTTTTCGGACCGCTTAAACCCGTAGGACTTCCTTTGCCTTCAACCGGAAAAGATGCTTATGCTGTTGTTCAACTTCGTCAGGATAATGCTGAGGGCACGATGTTCAACATGGTAGGTTTTCAGACGCATCTTACGTTTGGAGAGCAAAAACGTGTATTTTCGCTTATTCCGGGACTTGAAAACGCCGAGTTTGTTCGATATGGCGTGATGCACAGGAATACTTATCTTAATTCCCCCGGTTTGCTTGCATCCGATTATTCAGTAAAAGAAGAACCCAACTTGTTTTTCGCAGGTCAAATGACTGGTGTTGAGGGCTATGTTGAGTCTGCTGCATCAGGACTTCTTGCCGGTATCAATGCTGCCATGACTGCACTTGAAAAAGACAGAGTGCTTTTCCCTCGTGAAACTGTTATAGGTGCAATGGCAAATTATGTTGCAAACGGCGGCACGGGAACTTTTCAGCCAATGAATGCTAATTTTGGTATTGTTGCCCCTTTGGAATATAGAGTTAAGGGCGGCAAAAAAGCAAAGAATGAAGAATTGGCAAAGCGGTCGTTGAATTTGATTTCAGAGCTTTGCGACAATTTGAATTTTGGTGAATTTAATGAAAATAATTATTGATGTTATGAGCGGTGATAACGCTCCGCTCGAACTTGTAAAAGGTGCAATAATGGCCAAGGAGAGCCTTGGTGTTGACATCACTGCAGTCGGAAACGAAGAAGTAATTAAAAGAATATCAGCAGAAGAATCTTTAAATATCAGTGGTATCGAAATTGTAAATGCAGCCACGGTAGTCAACATGGAAGATGATGCAATGTGCGTTGTCAGGGCTAAAAAGGATTCTTCGATGGCGATTGGCTTACAGATGCTTTCAAATGGTGAAGGCGATGCTTTTGTAAGCGCCGGAAATACCGGTGCCTTGCTTGCAGGCGCGACTTTGGTCGTGCGTCGTATTAAAGGCATCAAGCGCGCAGCGATTGGCACAATTCTTCCGTTTGCTGCTCCGGTTTTACTGCTTGATTCCGGAGCCAATCTTGATATTGACGAAAAAACGCTTGAGCAGTTTGCCATTATGGGGTCGACATATATGGAAAAGCTTTATGCTTTAGATAAGGCGCGTGTAGGATTGTTGAATAACGGAACAGAATCTACAAAAGGTACACCGCTTTATAAGAGCGCAAATGAACTGCTTGGCAAGTCTGCCGACATAGATTTTGTCGGTAACGTTGAGGCTAAAGAACTTCCGTTTGGGGCATGCGACGTTATCGTTTGCGATGGTTTTACGGGGAATATTTTACTCAAATCCATCGAAGGCATGGGCAAATTCTTTATGAAAACATTGAAAAATGTTTTTTACGAGAATATCATTACAAAAATTGCCGCATTACTTGTCAAAGACAAGGTTAGCGGTCTAAAAAAACAGTTTGACTCATCTGAGCATGGCGGTGCACCGCTTCTTGGAATTTCAAAGCCGGTTTTTAAGGCACACGGCTCGTCCGATGCTCGCGCTGTTATGAATGCGGTTCGCCAGGCGAAAAGCTTTGTTGAAAACTGTGTAATAGATGATATTACCGCCCTTGCAAATAGACTTAAAGAGCGTGACGCGGAGACGAAAACGCAAGAAACAGCGGAATAATAAAAAACTCAGGAGGATTAAATATGCATACGATGCGCAAGGAGCGTGCAACTCTGGAAAAGGCTATTGGTTATACATTTAAAGATATAACTCTTCTTGAAACCGCTTTAACACATTCCTCTTATTCAAATGAGGCAAAAAGCAAAGGCGTAAACATTGAGTGCAACGAGCGTCTTGAGTTTTTGGGAGACTCTGTGCTTTCTATTGTTGCAAGCGAGTTCTTGTTTTTTGAATTTGATTGTCCCGAAGGAGAACTTACTAGAATGCGAGCAGAAATAGTTTGTGAAAAGGCTCTTTCGGTGCTTGCTAAAAAAATAGGTCTTGGTGAGTTTTTGAATCTTGGTCACGGTGAAGAACTCAGTGGCGGCAGAGAACGCCCGTCTCTTTTGGCCGATGCATTTGAAGCTTTGCTTGCAGCGATATTTATTGACAGCGGCATGAATAAAAATACCGTTGCCGAGTTTTTGCTTCCTCTATTGCGTGAAGAACTTGTAAAACTTGAACTTACCGGAGCCGCAAAAGATTTTAAAACTCTTTTGCAACAGTTTGTGCAGCAGGTTGGCGGTGAAGTGCTTGAGTATTTTGTGATAGACGAGCACGGCCCCGATCACGCCAAAGTTTTCACGGTTGAAGCAAGACTTAACAGTAATGTTATTGGTACCGGTGAAGGGAAAAGCAAGCGTGCGGCTGAACAAATGGCTGCAAAACAGGCACTTGAACTGTTTGACCAGGAATAACTTTTAAAAGCACCTTTCAAAGGTGCTTTTTCTTTTTAAAAAATACCTACAAAAAAGGCGAAAGGTGTTGAAAAAAAGCAGAATGTAATATATAATATTAAGTTAGTAGTATATAAACTAAATTGTAAGAAACGGAGGACTGTGCGTGTATTTAAAATCGCTTGAATTACACGGCTTTAAGTCGTTCCCTAATAAAACGGTTTTGAATTTTGAACCGGGTGCCACCGTTGTAATTGGACCTAACGGAAGTGGCAAGTCTAATATTTCCGATGCTATGCGTTGGGTTCTTGGTGAGATTTCCAGTAAGAATATCCGCGGTACAAAGATGGAGGATGTAATCTTTGGCGGTGCCGATTCGCGCAAACCCATGAGCTTTGCTGAAGTTTCGGTTACTTTTGACAATACCGAGAGTGCTCACCGTATAGATGTTCCGTATGATGAAATTACCGTTACAAGAAGGTACTATCGCTCTGGTGACAGTGAATATTTTATTAACCGTAAGGCTGTTCGCCTTAAGGATATTCACGAGTTGTTTATGAATACCGGTATTGGCCGTGACGGATATTCGGTTATCGGTCAGGGTAAGATTGCAGAAATTCTTTCGCGCAAAGGCGAGGACAGACGTAATGTCTTTGAAGAGGCTGCGGGTATCGCCAAGTATCGCTATAAAAAGCACGAAGCGGAAAAGAAACTTTCGGCGGCTGATGACAACCTTGTTCGCCTTACCGATATTGCTAATGAACTTGGCAGTCGTGTAGGTCCTCTTGAAAAAGAATCTGCAAAAGCAAAGAAGTATCTTGAAATATACGAGGGTAAAAAACGTGCCGACGTTAGCCTTTGGCTATACGACGGCGAGATTTTGAAAACTAAACTTGTTGACGCTGAAAAAGCTCTTGAATTGTCAGCACATGAACTTGAAGTTGCCGAGGACAGTTTGCGTTCTCTTGAAACTCAAAGTGATAAGCTTTTTGAAGAAAGCCAGCAGGGAAAGATGGTTTCCGAAAAGCTGCTTACTGAAATCAACTCTTTAAAAGAACTTGTCCACAAGGCTGACAGTGACATCAAGGTTGCCGAAAATGAAATTGAGCATAAGAAAGAGCTTTTAAAGCAGGCTACCGAGTCTATTGACGGTGCTGCGGCTATGACCGATTCTGTAAAAGCAGAATTCTCTGAAAACGATGCTTTAATTGCAGAAAAGCAGACGGCACTGTCTGACATAGAGAAAGAACGCGAGTCGCTTTCTGAAAGGCACGCTGCATGCGGCATGCGTGCGGATGCACTTGAAAAAGAAATTGACGAAAAGCAGGCAGAGGCACAAAGACTGCGTGATACCGCGGTAGACATAAAGGTGCGCGTAAGCGTGCTTGAAAATACCATCGTTACCGATACAAGTGCCGGAAGTCAGGCTGAAGCTGAAATTTCGGAATACGAAAAAGAAGCTAAACGCATTTCTGATGAAATCACCGCTACCAACAAAGAACTTGATAATTATAGTGAGAATGCGGAGAAAACTGACAAGTTAATCGAAGAGCTTGCTTCTGCACTTGAAAAGGCAGAGAATGAGCGCAATACCATTCAGGATTCTATCTCCGAAGAGCGAGTAAAGCATGACGGCCTTGTTCACCGTGCAGAAGCGCTTTCGCGCATGGAGGAACTTTTTGAAGGCTACTCTTCAAGTGTCCGTTTTGTAATGCAGGCGTACAGCGAGGGCAAAATTAAAGGTGGCGAGGTTTACGGACCTATTTCAAAACTTATCAGTGTTCCTGAAAAATATGTCACTGCAATCGAAACTGCGTTTGGTGCGAATATTCAAAATATTGCTGTCGAAAATGAAGATGCAGCAAAATCTGCAATTAGGCTTTTGAAGGATGCTCACGCCGGACGTGCTACGTTTTATCCTTTGACATCTGCGACTGCGCAGGATGAAACCGAAGAGATGATTCGTGCGAGAAAGTATGACGGATACATTGGCAGAGCAGACTTGCTTTTTGACTATGATTCAAAGTTTGCAGAAGTTATGCGCAGCATTCTTGGCAGAACATTGATTTTCGATACACTTGATAATGCATCTGCTATGGCGCGTGAACAAAAATATCATGTTAAGGTTGTTACGCTTGACGGTCAGATTATTAACGCAGGCGGTTCGTATACCGGCGGTTCGGTTCGTCGCGATAGCGGTATTTTAACTCGTTCAGCCGAAATTCGCACATTGCAGACCGCGGCAGCAGAGTCTGAAAAAGAGCTTAAAAAACTCGAAACGGATTTTCAAAAAGCTTTTTCTGCGCATAAGGATGCGCAAACCCGTCTTGCGGGCGCAACTCAACAAAAGGAAATCGTTAATACACTTATTGCATCGGAAAAGGCACATCTTGATACACTTGCGGCAAAGCTTGCTACAAATACAAGTCTTTGCGAAAAACTTCGTGCTGATCTTGAACGTATCAGCAGCCAAAAAGCGGGATACAATGAAGAGATTAGTAAACTTAACGATGAGCATGCGTCAATAGAAGCGCAAATTGAAGAAATTCGAGTTTATCGCCTTAATAAGGACAGCGAGCGCAATGAAGCCCTTGATGAGCAGCGTGAGCTTGATAAGCGAATGGGCGAAAATGCTATTAAAATAGCCGAAGTTAAAAAGGATATCGAGGCACTTCAATCTCGCCGTGCGCAGCTAGGTGCAAGACTTACCGAAATTGCCGGCGCGGTTATGAATTCCGAAACTGCAAAGAAAAATTACATTTCTGAAATTGATGCGCTATATGCCTCTAACGATGAAAAGCGAGAAGAGGTTGCAAAGATGGTAACACGTCTTGACATGCTTACAGAGCAACGTGGCAATGTTGAAACCGATACCACCGAATATGAGCGTAAACTTAATGAAACTCGTTTGCGTATCCGTGAAAAGAACAGCCAAAAAGAGGTTATCCTTGTAGCGTATAATAAAAACGAAGCACGCCTTCGCGCGCTTCATGCCGAGCAGGATAAGGCGGCAGAGAGAATGTATGAGGAGTACGAGCTTACATATGCGCTTGCGCGTGAACTCGGATATCCTCCGCTCACTCCCGATACCCGTCCGGCGGTGGCGTCAGCGGCGGCTGAATACCGCAAAGAGATGAAGTCGCTTGGCCCCGTTCATGTTGGTGCTATTGAGGAATATGCCGAGGTTAAGACGCGATATGATGAGATGTCGGTTCAGATAGAGGATTTGAAAAAGTCCAAAGCCGAACTCACAAGCGTTATCAATCGTCTTGAAAATGAAATGCGCGGTCAGTTTATGGATGCGTTTAATCAGATTAATAAGAACTTTTCAGAGGTTTTCAGCGCTTTGTTTGGAGGCGGTACGGCAGAGCTTTCGCTTACCGAACCTGAAGATGTGCTTACAAGCGGAATTGAAATTAAAGCCGCTCCTCCCGGTAAGATTATCAAGAGCCTTACATTGCTTTCCGGCGGTGAGCAGGCGTTTGTAGCGATTGCGCTGTTTTTTGCAATCCTCAAGGTTAATCCTTCGCCTTTCTGCATTCTCGATGAAATTGAGGCAGCGCTTGACGAGGTTAACGTTAATCGCTTTGCTGAATATGTAAAGCAAATGTCCTCCAACACTCAGTTCGTGCTTATTACTCACAGACGCGGTACTATGGAGGCGGCAGACCGCATTTATGGCGTTACCATGCCGGAACGCGGTATTTCAAAGGTACTTTCTCTGAATATCGGCGATATTGATTTTAAGCTTTAGAAAGGATTCAAGCATTAATAATGGGATTTTTTGATAAACTCAAAGCCGGACTTGCCAAAACCAAGAATGCTTTTGTGAGTCAGGTAGACAATCTCTTTAAAAGCTTTGTTAAGGTAGATGAAGAGCTTTTTGAAGAGCTTGAGGAGCTTTTGATTTGCTCCGACGTGGGGGTAAATACTACTGAAGAGATTTTGGAACGCCTGCGCGATGCCGTCAAGTCGGAACGCATTACCGACGGCGAGGTCGTTAAGGAAAAACTTAAAAGCATCCTCGCTGAAATGGTAGGTGACGGAAGCGTACTTGAACTTAATACCACACCTTCGGTAATTTTGGTTATCGGCGTAAACGGTGTTGGTAAGACAACCTCTATTGGTAAAATCTCTGCACAGCTTAAGTCGCAGGGCAAAAAAGTTGTTGTAGCTGCTGCTGATACTTTCCGTGCGGCGGCGATTGATCAGCTTGCTGTATGGTGTGACCGTGCCCAGGTAGAGCTTATCAAGCAGAGCGAAGGCTCGGACCCTGCCGCGGTTGTTTACGATGCGGTAAGTGCCGCAAAGAGCAGAAATGCAGATGTTTTGATAGTTGATACTGCCGGCAGACTTCATAATAAGAAAAATCTTATGGATGAGCTTGCTAAAATCAACCGTGTTATATCTCGCGAACTTCCGGATGCATCAAGAGAAACTCTTTTGGTGCTTGATGCTACTACCGGACAAAATGCGATTATGCAGGCAAAGGAATTTAAGTCTGTAGCAGATATTACCGGCCTTGTGCTTACCAAACTCGACGGAACCGCTAAAGGCGGCAGCATTTTCTCAATTAAAGGTGAGCTTGATGTGCCTGTGAAATATATCGGCGTGGGTGAGAAGATTGATGATATGCAACCCTTTAATTCCGAGGAGTTTGTTCGCGCTATGTTTGAGTGAGGTAAAAAATGAAACTTTTACTTGCATCACACAATAAGAAAAAAATTGCAGAGCTTCAGGCGCTTATGTTGACCGTTTCTCCCGATATTGAGGTTGTTTCTATGTCTGACATCGGTTTTACCGATGAAATAGTTGAGGACGGTACAACTTTCGAAGAAAACGCTTTAATAAAATCGCGCACCGGCGCAAAGCTTGGATATATCACGGTTGCAGATGATTCTGGACTTATGGTAGATGCGCTTGCCGGCGCTCCCGGAGTTTATTCGGCAAGATATGCCGGCGAAGAGTGCGATAATGATAAAAATAATGAAAAACTGCTTGCAGAACTTTGCGGATTGCCGAAAGAGAAACGCGGTGCAAAGTTTGTATCGGTAGTTACATGTTCTTTTCCTGACGGCAGAGAGGATATAATCGTGCGCGGTGAATGCCACGGCAGAATTCTTGAAGATTATAGGGGCAACGGCGGTTTTGGGTATGATCCGCTTTTCTGGTATGAGCCAATGCAAAAGTCGTATGCAGAAATGACTGCCGACGAAAAAAACTCAATAAGCCACCGTGGAATGGCAATGCAAAAATTTGCAATTGAATTTGCAAAAATTAAGGTTTAAGGATAAGATATGCTGACGAGTAAACAAAGAGCAAAGCTTCGCTCTATGGGAACTTCGCTTGATACCATTTTCCAGATTGGAAAAGGCGGAATCAGCGAAGAGACGGTAAAACAAATTTCAAATGCGCTTGAAGCCAGAGAACTTATCAAGGCGCGTGTACTTGAAAACAGCGGCTATACCGCAAGGGAAGCTGCGGACGAAATATCAGAAGCCACAAGTTCGGATGTTGTAGCTGTAACCGGTACAAGATTTGTTTTGTACCGCGAATCAAAAACTAAAAAGAGGATCGAGCTCGATTGAAAAAATACAAAAAGCTTGCCATGTTCGGCGGAACCTTTTCGCCTATACACAACGGGCATCTTGCGGCACTGAAAGCATATGCTGATGTTTTAAAACCCGATGCGGTATATATTGTGCCTACTGCGATACCACCGCACAAAGTGCGCGAGGATTCTGCCGGTGATTCAGACAGGTTTACAATGATAAAACTTGCTGTTGAAGATTTAAAGTTAGATTGCGATATCGTAGTTTCCGATATTGAATTTAAGCGCGGTGGTAGAAGTTATACAGTGGATACCGTGAAAGCCTTTTTACACATTGCAGATGAAGTATGCTTTTTTTGCGGAACGGATATGCTTTTAACGGTTGATAAATGGTATCGCCATGAAGAGTTGCTTAAAATAGCATCTATTGCATATATGCAGCGTGAGGATGATTTGCGCTATGATGCCGCCGTAAGTACAAAGGCAAGAGAATTGAAAGAAAAATATGGCACAAGTATTATTGCGTTGCCGCCGATTTCAGATGAGATATCATCAAGTATGATAAGGCAGGCGGTACACGGTGAAAAAGATATTTCAAAACTTGTGCCAAGAAAAGTTGCTGACTATATCGCCGAAAACAGGCTTTACAGATAATAGAAAGGGTGAATCGTGTGACAAGCAGTGAAAGGATTAATTCTTTGCGCGAGGTAATTGTAAGTCGCTTAGGTGACTTCCGTGCAAAGCATGTACTTTCCACCGAAAGCGAAGCTGCATTGATTGCTGCTGAGTATTTGCCCGAAAAAACGGAAAAAGTAAGGATATCTGCACTTTTGCACGACATAACTAAAGAATATGACACTGAAAAGCAGTTGCAAATCCTTGCGGAATTTGGTATAATAGTCGACAATGCTACAATGCATTCTCCCAAGGTCATGCACGCCATGACTGCGGCACTTTTAATCCCAAGAGAGTTTCCCGAATTTGCCGATGATGAAGTAATTTCAGCAGTGAAAAATCACACCACCGGTCACGAGGATATGTCGCTTTTGGATACAATCATATATTTAGCCGATTATATTGAGCCGCTTCGTAAATTTGAGGATTGCAAAAAGCTCAGGGAGTATTTTTGGGGTGGACTTAATGGGTTGAAAACTCAAAAGGAAAAGCTTTTGCATCTATACAAAACTATGGTTTTGTCTTTTGATTTTACTATTGATAATCTAATAGCGGAACACAGCGTGATTGCATCTGATACATTTGCAGCGCGCAATGCGTTCATATTGAAATGTTTAAATGTTTCAGAGGAAATTTTATAATGAACCAGCAAAACAAGACTAAACAATATAAGAAAGTGAACAAGAAGCCAAATAAAACTGGCGCAATGGTAGTTGCGATTTTTATGGCAGTGTTTGTGATCTTTGCGGCTATTTTGGGACTGTTTCTTTTTTCTAAGCCTGATATAAGCGGAAAAAGGGAAGAGAGCGATTATGTTGACTATCACACTGACGATGAAGGCAATAAATATATTACTTCAGTCAACGAGCATGGTGAAAACGTAAAAGTTGAGATTGATAAAATCGCTAAAGACAATCATTATAATTTCTTGGTTGTAGGTAAAGACAGAGCATATTTTAACACTGATGTAATTATGCTGGCTTCTTTCGATACCGATACCGGAGCGGTTAGTCTTATGCAGATACCGCGTGATACGTATATTGAACTTGTCGATGATACGCGCCGTGTAAAAAAAGCTAATTCTTTGCTTGCTCATTTCTATAACGAAAGTTGGAGTGGTAATTACAAGAAAGACTTGGTTTCCGGCCTCGAAAAATTAAAGTCTACATTATCAGAGGTTTTTGGAGTTCCGATTGATTACTACGTAATGCTTGACTTAAACGGATTTGTAAACATTGTCGATGCAATTGGCGGTGTTGACATGTATGTCCCTACCGACATGAAGTATAACGATCCTGAACAAGGACTTTATATCAATTTAAAAAAAGGCCAGCAGAACCTAAACGGTAATGAGGCAGAGCAGTTTATAAGATTCCGTAAAGGATACGTCAACGCAGACCTTGGTCGTGTTGACGCGCAGAAACTGTTTATGAGAGCGTTTATCGAGAAGATTCAAAAGAAGTTTAATGTAAACACTATTGTCAGTGTTGCAGAGCAACTTACTAAATATGTAACTACAGATCTTGAGATGAACGATATAATGTTCTTTGCAAAAAAAGCACTTTCGGTTGACACCGAAAAGGTTGTAATGTCAACGATTCCGGGAGATTTGGCAGGCGCTTATTATGTTGCATCGCGTAGTGGAACATACGATGCCGTTAACACATACTTCAACCCGTACAATATGCCTATAAAGCAGGAAAAATTTGACCCTAACGGCGGTTTGTACGACGAAGAGGGAACAAAGATTTATGCGGTATATACCGGTGACGACAGTTTGCTTGCATATTACAATAGCGAGGATATAAAAATCCCACATGTTGTCACCACCGAGCAAACTACAGAAGAAGAGCCCCTTGAAACTACTGACATTACAGAGATTATAGAAACAACAGTTCCGGATAGCGGAACTGTACATACAGGTACAGAGGAGTCGTTTGATACTACTGCCGTTGAAACAAGTGATGCTGAAACAACAGATGAACCTTTTGAAACTACTATAGCGGTTACGGCAGAAATAACAATACCTGATGAAGACGCAGAAGCAACAGAAATAGTAACGGAGGAAACTTCTGTTATTACCGAAACCGAGGCTGAAACCTCTAAAGCGGTCGAAGAAACAACAGATGAAGTTGTGGTTACCGAAACAGCACAGCCTATTGTTGAAACAACCGCTCCCGAGGAAACTTCGGAAGATTAAGGAGTATAAATTGGAAGAAAAGAAGTTTGATTTAAATGAGCCACTTGGTCTTGCGCAGTTTTGCGTAAGCACTCTTGACAAGAAAAATGCATCCGATATTAAGCTTTTTAAAGTGGATGAACAGACGATCATCGCAGATTACTATGTACTTTGCTGTGGTCGATCGACTACACATGTAAATGCACTTTCCGATGAAGTAGAATTTCAAACCGGCGAAAACGGCGTGCAGATGCTTCGCGTTGACGGCAGAGGCACAGGTACGTGGGTGCTTATGGACTACGGCTGTGTACTTGTTCATATTTTTACAAAGGATCAGCGCGAGTTTTATAAGCTTGAAAAACTCTACAACGAAGAAAATGAAATTGATATAAAAGAACTTTTGACTGGCATCGGCGAGCCGAAAGACAGCGAGGACTAAACAATGAAGCATAATTTTAAAGAAATTGAATCAAAGTGGCAAAAAAGATGGGAAGACGCACATGTTTTTGAGGCGTCCGAAGACTATTCCAAGCCGAAGTTTTATGGTCTTGTAGAATTCCCTTATCCCAGTGGTGCAGGTATGCACGTTGGACATATCAAGGCTTATTCCGGCCTTGAGGTGATTTCCAGAAAGAGAAGAATGCAAGGGTATAACGTTCTTTTCCCGATTGGTTTTGACGCATACGGTCTTCCCACTGAAAACTATGCAATAAAGACGGGCATTCACCCAAGAAAAGTTACTGATAACAACATTGAAAAGTTTACCTCACAGCTTAAGCGTGTAGGTTTTTCGTTTGACTGGACGAGAGTAGTCGATACTACAGAAGAAGAATACTACAAATGGACACAGTGGATTTTCCGCAAGATGTTTGATGCAGGTCTTGTTTTCCGTGCAACAACTCTTGTAAACTACTGCCCAAGCTGTAAAGTCGTTCTCTCTAACGAGGACTCGCAAGGCGGCAAGTGTGACATCTGTCACAGTGACATCGTTCAAAAATCCAAGGATGTTTGGTATCTTCGTATCACGGAATACGCGGATAAACTGTTGCAGGGGCTTGACAAGGTTGATTATCTTCCTAACATTAAGCTTCAGCAAGAAAACTGGATTGGCCGTTCCGAGGGCGCATTTGCAAACTTTAAGCTTGCACTTGGCGGTGCCGAAACCGATGATAGCCTTCGCATATACACAACACGTCCTGACACAATGTTTGGCGTAACCTTTATGGTTATCGCGCCTGAACATCCTATTATTGAAAAGTATCGCGATAGAATTGCTAACATTGCTGCACTTGATGCTTACAAGGAAGAATGTGCAAAGAAGACAGAATTCGAGCGTACCCAGCTCGTTAAGGATAAGACCGGTGTCTGCATTGACGGACTCTCTGCAGTAAATCCTGCAAACGGAAAGCAGATTCCGATTTATATTTCTGACTATGTTATGATGGGATACGGTACCGGCGCTATTATGGCAGTTCCTGCACATGATGAACGTGACTACGAGTTCGCAAAGAAGTTCGGTGTTGATATAATCGAAGTTATAAAGGGCGGCGACATCTCCAAAGAAGCATATACAGGCGACGGTGAAATGGTTAACTCCGAATTCCTTAACGGTATTACCACAAAGAAAGAAGCCATTGCAAAGATGCTTGAATACCTCGCAGAAAAGGGCTGTGGAGAAAAGGGCGTGCAGTATAAGATGAAGGACTGGGCGTTCAACCGACAGCGTTATTGGGGAGAAGCTATTCCGATTGTTCACTGTGAAAAGTGCGGTATGGTGGGTGTTCCTTATGAGGAACTCCCGCTTCGCCTTCCGCATGTCGACAACTTTGCTCCCGTCGAAGGGGGCGAAAGTCCGCTTGCTAAAATTGATTCTTATGTAAATTGCAAGTGCCCCAAGTGCGGCGGCGATGCAAAGCGTGAGACAGATACAATGCCGCAGTGGGCCGGTTCTTCGTGGTATTTCTTAAGATACTGTGATGCGCATAATACTGATATGTTTGCCTCAAAAGAAGCGCTTAATTATTGGCTTCCCGTTGACTGGTACAACGGTGGTATGGAGCATGTAACACGTCACCTTATCTATTCGAGATTTTGGCATAGATTCCTTTATGATATCGGTGCAGTGCCGGTTGACGAGCCTTATGCAAAGAGAACCGCTCAAGGTCTTATTCTTGGCCCTGACGGCGAAAAAATGTCCAAGTCAAAGGGTAATGTAGTTGACCCCAACGATGTAGTTGACCAGTATGGTGCAGATGTACTTAGAGTGTACACGCTCTTTATGGGTGACTATGCTTCGGCTGCGCCTTGGAGCGAAAGCTCTGTTAAGGGTGTAAAGCGTTTCCTCGACCGCGTTGCAGGACTCTGCGACCTGGCAAAGGGCGAGGGTGTAACCGCTAAACTTGAATCCTCCTTCCATAAGACTATTAAGAAGGTTTCTGAAGACATTGAAGATATGAAGTTCAATACCGCGGTTGCGGCAATGATGAGCCTTATCAACGAGATCTACGAGGTAGGAACTCTTACAAATGACGAACTTGGTATTTTTGCAAGGCTTCTTTGCCCCTATGCCCCGCATCTGTGTGAGGAAATTTGGGAAATGCTTGGCAACACTGAGCTTTGCGCAATTGCACCTTGGCCTGAATATGATGAGGCAAAGACAGTGGATAGCACCATTGAAATTGCTCTTCAGGTCAATGGTAAGCTTCGCGGCACAATCATGGTTGCCGCTGGTTTATCCAAGGATGAAATCCTTGCACTTGCCAAAGCTGACGAGAAGATTAGCGGTATGATTGAGGGCAAGACAATCGTTAAAGAAATCGTTGTTCCTAATAAAATTGTAAATATTGTTGTAAAATAAAACAAAAATTTTATTTTTCTCTTGACTTTTTTCGGCAGAGAAGATATAATAAAGTGTATTTGTTTGTTGAGCGGTATGCTCAATGGCGAGGGGAGGGAAAATTAAATGGCAGAAGTCAGAGTTAAAGAGAACGAGTCTCTTGACAGCGCTCTTCGCCGCTTTAAGCGTCAGTGTGCAAGATCCGGTGTACTCACTGAGCTCCGTAAGAGAGAGCACTATGAGAAGCCCAGCGTAAAGCGCAAGAAGAAGTCTGAGGCTGCGCGCAAGCGTAAGTACAAGTAATTATCAAAAAAACAGGGAAGCAAAAGCTTCCCTGATTTTTTTATACTAATGCTTGCTTTGCAAGGTATTTACCTTGCGAGATAAATTTTTCATCAACAGAGTTTTCAAATATCATTGTTCTTTGTTTGAAGAAGGGAACAAGCCCTTCCCATATGTCTTTATCTTCACCGATAAAGCCGACGGCACTTGCTTCTTCGGATTTAATCTTCTTTGCTACTTCTGTAATTTCCGGATTGTGTGTAAATAAGGTTACGTAATCCTCGTCTATTCTGGTAGAAAAATGCTCGTCATAGTAGCGGCGGCGTATCGAGCGCTCGAAGTATGTAAGCGCAGTTAGCGCAGTTTGAAGAATTACTTTATTCATGTCTGTTTCTTCACTTTTTCCAAAGCGTTTGTATACCATAAAATCCTGATGATTGTAAAAAGCATATGACCAACCGATTTTGCCGCTTTCTTGTACGGTCTCAACATAAAGTCTGTATACCATGATTAACTCCTTTTAATTGCATATAAATTTATATCCCACGCAGGTACATATTCAAATCTCCGTAAATAAAGCGAGTATTCCGGAAAAAACTCGTTTATAAGAAGCGGGAGTGTAAACAAATCTTCGCTTCGGTGGTACAACGAAACAAGCATGTCGGGCAGTGATGCTCTGATAGTTTTTGCGGAGCCGAGTATAGCTTCTTTTTCTGCGCCTTCAACGTCATATTTGATGTAGTCAGCAGTAACATTTAAACTATCTACTGTGTTTAATTCAACAGTTTCGCTTTTTTTGAAATTCTGTATGCCAATCGCCGAATTTCTGTTGCCGCCAACGGTAAATTCTGCAATGGATTTTTTATCCCAGGTGCCAAAATTCAAAGGTATAACTTTTGCATTGACTTCGTTTTCTGCGTATGCTGATAGTTTTTTATAGTTTTTTCTATCAGGCTCAATTGCATAAATTTTGGAAGCGTTTTTGCAGTCTGAAATGAATTTTTTAGCAGTGTCACCGTTATAGGCACCGCAGTCGATAAATGTTTTGTATCGGTCAAAATCAAGCAGTTCTTTTTCACATTCCGGCAAACTTACGGCATTTCTTAAATGAGATATGTTTCCGGTAATTTTAAATCTGATAATATTTGCGTATAATTGTTTTGATTCTTCGTCAGCGAGTAAGTTATATACTTTCTCAAATTTGTCAAAGTTTTCTTTGTAAAAGTCAAGTGTGAAAAGCGTTTCGCCGCTCACCGGAACATCAGGTGCATATAGCTCATTGTTATCAGCGATGGCGTATATATTATTTAAAACTTCAGGCAGAGAAGAGCCGAAAGAAACAACTACAATAAAATCGGTATATTTTTCCTTGATGGCAGAGAATGATAAAACTGTTTTGCCGTGAAAAGCTTGTCCGCGAACAAAACCGTCACTTGCAAAGAAGTCTGCCACTTCTATTCCAAATTTTTCAAATACGGTGAGTATTTTATCTGCACCGTTGCCCATGCCGTACATCACAATTGGCTTGCTTTGTGAGGCAAGATAGTGCCACATGTCGCAATTGAATTCAGAATAATGTGGAAGTGCGGCCATAACTTTTTAACGCCTCCTTGATTTTTCTTTTTATGTATGTTAAACTCAATTTATAATAATGAAAGGAATTTAATAATATGGATTGTTTGTTTTGTAAAATTGTAAGCGGAGATATTCCGTCTAAAAAAGTATATGAAGACGAAAATGTATATGCATTTTATGATATTAATCCCCAAGCTCCCGTGCATGTGGTTGTTATTCCCAAAGAGCATGTTGCGACGTGCGCGGATGATATAAACGGCACTAACAGTGCTATTGTTGCAAAGCTTTTTGAGGATATACCTGTTATTGCAAAAGCAGCAGGAATTACCAACGGATATCGAATCGTTAACAATTGCGGAGATGATGCTTGCCAGTCTGTAAAACACATTCATTTTCATGTGCTTGGCGGAAAGAAACTTTCCGAAACTATGGCATAAACAATTTCGGTCACGAGAGACTCGTGACCGATTTTTTATTTTACAAATTCATTGTAAATTGCGCGGAGAGCGTTTTCATAGTCGTGCTCGTCAACACCGATAATGATGTTAAGCTCACTTGAGCCCTGGTCAACGATACGCACGTTTATGTTTGCATTGGTGAGCGCGTTGAAAACTCTTGCAGCAGTACCCTTGGAGCGAATCATACCGCGACCTACGATAGCGATGAGCGCAAGCCCGTCTTCGATAGAAACTGCATCGGGAGTAGTTTTAAGGCAGATTTCGCGAACGATTTTATCACGCTTGTTATCAAGACATGCTGTATTAACAACTACACTCATAGTATCAATACCTGAAGGAAGATGCTCGAAAGGAATATTGCTGTCTTCAAGTACAGAAAGAACTTTTCTGCCAAATCCGATTTCAGCATTCATCATGTCTTTTTCAATATTGATAACAGAGAGGCCTTTTTTGCCGGCAACACCGGTGATTACATTGTCAGAAGAGTAATCGGAAGTGGTCGACACAATCATAGTGCCGGGGTCGGTAGGAATGTTTGTATTCTTGATATTAATCGGAATACCTGCAAAGCGAACAGGGAAGATAGCATCTTCATGGAGTACGGTCGCACCCATATAAGAAAGCTCACGAAGCTCACGGTAAGTGATAGTTTCAATTGCTTTAGGATTATCAACGATGCGAGGGTCAGCCATGAGAAATCCTGAAACATCGGTCCAGTTCTCATAAATATCAGCGTTTACTGCGCGGGCGACGATGGAACCTGTAATGTCAGAGCCGCCGCGAGAAAACGTTTTAATTGTACCGTTTGGCATAGAGCCGTAAAAGCCGGGAATAACTGCCTGCTTGTGGTTGCGGAGAATTGCGGAAAGAGTTACGTTAGTACGCTCGGAGTCATAACTGCCGTTATCCTGGAAAAAGATTACGCTGGCTGCATCGATAAAGTCGAAACCAAGATAGTTCGCAAGGATAATGCCGTTAAGGTATTCACCGCGGCTGGCAGCATAGTCTCTACCGGGACGGTGAGCAAAAGCACTCTTGATACGGTCATACTCTTTGGTCATATCTAATGTAAGACCAAGCCCTGCGATAATGGCCTCATATCTCTCGATGATTCTATCAAAGTCAGCTTCAAAATCTTCGCCGTTCATTGCTTTTTCAAAGCAGGCGTAAAGCATATCGGTAACTTTTGTATCATCCTTAAAACGCTTACCGGGAGCAGAGGGGACTACATAGCGGCGAGCCGGATCTTCGTGAATAATATCGGCAACTTTTTTAAACTGTTCGGCATCTGCCAAAGATGAGCCGCCGAATTTAATAACTTTAACTTGCATTTTGTTCTCCTTGCTGGGACATGTAGAATGTATAAAATATACTAATATATTATATGCTTGCAAAATTCATCTGTCAAGCGTAAAATCAAGTGTTTTCGAGATATTTTTCAGCCTGTAAAGTAAAAAGATTGTAGTATGCGCCTTCTTTTTGCATAAGTTCTTTGTGGCTTCCTCTCTCCAAAATCTTTCCGCCTTGCATCACTATGATTTCATCTGCTGCGGTTGCACTGGAAAGGCGGTGCGATACAAACAGAGTGGTTTTGCCTTCGCGAAGCGTGTCGAATTGCTTGAAAATATCCGCCTCGGCAATAGGGTCAAGTGATGCGGTAGGTTCGTCAAGAATCAAAAATTCGGCATCTTTGTAAAATGCACGCGCAATTGAGATTTTTTGCCATTGTCCGATAGACATGTCAATCGCGTCATTATCAAAAAACCTGATAAGCGAAGTATCGTAGCCTTTAGGAAGCGAAGAAAGAAAGTCGTGTATACCGCTCTCTTTTGCAGCATAAACGAGACGATCTTCGTTGATTTCAGTGTGAACATCGCCGAAAACAATGTTTTCTTTTGCAGTAACTGCGTACTTTGAAAAGTCCTGAAAAACTATGCCATACATTGCATAAAGCGCCTTTACATCATAATTCTTGATGTTTTGACCGTCAAGCAAAATCTCTCCTTCGGTGGGGTCATACAAACGTGTCATAAGTTTTATTAAGGTTGTTTTTCCGGCACCGTTAAGTCCTACGAGTGCATAGGATTTACCACCCTGAAGTGTAAGGTTGAGGTTTTGAATTATGAGTCTGTCAGTTCCTGGGTACGCAAAAGAAACATTGCGGAATTCCAGTGTATGTGCTGCGCCTTTATTAGGTAGTACAGCAGGAGAAACAGAAGGCACAATTTCAGGCTTAACTGCCATGAATTCAATCATGTTGTCAATGAACAATGTGCCCTCGTATATCTTTGAAGAGTTTGCAACAATTGCGGAAACTCCTGAAAGTACAGATGTGAGGGCTGTAGAGTAGAACGTGTAATCGCCGACTTCCATCCCGTCAAAGCATACTTTATACACTACAAACAATAGGAAAAGACCGTTAAATATAGTTGACAAAGTGTACACAATCATGTGTAGTACGCTTTCGCGTATATATATTCGTTTTATTCCTGCGAAATACTCAGAAAAAATTCTCTTGTAGCGCTCAATGAATGTTTCGTGCAAAGCAAGCAATTTAATTTCTTTGTTGAAATTTTTGTCTGTAAGCACGTGGGTGCAATAATTCATCTTGCGGCGCTCGGTAGTATGTTCTTTTATGTATTTAAAGGTGATTTTTCTATAAGCAAAATTAATTATCGCAGAAGGAAGCGCGAGAATTATAAGAATAAAGGGGATGAAAGGGTGCAGTGTACCAATGGTAACAACAAAGCCTATAGTGCTGATTATGTTACTGAAAAGTGTGAGGGTAGCGTTAAGTATAGTAATCGGTCGGCTTGAAGCTTCGCGATTTGCGTTTTCGAGCTTTTCATAAAACTCGGGACGGTCAAAATCGGCAAGGTCGATTTCTTCAGTCTTTTTCGCAATTTTTAGCTTTATATGGTTTGTAACCATTTCGCCCGAAAGGGTAGTGATGGTACTTCTTAATTGAGTAGAGAAACGCGCAAGAATCAAATAGCAGAATTGCAAAATAAGCAGTCCGATTACAGGTGTAAGTGCTTCCCAAGATTTTGCGCCTATCACCTTTATCAACTCATTTATAAGATTTTTAGCAATATATGCATTCAAAATAGGCAAAACACCGTCGAGGATGCTTATAAAAACCATTGCTAAAAGCAACGCAAGACTTGTTTCTTTTACAAGTTTTAATATGTATAAAAGATGCCCTGTGGTCTTTTTAATCTTTTTAATAAATGGAACTTTTTCTTTGTTATTTGAAATCATTTTTTTACCTGTTTATATGAATTTTATTTGTATAAATTTTATTATAACACTTTTAATTTAAATTTACAATATTATATTTATATATTGAAAAATAGCAACGATTGAGATAGAATATAATAAATTGAGTTTAGGAGAAAACAAATGAAAGATATTTTTTATGCGGCTGATATATTGTTACCAAACTTTATAAGTAGGTCATGCGAGGCTGAAAAATGGGCAGTTGTGGCATGCGACCAGTTTACAAGCGAGCCTGAATACTGGCGCGATGCCGAGAGATTTGTCGGCGAAAATCCGAGTACGATTAATATAATTTTGCCCGAAGCTTTTTTGGCAGACAAAACAAAAGAGCGCCTTTCAAAAATAGCAGTGTGTATGAGTGAATATGAAAATACAGTGCTGGACGAGCATAAAGAAACATTAATTTATGTACGCCGCACGCAGTCTGACGGGAAGGTTCGCTGCGGCATAGTAGGCAAAATTGATTTAGAAGAGTATGATTATTCTGTTGGCTCTACTTCTTCTGTGCGCGCAACGGAAGGTACTGTGCTTGAGCGCATTCCTCCTCGTGTTGCAGTACGCCGTGCCGCTACTGTTGAAGCTCCTCACATTATGCTTTTAATTAACGATTTTGCAAAGTCGGTAATTGAGCCGCTTGCACATGCAACGGATGCAATGTATAAGCTTTATGATTTTGATTTAATGCTTGGCGGAGGACATATTGAAGGTTACGCACTTTCAACCACTCAAATCTGCGAATTTTTTGCAAGGCTTACGGAGATGTTTAAAAAAAGCGGGACTTCTATAAAATTTGCAGTAGGAGACGGCAATCATTCACTTGCAAGCGCGAAGGCGAGATATGAAGAGTTAAAAGCGGAAATCGGCGAAGAACTCGCTAAAAATCATCCTTTGAGATATGCGCTTTGTGAAGTTGTAAACCTTCATGACAGTGCGCTGGAATTTGAACCAATCTACCGTCTTGTAAAGACTTCTGACAAAGAAAAACTTTTGTCGGCGCTTGAAGCGTATGGCAAGAGTTGCGGCGACGGCGAGCAGAGCGTAAAATGTATTTTTGATAACACAGAAAAGACTATTATACTAGGACGCGGAACGCACACTCTTACCGTTGGTACTTTACAAAAGTTTTTGGATGAGTACATAATGAATAATCCTGATGTTGAAGTCGATTACATTCACGGTATGGATTCAATATACAAGCTTTCGGGAGAAAAAGACGCAATTGGTTTCGTCTTTGACGGCATGAAAAAGGAAGAACTTTTTGATGCGGTAGAAAAAGACGGTGCCTTGCCGCGAAAAACTTTTTCGATGGGCGAAGCGAGAGATAAGCGATATTATATTGAGTGCCGCAGAATTTCAAAATAGAACAAAATAATACTTAAACCGAACATGAGCATTCATGTTCGGTTTTTCTTTCAATTTACCGCCAAAAAAATTGCTCAAAAGCCGACATCCTTTTAAAATACTTCGTATTAGAATATCTGCAGGGGGAATTTACGATGGTAAGAGTATTATATGGCGATATACTGTTATTGATAGATTTTTGTATGAATTTTTTTGTTTTGTATACCAGTGGCTTGATTCTACGAAGGCGGATTAAACTGCTTTGTACCGTGAGTGCATCTGTAATAGGCGGAATCTACAGTGTTGCGAAGATTTTTGTCAGCGGAAACGATATAATAGATTGTATTATTAGCCTTAGTGTAGGGCTTTTAATGTGTTATATTTGTTTCGGAGAATACCGTTTTTTAAAAACTGCAGTTGTGTTTTATTGCACGTCTGCTCTTGTCGGAGGAATAATGTTTGCCGTCTACTTCTTTCTTGGGAGTTATCACAATGATATTTACGGTGACTTTATTGAGTATACATATTCTCATGTTCCGATATGGTTGTTTACAGTGCTTGCTGCGATAAGTATGCTGATATCGCTTATTTTTTCATATGCCGGCAGAGATATGGCGGATAAACGTGAAGAAAATACAGTTTTAGAATTTGGAGGCAAAAGTGTAAACGTAAAGCTACTGCTCGATTCGGGCAATCTTGCTAAAGAACCCATCAGCGGCAAATATGTTGTTTTGATAGGTAAAGTTAAAGCCAGGAATCTTCTAGGTGAAGAGAAATACAGAGCAATTATTGACAAAAATTCGGAATTTCTGTTGGCGCGTAGGTTCCGTTTGGTTTGTGTCAGCGGAATTGACGGTAAGAAAAGGACATATTACGCATTTAAGCCGGATAGCTTTTTTATTGAAAGAAACAAAAAAAGAGTGCAGATAGATGCGTATATAGCGGTGTGCGACACAGAGGTATTATTTGGAGATTGCGACGGACTTGCGCATCCGTCGGTTGTAGTGTGAGGATTTGATGAGAAACTTATTTAGGAATTTTCTATCTTTTTTTATAAAAATTAAAAGCAAAGTGCTCGGAACATACGATACCGCAGCATATGTTAACGGTGCCGAAACATTGCCGCCACCGTTAAATGCTGCTGAAGAGGCGGCGGCGCTTAATGAAGCGAGCTATAACGCGCGAGCAAGAAGCATACTTATAGAGCATAATCTGCGTCTTGTGGTTTATATTGCTAAGAAATTTGAAAGTACGGGTATAGGCATTGAAGATTTGGTTTCTATTGGTACTATAGGGCTTATAAAAGCTATTAATACATTTAAGCCCGATAAGAACAATAAACTTGCTACATATGCATCGCGTTGTATAGAAAATGAGATTTTAATGTATATACGAAAGAACAGCTCAAGACGGTGCGAGGTGTCAATTGAAGAACCGCTGAATGTAGATTGGGACGGAAACGATCTTTTGCTTTCGGACGTTCTTGGTAGTGATGAGGACATGGTATATCGAAACATAGAGGATGCCGAGGAAAGAAAGATAATACATGAAGCCGTCGGGCTTCTTAATCCGCGTGAGCGTGTTATAATTGAACTGCGTTATGGACTTGCAGGCGGAAAAGAAAAAACTCAAAAGGAAGTTGCGGATATGCTCGGGATTTCGCAATCGTATATTTCAAGACTTGAAAAGAAAATAATTGCACGTTTAAAAGGCGAAGTTGGCGAAAAAATTTAACAAACCGAGAAAAAAATAAAAAAAGTTAAAAAAACACTTGCTTTTTTAGAATTTGTGTGTTATTATAAGGCGTATTGTGATTACTAATGTAAAGGGGTGCTAAAAATGAAACAGGGTATCCATCCGGAATATAATGTTGTTACCGTAAAGTGTGCATGCGGTGCAGAGTATACCACTCGTTCTACCAAGAGCGATGTTAAGGTTGAAATTTGCTCCAAGTGCCATC